>NZ_JBWKKH010000021.1:117165-166597 GCF_056431645.1 Saccharopolyspora sp. NPDC045839
TGGCAAAAAGCCGCCCCAGTGTGGGGGTTGGTCCTGCCTCCCTCCCCACCCCCCCCCGCCACCATCACCCGATCGTCAGCGCGGCGCCATCCGCAGGGCGCCGTCCATCCGGATGACCTCGCCGTTGAGGTAGTCGTGCTCGACGATGTCCAGCGCGAGCTTCGCGAAGTCCTCCGGCGTGGCCAGCCGCTTCGGGAACGGCACGCTCTCGGCCAGCCCGGTGCGGAACTCCTCGCTGATGGTCGCCAGCATCGGCGTGTCCACGATGCCCGGCGCGATGGTCATCACGCGGATGCCCGACGACGCCAGGTCGCGCGCGGCCGGCAACGTCAGGCTCGCCACGCCGCCCTTGGACGCCGAGTACGCGGCCTGGCCGATCTGCCCGTCGAAGGCGGCGACGGAGGCGGTGTTGATCACCACGCCGCGCTGGCCGTGCTCGCCGGGTTCGGTCTGGCCGATCGCCGCGGCGGCCAGCCGCAGCACGTTGAAGGTGCCGATCAGGTTGATCTCGATGACCTTGCGGAACAGGTCGAAGTCGTGCGGGCCCTTGCGGCCGACGATCCGCGCCGACGGCCCGATGCCCGCGCAGTTCACCACGATCCGCAGCGGAACCCCGGCACCGGCCGCCTGGTCGACGGCGGTCTGCACCTGGTCCGCGTCGGTGACGTCGGCGGCCGTGTAGGTGACCCCGTCAACGACCGGCGCGTTGGCCACCGAGTCCGGCAAGTCCACCGCGAAGACCTGCGCGCCGCGCGACGCGAGCGCTCGTGCGGTGGCCGCGCCAAGGCCGGAAGCCCCGCCGGTGACGATCGCCGCGGTGTCGGTGATCAGCATCTGCTCGTTCCTTTGCGTTCGTTGCTGGTGTCCCGGCATGTCTAACACCTGGGAACGGTCGTGCCCAGCACCTGACGCGGAACGGGCAGGCGGCGAACCTGCGCTCAATGATGGCGGCGTACCCGTCGTTGCGAACTCATCTCGACGAACGCCAGCAGCGCGACCAGCGGCAGCGCGGCCAGCAACGCGAGGCCGGCGAACAATGTGGCGATCCCGATCAGCTCCATGTTCAGAGCCTGGTCCGCGGGCCAGGGCCGCCGCGTCTGCCACCGGTGCGATTCTCGGGTCCGTCCGAGCGACGGACCCGATCACCGACTGTGTTGGAAGACCCGCGAAGCCGTGGCTGGAGCGTGATTCCGCGAGAAGTCGACGTTCACCCGATGCCGGCCGACTGCTCGTGACATCGTCCACCACCTGCGGAAGCGACGGCGGTGGTGACGGAGCGCCACCGCCGTCGTCGGGGCCTAGCGCTCGGTGGGCGGGCAGATCGCGTCGATGGCGTCCAGGTCGGCCTGGGTGGGGCGCCAGGCGCCCGCCACCGCGTTCGCCTGCACCTGCTCCGGCGTGGTGGCGCCGGTGATCACCGAGCCCACCACCTCCTGCGCCGCCAGCCAGCCGACCGCCACCGCGGTCATCGGGATGCCGCGCTCCTCCGCGAAGGCGCGCAGCTGCTCGATGCACTCCCACGGGGCGTCGGCGAGCATCTGGTTCCGGTTCGCCAGCCGGCTGCCCTCCGGCGGCTCCTGGTCCTGCCGGTACTTGCCGGTGAGCAGCCCGTTGGCCAGCGGGAAGTACGGGATGATCCCGACGCCGAACCGCTTGCAGGCCGGCACGACCTCGCGTTCGGCCTCCCGCGCCAGCAGCGAGTAGTGGTTCTGCGCCGACACCGGCGCGGCCAGCCCGGCCGAGGACGCCGTCCACGACGTGTCGGCGAGCTCCCAGCCCGCGAGGTTGCAGTGCCCGACGTAGCGGATCTTGCCCTCGCGCACCAGGTCGTCCAGCACCGAGAGCGTTTCGTCGATCGGCGTCAGCCGGTCCGGCCGGTGCAGTTGGTACAGGTCGATCCAGTCGGTGCCCAGCCGCCGCAGCGACGACTCGACGGCGCGCCGCACGTAGCGGCGGGAACCGCGCGCCGCGAAGTCGGGCCCGTTGCCGCCCTGCATGTCCATGCCGAACTTGGTGGCGATGATCGCGTGCTCGCGGCGGCCGGACAGCGCCTGCCCGAGCAGCTCCTCGCTGCGCCCGCGGGGCGAGCCGTACACGTCGGCCACGTCGAAGAAGGTGATCCCGGCGTCGAGCGCGGCGTCCACCACGGCTCGAACACCGGACAGGGATTCGGTGGCCGTACCGGGGCGGCCGAGGTTGTTGCAACCCAGACCGACCGCGCTGACCACCAGACCGGATTCGCCCAAACGTCGCTGCTCCACGGCCGGTGAGCCTAAACGCCGGTTCACCGGCGCGTCACGCAGGACGTACGGCGCGTGAACGTTTGGCGATGCAGGTTCCGCTGTGCGGGCGATGTGCCACGATGCCCAAGGGGGCCACGACCGAACGGTCGTGCGAGGTGAAGGGGTGTGGGGACTGTGTTCGCCCGTCGAATCGTCGTTGTTGGCACCGGGTACGTCGGCTTGACGACCGGCGCGTGCCTGGCGTCGCTGGGGCACCGGGTGGTGTGCAGCGACGTGAACGCCGCGAAGGTCGAGCAGCTCTCCCGCGGCGAGGTGCGGATCCACGAGCCCGGGCTGGCCGAGCTGGTGCAGGAAGGCATCGCGGCCGGACGGCTGGAGTTCGTGGTCGGTTCGGCGGCCGCCGTCGCCGAGGCCGAGGTGGTCTTCCTGTGCGTGCCGACGCCGATGGGGGCCGGCGGCAAGGCGGACCTGGCCGTGGTGGAGGCGGTGGCGCAGGAGGTGCGCGAGCTGCTGCCCGCGGGATGCGTGCTGGTCACGAAGTCGACGGTGCCGGTGGGCACGTCGGCGCGGCTGCGCGAGCTGGTCGGGCGCGAGGACGTCGCGGTGGTCAGCAACCCGGAGTTCCTGCGCGAGGGCTCGGCGGTGCACGACTTCCTGAACCCGGACCGCATCGTGGTCGGCTCGGACACCCAGGACGCGGCCGAGCGGGTGGCCGCCCTGTACGCGCGGCTCGGCGCCCCGACGGTGCTCACGGACGCCGCGAGCGCGGAAATGGTGAAGTACGCGGCGAACTGCTTCCTGGCGACCAAGCTCTCGTACGTGAACGCGATCGCGGAGCTCTGCGAGCGGCTGGGCGCGGACATCTCGGACGTCACCGAGGGAATGGGCTACGACCGCCGGATCGGGCAGTCGTTCCTGCAGCCGGGGCCGGGCTGGGGCGGCTCGTGCCTGCCGAAGGACACCGCGGCACTGCTGCAGGTGGCGGAGGCCGTGGACTTCGACTTCCCGCTGCTGCAGGCGACCATCTCGTCCAACACCCGGCAGCGCGAGCGGATGGTGGCGAAGGTCGCCGACGCCTGCGGCGGCTCCCTCGACGGGGTGCGGCTCGGGCTGCTGGGCCTGACGTTCAAGGCCGGCACCGACGACCTGCGCGATTCGCCTGCGCTGGAGGTGGCGCGGCTGCTGGCGGAGCGCGGCGCGGAGCTGGTCGCCTACGACCCGGGGCTGCGCGGCGACGAGCCGGCGCTGCCGCCGGAGGTGGAGCTGGTGGACGACCCGTACCAGGCGGCGAAGGAAGCCGCGGCGCTGGTGCTGCTGACGGAGTGGCAGGAGTTCCGGACGCTGGACTGGAACCGTTTGGCCGAGTCACTGCGCGGCCCGGTGGTGGTCGACACCCGGAACCACCTCGACCCGGACGTCCTGCGCCGCGCGGGCCTGTCCTGGCGAGGCGTCGGCCGAACCCCGGTCGCGGGCACGCCCGCCTGAGCGCCTCCCGATTCCAGGCGTTGGCTCGGGGCAAGCCCATCCGAGGGCGCCCGGTGCTCGACGGCGATTTCGCGCGAAATCGCCGCCCTGCGTTCCGGGCGGTCACGCCGCACACGCGCCCGGACCCCGCTCTGAAACGACACCTTGGGCAATCGGGACCCCTCCCGCTGACTCGGGCGGCTGGTGCTGGGCGCAGGGGATGTCCTCGCTTCGGCTATCGCTCGGACGGGTGGCGTCCGCCTAAGGTGGTTGACGTGTTTACGACTCGCCCGGAACTCGCCGGCACGCACGGGATGGTCGCCTCCACGCACTGGCTCGCCTCCGCGGCGGGCATGGCGGTGCTGGAGGACGACGGGAACGCCTTCGACGCCGCGGTCGCCGCCGGGTTCGTCCTGCAGGTCGTGGAACCCCACCTCAACGGCCCGGGCGGCGAGGTCCCCGCGCTGTTCACCACCGCCGACGACCCGCGCCCCCGCGCGCTCTGCGGCCAGGGCCCGGCGCCCGCCGCGGCGACCATCGGCCACTACCGCGACGAGCTCGGCCTCGACCTGGTGCCCGGCACCGGATTCCTGGCCACCACCGTGCCGGGCGCCTGGGACGGCTGGCTGCTGTTGCTGCGCGATCACGGCACCAAGCCGCTGCGGGAGGTGCTGAAGTACGCCATCGGCTACGCCCGCGACGGGTTTCCGATCGTGGAGCGGATCAGCACGACCATCGACACGGTCCGCGCGATGTTCACCGAGCACTGGCTCAGCTCGGCCCGGCTCTGGCTGACCGACGGCGCCGCGCCGAAGCCCGGCAGCGTGCTCAAGAACCCGGTGCTGGCCGACACGTGGGAGCGGCTGCTGGCCGAGGGCGAGGCGGCCGGGTCCGGCCGCGAGGCGCAGATCGACGCGGCCCGCCGCGCCTGGTCGCACGGCTTCGTCGCCGAGGCGGTCGAGAAGTTCGTGCGCACGCCGCACCGGGACAACTCCGGGCGGGACCACGCGGGCGTCATCACCGCGCAGGACATGGCCGAGTTCGAGGCGGGCTACGAAACCCCGCTGACCGTCGACCTCCCCGGCGACTGGACCCTGGCGAAGTTCGGCATCTGGTCCCAGGGCCCCGCGCTGGCGCAGCAACTGCGCCTCCTGGAGGGCGACCGGATCAACTACGTCGACGGCGTCGCCGACGCGGACACCGTGCACGTCGCGGTCGAGGCCGCCAAGCTCGCCTTCGCCGACCGCGAGGCCTGGTACGGCGACTCCGCAGACCCCGGCGTCCTCGCCGACCTGGTGTCCCGCGACTACGCCGCCGCCCGCCGAGCGCTGATCGGCGACCGCGCCTCGCTGGAGCTGCGCCCCGGCTCGCCGGGCGGTCGCGACGCGATCCTGGCCGCGCACGTCGCCGAGGGGCGCGGCGTGGACGGCGAGAAGGACCCGAGCGGCGTCGGCATCGGCGAGCCCACGGTGTCGCCGACCGGCGAAAGCCGCGGCGACACGGTGCACATCGACGTGGTCGACCGGTGGGGCAACCTGATCTCGGCAACGCCGTCCGGCGGTTGGCTGCAGTCCTCGCCGACCATTCCCGAGCTGGGCTTCTGCCTCGGCAGCCGGGCGCAGATGTTCTGGCTGGACGAGGGCCTGCCGAACTCGCTGGCGCCGGGCAAGCGGCCCCGGATCACGCTGAGCCCGTCGCTGGCGCTGCGCGGCGGCGTGCCGACCATGGCCTTCGGCACGCCCGGCGGCGACCAGCAGGACCAGTGGCAGCTGTGCTTCTGGCTGGCGCACGTCCACGGTGGACTGAACCTGCAGGCGGCGATCGACGCGCCGGCCTGGCACACCGGCGCGTTCCCGGGCTCGTTCTACCCGCGCGCCTGGGAACCCGGCCGGGTCGTCGCGGAGTCGCGGCTCGGCGCCGGCACCCTCGCCGAGCTCCGCCGCCGCGGCCACGACGTGCTCGACGCCGGGCCGTGGGCGCTCGGCCGCCTGTCTGCGGTCTCGCGGGACCCGGACTCCGGCTTGCTGCGCGCGGCGGCGAACGCCCGCGGGGCCCAGGGCTACGCCGCGGGCCGCTGACCTGCGCTGAAGTGAACGGCCTGTTCACCTCGCCCAACGAGGCGAACGGTCCGTTCGCTCCGTCCTTTCCCGCATCCGGACGCCGCTTTCTCTGAGCACCTGGTCCACCGGCCGGTGCGTGCCTCGGGGATGGAGCGAACGGACCGTTCACCCCGAAAAGTGAAGTGAACAGGCCGTTCGCTCTGGCGCGGCTTGCGGATGGCGCTGCTGCGGGTTGGGGATCTGTTGCTGAATGCGCGGGTTTCGGAGGACGGAGTCAACGGCCTGTTCACCTCGCCTTACGAAGTAAACGGTCCGTTCGCTCCACTCGACCCCGCGTCAGGCCGCTCGTAAGGTGCGGCCGACGAGGAGCATGCGGAGGGTTCGGGCGGTGGCGTCCGCGATGAGCTCCGGGGCGCGGGTGATCGCGTCCGCCAGGTCCACCGGTTCCGTCAGGATGCCGGTGATCGCGTCGATCCCGTGGTCGTAGCTGGCGTCCGCGCCGGGGCCGATGGTGCCGCACAGGGCGATCACCGGCTTGCCGTACCGCTTCGCCCGCCGCGCCACCTCGGTCGGGATCTTGCCGAGCGCGGTGGACGCGTCGATCGCGCCCTCGGCCGTGATCACCAGGTCGGCGGCCCGCAGCCGCTGGTCCAGCTCGCTGCTCTCGAGGAACACGTCGAACCGCGAGGCCAGCCGCGCCCCGAGCACTCCCGCCAGCCCGGCGCCGAGCCCGCCCGAAGCGCCGCCGCCGGGCAGGTCGGTGAACCGGATTCCGCTGTGCCGGCGCAGGACTTCCGCCCAGACCTGCATCGCGGCGGCGAGCTGCTCGACGCGCTCCGGCGCGGCGCCCTTCTGCGGCCCGTAGCGGCGCGCGACGCCGCCCAGCCCGCACAGCACGTTCGTCGGGTTCACCGCGACCACGAGCTCCACTTCGGACAGTCGCGGGTCCTGCCCGGTCGCGTCGAGCCGCCGGGCGCGGACCAGTTCCGCGCCGCCGTCGCCGATCTCCGCCCCGTCGGCGTCCAGCACGCGAACGCCGAGCGCCCGCAGCGCACCGGCACCGCCGTCGCAGGTCCCGGAGTCGCCGCAGCCGATGACGATCTTCTTCACGCCCGCGTCGAGCGCGGCGGCGATCAGCTCGCCGACGCCGCGGCTGGTCGTCGCGCCGGGATCGCGCCGGCCCGGCGGCACCAGGGAAAGCCCGGCGGCGGCGGCCATTTCCACGAATCCGGTGTCGCCGACCAGCGCGAAGTGCGACTCCACCGGTTCGCCGACCGGGCCGGTGGCGGTGACCGGCACCAGCTCGCCGTCGGTCGACCGGGCCAGCAGCCGCGCCGATCCCTCGCCGCCGTCGATCAGCGGGATGGTGTCGATGGCCGCGGCGGGCACCACCCGGCGGATGCCGGCGCGGATCCCGTCGGCGACGGCCTCGGCGTCCAGGCATTCCTTGAATCCGCTCGGGGCGACGGCGAAGCGCAGCATGATGTTCTCCTCCACTGTGGACTTATCAGATGAGCGGCAGGCCGAGCGCCGGCCAGACGAACAGGGCGAACAGCACGACGAGCGCGCCCAGCGCGGGGCCGAGCAGGGCGGACAGCTTGAGCAGGTCGCGCGGGGTGTAGGCGTGGTCGAGCCGGGCGAACATCGCGACCGGCTTGGCCGAGGACGGCAGCGTGTGGCAGAAGCCCGCCGCGGCGGTCGAGGCGAAGGCCAGCGCGACCGGGTTCATGCCGACCGCGAAGGCGGCGGGCACGATCAGCGGGATCAGCACCGCCGACCGCGCGGACCGCGACTGCACCAGCAGGTGCGCGGCGACGCTCAACGCGACGACGGCGATCAGCATGGCGCCCGTGCTGTCGCCGACGAGCGCGTTCGCGGCGACCCAGCCGGCGGCCCCGGACTCGGTCAGCGCCTCGCCGAGCGCCGTGGTGGCGGCCATGAACAGCAGCAGCGACCAGGGGATTTCGGAGATCGCGGCGCCGATGCGCACCGTCCCGAACCGCGGCGAGGCGATCAGCAGTGCCCCGGCCAGCGCGATCAGCGCGGGCGACAGGCCGTGCAGCGGCTCGGTGCTCCAGAGCAGCACGACGGTGCCGAGCAGGCAGATGGCGCGGATCTCGGCGCGCCGCATCTGCGGCGGCACGTCGAGCTGCTCGCGCAGCGCGGCGGCGTCGACCCTCAACCGCGCCCGGCGTTCCGCGCGGCCGGTGAACAGCAGCAGGACCAGCTCTGCGGCCAGGTGCGAGCTGACCACGGCGAACGGCAGGCCCCACAGCAGCCACTGGCCGAAGCCGATGCCCGTGCCGATCGTGCTGTCCAGGACCTGGCTGGTGATCAGGTGCGCCCCGGCGCCGACCAGCGTCGCGATCGCCGACAGCAGCACGACGGTCGGGAACAGCACGGCGAGGGCCCGGACCAGGCGCGGCCGGTGCGCGAACGCGTCCGCCAGCGCGAGGAAGATGGGCAGCACCAGCGCCGCGCGCCCGCTCGTGCTCGGCACCAGCAGCGCCGTGATCACCAGGCCCGCGGTGATCAGGTGCACCAGGCCGCGCGCCGATCGGGCGCGGCCGACCAGCGCGATCGCCAGCCGGGCGGGCAGGCCGGTCCGGTTGATCCCGGCGGCCAGCACGAACGCCGCCACCAGCAGCCAGATCTGGTCCGCGCCGAGCGACTCGAACAGCTCCTCGGCGTCCAGCGCGCCCAGCACCACCAGCACGGCCGCCGCGGACAGCGCGACGAAGGTGTCGTCGAGCCGGTTGCTCATCCAGCCGGCCACGGCGGCGGCGAACACCAGGATGGTGATCAGCCCGGACCGGCCGAGCTGGTCGGCCCCGGCGTCCTCCGGCGCGGTCAGCACCGCCATCAGCCCGAGCAGGCCGAGCGCACCGAGGGTGATCCCGATGGCCCAGCCGCGCCCGGCGCTCGGGTCGGACGCCACGCGGGCGGTGCGCACCGGGCTCGTGGCGAACTCGGTGCGCACCAGCTGCGTGGTGTCCTCGTGGCTGTTCACGCCATGAACGATCTGTCCCGCGGCTGAACCGCGCGTGAACCGCCCATGAGGAGCACTTCATCTTTGCCGCGCAGTTGTCCACAAGCTTGTGGATAACTTTGCCAACAGGGTGCTCAGCTGCGAAAACACCTGGTTGAGCTACCGGTTTGTGCACAGCTGTGGAGAAAGTTATCCACAGCTGTGCACAGGTTCTCAGCGGCGCGTGCTGACCAGCACCAACCCGATGCCGATCAGCGCGACGCCGCACCACGCCGCGATGCCCAGTCGTTCCCCGACGACGAGCACGCTCAACAGCGCGGCCACCACCGGCTCCAGCAGGCTCAGCGTTGTCGCGACGCTGGCCGACGTGCGGCGCAGCCCGGCCCCGAACAGCAGGTACGCCAGGCCCATCGGGATCACCGCGAGGTAGCCCACCACCAGCAGCCCGGACGGGGAGCTCAGCAGCGGACCGCCGGTGAACGCCAGCACCGGCAGCAGCACGACGGCGCCGGCACCGAACATCGCGCCCATCACCGCGCGCGAGCCGTGGCCGCCGCGCATCATCCGCGCGGCCGCCCACGAGTAAGCGACGTACCCGGCGCCGCCGAGCAAGCCGAGCAGGGCACCCACGATGACGTCCGCGCCGACGCCGCTCTCGCCGCCGACGGTGATCAGCAGCAGGCCCAGCACCGAAACCGCGGCGGCCAGCGCCCACCGGCGATCCAGCCGGACGCCGTCGACGACGCGTTCCAAGATCGCGGCGAACACCGGCGCCGAGCCGAGCGTGATGACGGTGCCGATGGCGACCCCGGCGAGCGCCATCGACGAGTAGAACGCCAGCGGGTAGACCGCCACGGCCAGGGCGCCCACGAGCAGCAGCCCGGTCCGGCCGGACCGCAGCACGTCGAACGCGGACCGCCCGGCGATCACGAGCAGCAGCACGCCGCCGACGCCCATGGTGGCGGCGCCGATCGACAGCGGGCTCGCGGCGGCCGGGGCGAAGCTGGCGGCCGTTCCCGTGGTGCCCCACAGGAACGCCGCGAGCAGCACCGGCAGCGGGCCGGCGACGAAACCGCGGGCAGGAGCGGGTGCGGTGAGCAGTTGATCAGTCAAGGTGAACTCTTCCGTTCGCGAACCGTCAGGACTCGTCGAACGGGCGCGCGTCAACCCCGGTGGGTGCGTGCAGTTTCAACTGAAACTGCCACGAGAAGACCCGGGTCCGTCAGTTTCAACTGAAACTGCGCCTTCGGGGTGGTGGAGGTTCGCCGCCCGTCAGCGGGACGGGGGCGGCAGAACGCGGTGCCAGTGCGAGTTCACGCCGACCACCTTAACCGCAGGTACGGGCCCGTCGGAACGGGCGAAGCCGGGTGAGCTCCGTCGCCCTGCCGGTTCGCCGGAGCCTCGGTAGCGTCGCCGGTGCCGGACGTTCCGCCTGGGGAGGGCACCGATGGCGATCTTGCACACCGACATCCCGACGCGGGCGCAGGTCGACGCGCTGCTGACCGCGCGCGAACCGATCAGCGTCTCGCTGTACCTGCCGACCAGCCCGGCCTCCGGCGGCGACGCCGAGCGCATCGAGCTGAAGAACCTCGCCGGGCAGGCGACCGACCAGCTCCGCCGGGCGGGCGCCGCCAAGGAGGACGTGGCCGGCATCACCGGCCAGCTGGCCGACCTGGCCGAGGACGAGGAGTTCTGGCGCTTCCAGGCCCGCAGCCTCGCGCTGTTCGCCACGCCGACCTCGCTGACCACCTTCCGGCTGCCCAACCGCCTGAACGCGGTGGTCGAGGTGTCCGACCGGTTCCACCTCAAGCCGCTGCTGCGCTCGATCACCTTCCCGCAGACCGCGCTGCTGCTGGCGCTCGCGCAGAACTCGGTGCGGCTGCTGGAGGTCGTGCCCGAGATGGACCCGGTCGTCGTCGACGTGCCGGGGATGCCCGCGGACGTGGAGAGTTCGGTGGGCAAGGAGTCGGTCACCGACCGCCTGCCGCGCCGCCGGTTCCAGGGCGGCGAGGGCCCGAAGGTCCGGATGGGCCAGTTCTCCCGCCAGGTCGACCGGGCGCTGCGGCCGGTGCTGCGCGGCGACGTGCCGCTGGTCCTGGCGGCGACCGAGCCGCTGGCGAGCATCTTCCGGTCGGTCAGCACCGCCTCGGAGCTCGCCTCGGTCGGCCTGACCGGAAACCCGGAGGAGAGCAGCGACCGCGAGCTGGCGTCGGCGACGCGCGAGGTCCTCGACGACCTGCACGCCGACCGGCTGCGCGAGCTGCGCGAGCTGTTCGAGCAGCGCACCGGCCAGGGCCGGGCGGTCACGGACATCGCGGACGTGGCCCGGCACGCCACGATGGGCGCGGTCGACACGGTGTTCGTGGACATCGACAACGTGGTCCCGGGCTTCATCGACGAGGCGGGTGCGGTGACGTTCGAGCAGGCCGACGACGCGGTGTCCTACGGCGTGGTGGACGAGATAGCCCGCCGCGTCTGGCTCACCGGCGGCCGGGTCATGGCGGTGCGCAGCGAGGACATCCCGGGAGGCGGCGCGACCGCGGCGATCCTCCGCTACGCCCCCTGACCGCCGCCTCGCCTCGGCTTCGGTGAGCGCCGTTTTCGCGCGAAAGCGGCGCCGCCTCCTCACGCGGAACGCCGGTTTCGCGCGAAAACGCCACGCGCTCCGCGCTTCAGGCGCCCAGGCGGTAGCCCATGCCGCGGACGGTGCTGATCCGCTCGGTGCCGATCTTGCGGCGCAGCGCCCGCACGTAGACGTCCACGACGTTGGAGCACGGGTCGAAGTCGTAGCCCCACACGTGCGACAGGATCTGCTCGCGGGAGAGCACCTGCCCGGAGTGCCGCAGGAACAGCTCCAGCATCGCGAACTCGCGCGCCGTCAGGTCGACCGTGCCCTCCGGCACCTGCGCGCGCCGCGTGCGAAGGTCCAGCGAGAGCTCGCCGTCGCGCAGCACCGTGATCTCCGGGACCCGGTCGACGGGCCGCAGGCGCAGCCGCACCCGCGCCAGCAGCTCCTCGAACCGGAACGGCTTGGTCATGTAGTCGTCCGCGCCGCCTTCCAGCCCGGCGACCGTGTCGTGCACGCCGTCCCGCGCGGTCAGGATGATCACCGGCACGGTCACGTGCTGGGCCCGCACCGCCCGCAGCACCGAGAAGCCGTCCCTGCCGGGCAGCCCCAGGTCGAGCACCACCAGGTCGAAGTCGCCGGTCAGCAGGTAGTCCTGGGCGGCGTCGCCGTCGCCGACGACGGTGGTGGTGAAGCCGTTGGCCCGCAATCCCTTCTCGATGAACGCCGCGATCCGCGCCTCGTCCTCGGCGATCAGGATCTTGCTCATGCAGTGGTCTCCTCGGTCGCGTTGTGGGGTGGGGCGGCGGGCAGTTCCAGGGCGAAGGTGGCGCCTTCCCCGGGCTGCGACACGACCCGCACCCGCCCGTGGTGCGCGTCCGCGATGGCCTTGACGATCGCCAGCCCGAGCCCGGCGCCGCCCTTGCCGTGGCTGCTGCCGTGGGTGAAGCGGTCGAAGATCTTCGACACCTCGGCCGGATCGATGCCCGGGCCGTGGTCGGTCACCCACAGCCGCACCGCGCCGTCGGCGAGGGAGGAGCCGATGCGGATCTCCGAACCCGGCTCGGTGTGCTGCACCGCGTTCTGCGCCAGCTGCACCATCGCCTGGGTGATCCGCTGCTCGTCGACCAGCACCTCGCCCTCGCCGATGTCGTCGAGCACCCAGCGGCGGTCCGCCAGCGACCGCACCTTCGCCTCGATGTCGCTGGTCAGCTCGGCCAGCGAGACCGGCGCCGCGGTGACGAAGTCGGGCCGGTCGGCCTTGGCCAGCATCAGCAGGTCGTTGACGATGCGGGTCATCCGGTCCAGCTCGTCGGTGCACAGCCGCACCACTTCTTCCCGCTCCGCCGGGTCGTCGCCGAGCAGCTCCAGGTTGCCGCGCACGATCGTGATCGGTGTCCGCAGCTCGTGCCCGGCGTCGTCGACGAACTGGCGCTGGATGCGGAAGGCGCCCTCCAGCCGGTCGAGCATCGCGTTGAACTGGTCGGCCAGCGCGGCGATGTCGTCCCGGCCCTCGACCGGGATGCGCCTGGTCAGGTCGTGCTCGCTGATCTCGGCCGCGGCCTGCCGCACGGCCCGCACCGGCGCCAGGATCAGCCCGGCCACCACCCACGACGACAGCGCCGCGATCACCACGCCGAGGCCGCTGACCAGCAGCAGCACCTGCACGGTCCGGTCGGCGTCGGCCATCGCCGACGCGGTGTAGCGCTCGACCACGAACCAGGCCCGGCCGCCCTGCTCGGACTCGGTCTGAACCTTGAGCCACTGCATCCGCCCGGCCGGAGTGTCGAGCCAGCCGTAGTTGCTCGGGGCGGCCACGATCTGCTGCAGCAGCGCCTGGTCCTTGGCGAACCGGTCGATCTCGTCGTCCTGCTCCTGGGACAGCGGCCGCAGGCCGGTCGGCGTCTCCCACACGCCGATCAGGGCCTCGTCGCGGTCCGGGTACTGGCGGCGCAGGTAGGAGTCGAAAAGCGTTTCGGGATTGGTGAGCAGCTGCCCGGTGCGCGGGTCGCGGCCGGTGGCGGCGAACGTGACGAACTCGTGCGCCTCCTGCTCCATCGACGCGGTCACCTGGTCGTTCACGTCGTTGTGCAGGAACGAGCGGACGATCAGGATCACCGCCAGCAGCACCACGACCAGCACCAGCAGCAGCCAGCCCATGATCTGCGCGCGCGCCGGGATGCGGGTGCCGCGGCGGCCGGGGAGCTTGGCGAACGACCTGGTCGTGGTGGGCTCAGTCGTCGTCGTGGTCGTCATCGTCGTCATCGTCGTCGGGGGCCGGCGGCGGGAGCTCGGTGGGCACGCCGGTCGAGGCCGGTGGCGCCGGCCGACTGGGTTCGGGGCCCGGCGAGCTGCCGACCTGCACGGTGGCCGGCACCTGCGGGGTGCGCGGCCCGTCGGTGAGCGCGAAGCTCACCAGCACGGCGGCGATCGGCAGCGCCAACGCCGCGATCAGCAGAACCGCCTTCGGAACCGACCTCATGGCACCACTCTCGCCGCCCGCCGGGAGCCGAGCATGAAAACAAGATGAGAGGTTTTTCATCTGGGTGCCGCGGCCGCCGGGGAGGGCCGCCCGATTTTGCCTAAAAATGGGCGCTCCCACGCCCTGGTCCGGGCCCTTCCGAGGCCGAGGCTGGCCCAATTTCAGGCAAAATCGGAATCACCGGAACCCGAGTTCCACATGGCGGAGCTCCGTCGCCGCCGGACGAACCCGGCGTCGTGCGCGATCGCGCGCACCGGTTCCGGAGTATCGCCCTGGGACGCCGCGACGGGGCGCTAGCCTGCTGTGGGACTCAATCACGTCGTAAGGGACCGGATGGACAAGCGGCTGATCGACTGGACCGGCGAGCGCTGCGTGCCGTGGACCGATGACGTCCAAGTCATCTACGAGCACTACCACCGCTACGCCCTCGCGGCCCGCTTCGTGCGCGGCAAGCGGGTGCTCGACCTCGCCTGCGGCGAGGGCTACGGCGCGGCGCTGCTGGCCGCCGAAGGCGCCGAAGTGGTCGGCGTGGACATCGACCCGGCGACGGTCGAGCACGCCCGGCACAACTACGGCGGCCGCGACGTCAGCTTCGAGGTCGGCTCGATCGCCGACCCCGAGCTGCTCGCCGACGCCAAGCCCTTCGACGTGATCGTCTGCTTCGAGGCGATCGAGCACGTCGAAGACCACGACGCGGTGCTGGCCATGGTCAGGTCCCGGCTCGTCCAAGGTGGACTGTTCCTGAGCAGCACCCCGGACACGGCGGTCTACTCGCACGAGCACGGCAACGAAAACCCGTACCACGTCAAGGAACTCACCGCGGACCAGTACGAGAAGCTGCTGGAAGACGCGTTCCGGCACGTGGCGGTGCTGAAGCAGAACGTCACCGTCGGATCGCTGCTCACCCCCGCCGACCACGGCGACCCGGACACCGCGATCGAAGGCGTCCGGCTGCAGACCATCCAGGGCCGCGACGGCGAGTGGTCGGTCCGGCAGGGCGTGCCGCACACCTACCTGCTCGGCATCGCCTCCGACAAGCACCTGCCGAAACTGCCCGCCGCGGCGCTGCTGACCGACGCCGACCTCACCCTGATCCGCCGCGGCGGCGACGTCGCGCCGATCATCGAACAACGCGACGTGGCGGTCGCGGACGTCGCCAAGCTCAACGAGCTCTACCAGCGCAACCGCGCCGAGGCCGAAGAGCTCAAGAACTCGATCACGCGGCTCGAAGAGCTGCGCAAGAAGGAAGAGCGGCGCGCCGACCAGGGCGTCCGCGAGCAGGCGCAGCTGCGAGCCGAGCTGGATCGCATCGGCGGCGAGCTGCAGGAGAGCCAGCAGAGCGCGGAGCGCGACGCGGCGCGCATCGAGTGGCTGCACGACACCGTCGCGCGGCTCGAAGGACGCGCAGCGGACGCCGAGCGGCAAGCGGCGGAGCTCGGTGCCGCGAACGCGGAGCTCGCGGCGCAGAACTCCGCGCTGGTGCAGCGCGCGGTGACGAAGTACCGGAAGGTCATCGAGCGCGTAGCGCCGCGCGGCACCGCGCGGCGCGATGCGTACGAGATCGCGCTCGGGCGCAAGCCCGGCGTGCCGCAGGTCGACGAGGCCGCCGAGACCGGGCCGCTGCCGGTGCCGCACAGCGACAAACCACTGGTCAGCGTGATCGTGCCGGTGCACGGAAAGTGGCCCTACACCCGGCAGTGCCTGCGGTTCCTCGGCGGGCACCTGGTGTCCGTGCCGTTCGAGGTGATCGTCGTCGACGACGCTTCGCCGGACGACAGCGCCGAGAAGCTCGCCGCCTGCGAGGGCGTCCGGCTGGTGCGCGCCGAGCGGAACCTCGGGTTCATCGGCGCCTGCAACCTCGGCGCCGAGCACGCGCGCGGCGAGTACCTGTTCTTCCTGAACAACGACGCCGAGGTCACCGAGTCCTGGCTGGACACCCTGATGGACACCATCCGCGGCGACGAACGCATCGGGCTGGTCGGCGCCAAGCTCGTCTACCCGGACGGCCGGCTGCAGGAGTGCGGCGGCATCGTGTGGGCCGACGGCAACGGCTGGAACTACGGCCGCAACACCACCAACGGCGGCGCCGAGTTCGACGTCGTGCGCGACGTCGACTACTGCTCCGGCGCGGCGATCCTGGTCCGCACCGACGTGTTCCGGCAGGTCGGCGGCTTCGACACCCGGTACGCGCCCGCCTACTACGAGGACACCGACCTGGCGTTCGCGGTGCGCGCGGCCGGCTACCGCACCGTGGTGCAGCCGAAGGCCGTCGTCGTGCACCACGAGGGCGTGTCCAACGGCACCGACCTCAGCACCGGCGTGAAGAAGCACCAGGAGCTCAACCGCAAGGTGTTCGTGGAGAAGTGGGCCGACACGCTGGCCGCCGAACACCTGCCGGAAGCCTCGCCGCGCAACCTCTGGCTCGCCCGGCAGCGCGGCACCCGCGGCCACCACGGGCCGATCGTGCTGGTCAAGGACCACCAGGTGCCGCGCCCGGACTTCGACTCCGGCTCGGTGCGGATCCGCCGGGTGCTGGAGCAGTTCGTCCAGCTCGGCTGCCGGGTGGTGTTCTTCCCCGGCAACCACGCGCGCCTGGAGCCCTACACCACGGAGCTGCAGCAGCTCGGTGTCACGGTGCTGCCGGAACCCGAACTGCAGCAGGCGTTCCTGCACGAGGCGGGCTCGGAGATCTCGCTGGCCCTGCTGTCCCGCCCGCAGGTCGCGTGGAGCCTCGTCGAGGAGCTGCGCACCTGCGCGCCGCAGGCCGTGATCGCCTACGACACCGTCGACGTGCACTTCCTCCGGCTGGAGCGGCAGGCCGAGGTCGCCGAGCAGCAGGGCGATGCGGCGCGGGCGGAAGCGTTGCGGCGCAAGGCCTTCGCATCGCGGCAGATGGAGCTCGGGCTGACCCGCTCCTGCGACGTCACGCTGGTGGTGTCCGAGGCGGAGCAGGTGCTGCTGCGCGAGCTGGTGCCGGACGCCGACGTGCGGGTGCTGTCCAACGTGCACGAGGTCGACTGGAGCCCGGCGAAGCCGGAGGGGCGCAAGGACCTGCTGTTCGTCGGCAGCTTCGACCACCCGCCGAACATCGACGCCGTGCGCTGGGCGGCGTCCGAGATCATGCCGCTGGTGCGGGAGAAGTGCCCGGACGCGGTGCTGCACGTCGTCGGCAGCAACCCGACCGACGAGGTTCGCGAGCTGGCCGGTCGCGGCGTGCAGGTGCACGGCTGGGTCGCGGAGCTGGAGCCGCAGTACGCGGCGAGCCGCGTGACCCTCGCGCCGCTGCGGTTCGGCGCCGGCGTCAAGGGCAAGGTCGGCGAGAGCCTCAGCCTCGGGGTGCCGGTGGTCGGCACGTCGGTGGCGACCGAGGGCATGCACCTGACGAACGGCGAGGACGTGCTGGTCGCCGACGACGAGGCGGGGCTCGCGGAGGCGGCGGTCCGGCTGCTCACCGACGACGACGCCTGGCGGCGGATGTCGGAGGCGGGCAAGAAGGGCATCGCGGCCCAGTTCGGCCCGGATGTCTCCCGCGCGGCCCTCAGCAGCCTCCTCGCCACCACCGACTACGAGGCCTGACCCGACGAGGCCTGACCCGATGGGGCTGGGCCCGATGGGGCTGGGCCCGACACACCCCGGTGTGCCGGGCCCAGACACACCGAACCCCCGCAATTTCAATGGAAATCAGAGGTTCGATTTCCATTGAAATTGCGGGGGACGGCAGGTGGGGTCAGTCGCGGACGGTCGGGGGCAGGTGGTTGACCTGCTGGTCGAGGGTCGACTTGAAGGACTGCTGGACCGCCGACTTCTGGTCCGACGGGCCGGTGGCGTCGATGATGATCGCCCAGTTGTGCGCGACGTAGGCGGTGCGGTAGACGCCGCCGGCGTTCACCACCTTGACACCCTGGTACGACAGGTCGTCCACTTCGGACAGACCCTGCTGGGCGCCCAGGTACTGGTCCACCACCTGCTTGGCGGCGTTCGCGTCGGGCAGCTGCAGCGCGAGCATCGTGGTCCTCGGGGTGCCCTCGGCGCCGTTGAACCAGCCGTTGATCAGCCCGCGCTGGATCGCGGAGTCGAGCACCGCCTTCGGCTGCAGCAGACCGGCCTTGGCGCCCTGCAGGCTCGGCAGGTCGAGCGGCCCGGACCACGGGTGCGCCGGGCCGGGCGCGGCGACCAGCACCTCCTGCGGGCTGGCCGGGGGATTCGGGTGCGCCGGCGGCGGCGAGGGCAGCTCCTGGGTCTGCACCGGGGGCGGTGGCGGCGGAGCGGCCGTCGTCTCGGTCGGCGTGGTGCCGCCGCCGGAGGTGAAGTAGAAGATCCCGGCGACGATCAAGCCGACCAGCAGCACACCGCCGATGGACAGCCCGGCGATCAGCTTGCCCTTGCCGGGCTTGCTCGCCGTCTCGAACACCTCCGGGCCCTGCCGCATCCACGACGCGTCGCCGTGCTCCGGCGTCCCCGGCAGGTCGTCGCCCCACGGCGTACCGGTGCTCTCGACGGGGCCCCAGCCCTGCTGCGGGCCCCACTGCGGCTGCGGCGGACCCCACTGCGGCTGCTGGCTGAGGCTGACCACCTGGGTGCTCTCGGAGTCAGACTGCGGCGGCGCCTGCTGCTGAGGCTGCTGCGGCTGAGCCTGCTGCTGCGGCGCCTGCTGCTGAGCCTGCTGCTGCGCGAGCGGGTTGGGCACGACCTGCGTGGCCTCGCTCGGCGCCCCGCCCTGCTGCTGCGGCGGCGGCTGCTGCTGTTGAGCGGACTGGGCGGCGTCTCCCCAGCTGAATGCCGGAGGGAACGGGCTGGACTGCTGCTGTTGCGGCTGCTGCGGGAACCCGCCCGAGGACGGCCCCTGCTGCTGGGGAAATCCGCCGGATTGCGGTCCGGCCTGCGGGTCCTGCTGGGGGAATCCGCCCGAAGACGGTCCTGTCTGCGGCTGCTGCTGGGGGAATCCGCCGGACTGCGGTCCGGCCTGCGGCTGCTGCTGCGGGAACCCGCCGGAGGACGGGTCCTGCTGCGGGAATCCGCCGGATGCGGGTCCGCCCTGCCCGTTCTGCGCCCGACCTAGCACGGCGTCGCGCCGCTGGCGGTACTCCTCGGCGGAGATCCGCCCCGCCGCGAGTTCGGCGTCGAGATTTTGCAGCTCGTCTTGCCAGGTCACCGATGCGCCCTTTCCAGAATTCGCTCGAACGCCCCCATTGCGATCGACCGCCATTCTGGCACCCGCAAGGGGGAACGCGGGGCACCGGCCGGATAACGATCCGAGGCGTGGTCTGGCCCGACCGGGTCGCGAGGAGGTAATGGGTCCACAACCGTCAGGTCGCGGGCTAGGCTACGCAGCGTTGACTTCGGCGGCCGGGGACATGACTTGATGGGGTGATCTGGGTGGATGACGCGCGGGTCGTCCACGCTCGCCCCGAGTGGTTCGCCGAACCGCACCACGGGTTCGCCTGGATCCGCATGATCGGCGCGCTCGTGGTGATCTACGGGCACAGTTCACCGCTGGCCGGAACGGGCGACCTGTTCCCGTCGGACTGGCCGCTGCAGCCCGACGAGGGCGTCCTCATGGGCTTCTTCGCGATGAGCGGCTTCCAGATCACGGAGAGTTGGGTCCGGGACCCCCATCCGGGCAGGTTCGCCGCGAAGCGGGTCCTGCGCCTGTGGCCGCCCATGCTCACGGTCTCGTTCGCCATGGCGCTGATCGTCGGCCCGCTGATCACGACCCTGTCCGTCGGCGAGTACTTCGCGGCCAACGGCACTTGGGGCTACGTCGTCAACAACGCCGGCCTGCTCACGCTGAAGCACGAGCTGCCGGGCGTGTTCGTGGACAACCCGTGGCCGAATGCGGTCAACGGGTCGTTGTGGACGCTGCCGATGGAGCTGATCGCCTACGCGGGCCTCTACGCGCTGCTGCTGGTCGGCGCCGCGAAGCACCGCTACCGCTGGGTGATGGCGGTGGCGCTGATCGGGCTGATCGCGTGGGACCGGCACCTGGAGCAGCTGCCGAGTTCGGAGTCGGCGGGCTCGTTCTTCAGCGTGCCGGTCGAGTCGCTGGTGGCGTTCCTGGTCGCGTTCGCCTTCGGCGTGGTGGTCAACCTGTACCGGATCCCGCTGTCGCCGCTGGCGGCCGGCGCCGGGCTGGCGGTGCTGGTGCTGATGCCCAACAGCATCACCGGCTCGTTCTGGATGACCTTCGCGGTCAGCTACGCGGTGGTCGTGGCCGGGCACTTCTGGCCGGCGCGGCTGACGGTGCCGGGGGTGTGGGTCAACGGCAGCTACGGCGTGTACGTGTGGGGATTCCCGATCCAGCAGCTGCTGGCGATGGCCGGGATCCACAACCCGTGGCTGATGCTGATCTGCGCCGCCCCGCTGGCCTACTGCATCGGCACGCTGTCCTGGAAGTTCGTCGAAGAGCCGACGCTGAAGCTGCGCCACTACTTCACCCCGGCGCCGAAGAAGAAGGAACCCGAGCCGGTCGAGGACGACCTCGACGACCTCGACGAGGTCGAGGAGGACCCGGAAGACCTCGACGACCTCGACGACTTGGACGACCTGGAACCGGAGGAGCCGGAGGCGGTCACGCCAGCGCATGAGGCGACGACGAAGCGCCGCCCGCTGCCGCGCCCACCGGCGCCCGGCCCGGAGCCGCCCCGCGCCCGCCCCGGCCGCCCGGCCGGCCCGCCCGCGAGCGGCGCCTCGCGACCGAGCACCTCACCCGGCGGCACTCCGCGCCCGGCCGGATCCCCGGGAGATGTCGCACGTCCGGGCAGCGGCACCCCGCGCCCGGCCGGACCGCCGAGCGACGCCCCGCGCCCGGGAGGCGCTCCGAACGGCGTCGACAGGCCGCGCCCCGGCACTCCGCCGAGCGGCACGCGGATCGACGGCGCGCCCCGGCCGGACGGCCAACCCCGCCCGGACGTCGCACCCGCACCCCGACCGGACGGCCCGCCGCGCGGCCGGCTCAACGGCCTGCCGATGAACGGCGCCCCGCTGCCGCCCGCGCGCACTCGCCGCCCGGCGGAGCAACGGCCGGCCCGCCTGCCCGCGCCGCCGCCGGATGAATCGGTGCTGGCCAAGCGGTTGTCCGGGGACCTGGACTCCGGGCCGCCACCGGCCCGGCCGCCGGTCCGCCGCACCGGCGGTCGCCATGCCCGTCCCGAGCCGCCGCCCGCCCCGGCGGAGGAAACCCGGCCGGTCCGGCCGTATCCCAAGCGGCAGGACGGTCAGTGAGCACCGCGTACCCTCGGGTGCATGGCGCTTTTCGGTGACAAGACCAGGCTGATCGACCCGGCCGAGGCCCTGCCGGGCCGGTCCACCCCGCTCCCGGTGGCGGCGGAGCACGCGGTGTTCCCGGACCGCCGGATCGTGCCGCCGTTCCCGGAGGGCTACGCCACCGCGGTGGTCGGCATGGGCTGCTTCTGGGGCGCGGAGCGAACTTTCTGGCGCACCGACGGCGTGTGGTCGACGGCGGTCGGCTACGCCGGCGGCGTCACGCCCAACCCGACGTACGAAGAGGTGTGCTCGGGCCTGACCGGCCACACCGAGGCGGTCCTGGTGGTGTTCGACCCGGCGGCGATCAGCTACCAGCAGGTCCTGAAGGTCTTCTGGGAGAACCACGACCCGACGCAGGGCATGCGCCAGGGCAACGACATCGGCACCCAGTACCGCTCGGCGATCTACTACGCGGACGAGGCCCAGAAGGCGGAAGCGGAAGCCGGTGCGACGGCCTTCCAGGAGGCCCTGACGGCGGCGGGCCTCGGCGAGATCACCACGGAAATCGCCCCGCTCAAGGACTTCTACTACGCGGAGACCTACCACCAGCAGTACCTGAGCGACGCGAAGAACCCCAACGGCTACTGCGGCCTGGGAGGCACGGGAGTCTCCTGCCCGGTCGGCCTCAACGTCCCGACCGAGAGCTGATCAAGGCTGACGAGTTCCGGACCGGCGAGAACCCGCGCAGGCCCGGAACGCCGTCACGAATTCGGATCAGGCGTCGAGGATGTGCGGGTGGAGGTTGGCGGCTTCGGCCGGGGTCGCGCAGCCCGTCATCATCAGGGTTTGGGCGAACTCCGCCGTTATCCGGCGCAGAACGCTCAGGACTCCTTGCATTCCGCCGCGGGCCAGGCCGTAGAGGACCTGGCGCCCGATCAGCACCGACGACGCGCCCAGCGCCAGCGCCCGGACCACGTCCGTGCCGGTCGTGATGCCGCTGTCGACGACCACGTCGAAGCCGCGGTCGGTCGCGTGCAGCGCCCGGTTCACGCGCGGCAGGGCCAACGCGGTCGGCAGTGCGCACTCCAGTTGCCGCCCGCCGTGGTTGGACACCACCACCCCGGCCGCGCCGGCGGCCTGGGCCCGCTGCGCGCCCTCGGGCGACAGGATTCCCTTGACGTACACGGGCAACCGCGTCGAAGCGATGAGCTCTTCGATGTCCGGCCAGCTCAGCGAGGGATCGATCTCGGCGCTACCGGCCATGACCGGCTCGACGTCGACCCCGGGCCGGTAGCCGACGAGCCGCTCCCGTTCCGAGCCCCGCCGAACGGGCGCGTCCACGGTGATCAGCAGCGCGACGCACCCGGCGTCCTCGGCGCGCGCGACCAACTGCCGCCGCAGGGCGGCGTCCCGCAGCCAGTAGAGCTGAAAAGCGCAGCGGGCCCCGGACTTGGCGATGTCCTCGAGCCGGGCGGAAGCCATGGTCGACACGGCGACGGGAATCCCGGCCTCGGCGCAAGCGGCGGCGATCTCCAGATCCCCGTGCGGCCAAACCTGAGCGGGAATCCCCATCGGAGCAACGGCGATCGGAGCCTCCGAAGCAACCCCGAAGACGACGGAACCGCTGGACCGCCGGGAAACGTCGGCGGGCAACCGGTGTTCGAGGAAGACGCTGTCCCAGGCCCGCCGGTTGGCGACCTTCGAGGTCTCCTCAGCCCCGGCGGCCCCGAAGACGAAAGCCCAGGTGGGCGAGCTGAGCACCGCCCGAGCGGCGGCCTCCTCGGCGCCAGGGGTGAAAGGCGCAGGTGGTTCCTCCGCCATCGCAACGACCTTCCTCCCACCAAAACCGACGAAACCATGATGACCCCCACCCCCCACCCCAAAAAGGTCCATTCAGCTGCTTGCCGAACAAAAACCCCAACCGAACAACCAAAACCCGGACAAACCCAGAGGACAAAGCCAGAGGACAAACCCAGAGGACAAAGCCCAGGGGAGAAAGCCGGGGGAGAAAGCCCGAGAAACCCACCCCACGGCCGAAGGCCGCCAAAACCCAGAACACGGCCGAAGGCCGACCACCCACCACCCCACCCCACGGCCGAAGGCCGACAACCCCCACCCCACGGCCGAAGGCCGACGAACCAGCACGTCACCACCAACACGGCCGAAGGCCGACGACCCACGGCAACATCGGCTTGCGAACGACAGCGCCGAGCCCAACCATCGACCCATGACGGACCACGTGTACCGAGTAACCGAAGTAGTGGGCTCCTCGAAAGAGGGAGTGGACGACGCAATAAGAAAAGCGGTGAAAAGAGCATCCCAAACGCTGAGAAACGTCGACTGGTTCGAAGTGACGAACGTGAGAGGCCACGTGGAGAACAACGAACTGGCCCACTATCAGGTAACCCTGAAAATAGGCTTCCGCCTCGAAACCTGAAAACCCCGGCAGAAGCCGCCGAAGCGAAGCAAGGCTGCGGCCGCGCGGAGCCGATGCGAAGGCGTCGATGGAGTCGGCCGCAGCGAAGCAAGCCGAAAGAAGCTGGTCCCAGACCAGGCCGGGAACGCCACGAATCGCAAGGAGCAAACGAAAGGTGCCCACCGCACCGTAGGGGGGTTTGGGGGGATTCGATCCCCCCAATGAAATGGCGAGGAGCCGAGGTCGAACGAAGTCGACACACGGCTCCCAGCTCCGAGCGGATGACGGGACTCGAACCCGCGACCCTCACCTTGGCAAGGTGATGCGCTACCAGCTGCGCTACATCCGCGTATTCAGCGCCCTGTCGGGCTGTTGAAGACTACTTTAGCCCATCGTTTCAAGCCCGTTCACCGGGGGTCCCTCAACGGCTCGGAGAGCTGGTCGCGCGGGTCGGGGTGATGCGCAGGAGGACGCGGTGTTCCTCCTGCATGGCCTGGCGGTAGGCGGCCCAGTCCTGGTGTTCGCCGGAGATGCTGCGGTAGTACTCCTCCAGGAGGGGGAGGGCGGCCGGGAGCTCGACGATCTCGACGGTGCCTTCGACCTGGATCCAGCGGCCGAAGAACTGGTCGGGCAGGACGCACAGCCAGGCGCGCGGGTCGCGGCGCAGGTTGCGCACTTTGGCGGCGCCAGCGACAGTGCTGACGGTGACGTGTCCGGCGCTGTCCGTGGTGGTCAGCACCGGTGTCATCTGGGGTGTGCCGTCGGCGCGGAGCGTGCTGAGCACGGCGCGGTGCTGGTTGCCGATCACTTCGCGGGCTTCGTCGAGATCCACTCCGACCTCCCGTGCGGTGCCTGGTGACAGCCGTGGCCTTGGGGGTCCACGGTAGCGATTGCGCTGGTCGCGCGGTATTCGCCGCGGCTGGTCGTTGGGGGGAGTTCATGGGGATGCGTGATGATGTCGCCGGGGGTCTGCAGCCGGATGACCGGGTGTTGCTGGCGCGGTTGCGGGCGGGCGATGATCTCGCCTACGGCGATCTGTACCGGCGGTATGCGCCTGCGGTGCGGCGGTTCGCGTTGAGCATGCCGCGGCCCGGGATCGACGTCGACGACGTGGTCGCCGAGGTGTTCTTGCGCACATTGCGCGCGGTTCGAGGCGGCTGCGGGCCGCGGGATGCGATCCGCACCTACCTGTTCACGGTGGTCCGCCGGGTGCTGGGGGAGTGGGTGGCGGCCCGACGGGACGAGCCGATGAACACCGACGAGCTGGGCGAGCACGCGCCGCGGCAGCGCGATCACCAGTTCGTGCAAGCCGAGGGCGAGTTGCTGGCCCGCGCGTTCCACCGGTTGCCGGCGCGCTGGCGCGAGGTCCTGTGGCGGACCGAGGTGGAGGGGCATCGCCCCGCCAGCCTGGCCGATCAGCTGGGGTTGACGCCGAATGCGACCGCGGTGCTGGCGCACCGGGCGCGGCGCGGGTTGCGGGAGGCCTACGAGGAGGCGGCCGCGGTGTCCGGCCAGCGGGCTGCGGGGTGTTCGCGCCGCGGTTGATCGGTCGCGTTCGGGGTTGGCCGGGCGCCGCTCATGATCGACAATGGGCCTGTTTCGGGGACGACTATCACCCGTCGGGCCCATGACGTACGCGGTACCGTTGCTTCACGCTCGGTGACCGACGGGATTCGAGTGGCGAGACGATGTTCCGAAGCGACCAGCCCGGGTGGGCGGGGAGGCGACGATGAACCGGGTGGTGCGGGGTTCCGACGGCCGTGAATGGACCATCAAGGCGAACCTGGAGTGGTCCAACCCGATCGCGGCGGACGAGTTCGAGCACGACGTGAACGGGGGCTCGGCGCCGGCGATCCTGATGGGCGCGGTGTTCCTGTTCCTGGTCGTGATGTTCGTGGTGTGGACGCCGGACGAGGTGTACGTGCCGAGCTGGTTGATCTTGCTGCTGATCGCGGCCGTGCTGTTCTTCCCGGTCCGCTGGGTGCTGCGGCGCCCGTGGACGGTCACCGCCGCCACCCCGGGTGACCACGACGAGAACCCGCCGGAGACCTGGGTGGGCGTGGTGCGCGGCTTCGTCGACGTGCGCCAGGAGGTTTCGTCGGTGTCCCGGCACATCGAGCTGTACGCCGAGCCGGACATGAACGGCAGCCTGCAGCCCGTCGAGTAGTCCCGCCCCTTCGGACCCCGCGGTGAGAAGGCTTCCGCGGTTCCGCCGCGCGGAACGGGACTGGAAGCCGGTTTCGGCGTTGAAATCGCGGGTTCTGCCTGCACACTGGACCGGTGCCGGAACTTCCCGAGGTGGAGGCGTTGGCCCAGCACCTCCGCGACAACGCCGTGGGCCGGACCGTCGAGCGCGTCGACGTCGCGTCGATGAGCGTGCTGAAGACGGCGAGCCCGCCGTGGACCGAGCTGCACGGTCGTGCCGTCACCGATGCGGTGCGGCACGGCAAGTACCTGGATCTCGACTGCGGCGGGCTGCACCTGGTCTGCCACCTGGCGCGGGCCGGCTGGCTGCGCTGGTCGGACAACCTGTCCCCGGCGCCGCCGAAGCCCGGCAGGGGGCCGATCGCGCTGCGGGTGCACCTGGGCGGCGCGGGTTTCGACCTGACCGAGGCCGGCACCCAGAAGAAGCTGGCGGCGTGGGTCGTCGCGTCGCCGGCGGAGGTGCCGGGGATCGCGAAGCTGGGGCCCGATGCGCTGGGCCTGGACCTGGCCGGGCTGACCGAGGTCTTGGCGGGGCGCACCGAGCGGATCAAGACGCTGCTCACCGACCAGTCCGCGCTGGCCGGGATCGGCAACGCCTACTCCGACGAGATCCTGCACGCCGCGAAGCTGTCGCCGTTCGCGACGGCGGGCAAGCTCGACGCCGCCGCGGTCGAGCGGCTGCACGGCAGCATGCAGGAGATCTTGCAGGACGCCGTGGCGCGTTCGCTGAAGCAGGACGCGGCGCGGCTGAAGGCGGAGAAGCGGTCGGGGATGCGGGTGCACGCGCGCACCGGATTGCCGTGCCCGGTGTGCGGTGACGCGGTCCGGGAGGTGTCCTTCGCGGACCGGTCGATGCAGTACTGCCCGACCTGCCAG
Source organism: Saccharopolyspora sp. NPDC045839 (assembly GCF_056431645.1). Classification (NCBI taxonomy): domain Bacteria; kingdom Bacillati; phylum Actinomycetota; class Actinomycetes; order Pseudonocardiales; family Pseudonocardiaceae; genus Saccharopolyspora; species Saccharopolyspora sp. NPDC045839. The sequence goes on from NZ_JBWKKH010000021.1 coordinate 143,670, forward strand.
ACCGGCGGCAAGCCGCTCGCGGATCGCCGGTTGTCCCGCTTGCTGAAGTAGTTGTCCACAGCCTGTGGACAGATCGGCCGGTTGTGCACAGGCCGTTGCCACTGGTTGGACGCATCGTTCCCGCTGAACGGAATAGTAAGGTACCGCTTACCGATGGAAACGGTGCACTGAGCGTAGCCGCCTTGATTCCAAGCGTGGCGGACGTGAAGATTGATGTTGTGCCCGAGATGTTGACTGAGCGGACGGTCCTGACCACGCTCGCCGCACTCGCCGTGCTCGGCATGTTCGTACTGCTGTGCCGGGCGCGCCGGGTGAACACGTCGGTGGAGGACGCCACGCTGGCGGCGCTGCACCGGGTGACCAGTGCGGCCCCGCACCTGCGGGCCGGGCTCACCCAGGAATCCGCCGACAAGACCGCGCCGCACCTGCGCGAGCTGCTGGCGTGCGTCGCCGTCGGCATCGTCGACGCCGACGGCACGCTGCTGAGCTGGGACGGCGAGGCGAACTACCACTACGCCGACCTGCGGACCAAGATCGAGCAGGTCCTGCGCACCGGGAAGCGCGAGTTCCTCGACCACGGCGACGTGACCTGCGACCACCGGCCCTGCCCGATGCGGCACGCCGTGGTGGTGCCGCTGGAGGTCGAGGGCGAGAGCCGCGGCGCGCTGACCGTCATCGCCGGCGGCGACCGCAAGCGGCTGCTGCGCGCGGCCGCCGAGGTCGCCAACCACGTGTCGACCCAGCTGGAACTGGCCGAGCTGCAGGAGTCCAAGGAGCGGCTGGCCAAGGCCGAGGTGCGGGCGCTGCGGGCGCAGATCTCGCCGCACTTCATCTACAACGCGCTGAACACCATCGGCTCGCTGATCCGCACCGACCCGGAGCACGCTCGGGACCTGCTGCAGGAGTTCGCCGACTTCACCCGCTACTCGTTCCGCACCAGCGGGCTCTACACCACGCTGGCCGACGAGATCCGCAACATCGACCGCTACCTCACGCTGGAGAGCGCCCGCTTTGGCCCGGACCGGCTGAACATCCAGCTCAAGATCGCCCCGGAGGTGCTGCCGGTGGTGGTGCCGTTCCTGGCGCTGCAACCGCTGGTGGAGAACGCCGTCCGGCACGGCCTGGCGACCAAGCCCGGCGGCGGCACGGTGTCGGTGATCGCCGAGGACAACGGCACCGAGGCGCTGATCAGCGTGGACGACGACGGCATCGGGATGGATCCGGAGCTGCTCGACGCGGAGCTGGCCAACGCGCACCTGACCGGCGCGCACGTCGGCCTCGGCAACATCAACAACCGGATGCGGGCCACCTTCGGCAACGACTACGGGCTGGTCGTGGAGACCGAGAAGGGCGCGGGCATGAAGGTCATCATGCGGGTGCCGAAGTTCGCGCCGGGCGTGCGGCCGGTGCCGCCGCAGGCGATCGACGAGCCGAGCGTCGGGTTGGCGGCCGGGCCGCAGCTCAGCCGGTAACGTCGAGGTATGAACGAGAAGGCGCCGCAGAAGTTCACCGACATGTTGACCGGGAAGCTGTCCGCGAAGCTGCCGGGCAAGCTCGCCGAGCGCGCCGAGCGCGGCCCGGTGGTCGCCGTGGTGAAGCTGCACGGCGTCATCACGCCGACGGCATCGCCGATGAGCCGGCCGACGATCTCGCTGCAGAACGTGGAATCCGCGCTGACGCGCGCGTTCGGGCACGACCGGCTCAGCGCCGTGGTGCTGTCGATCAACTCGCCGGGCGGATCGCCGACCCAGTCGGCGCTGGTGGCGGACCGGATCCGGGGCCTGGCCGAGGAGAAGCAGGTGCCGGTGCTGGCGTTCTGCGAGGACGTCGCGGCCTCGGGCGGCTACTGGCTGGCCTGCGCGGCCGACGAGATCTACGCGCACTCGACGTCGCTGGTCGGTTCGGTCGGCGTGGTCAGCTCGGGCTTCGGGCTCACCGGCCTGCTGGAGAAGCTCGGCGTGGAGCGCCGGGTGCACACCGCGGGAACGCACAAGGTGCGGCTCGACCCGTTCAGCCCGGAGAAGGACGAGGACGTGCAGTGGCTGCGCGGCCTGCAGGACGAGCTGCACGAGCAGTTCCGCGCCTGGGTGCGCAAGCGCCGCGGCGAGAAGGTCGACGGCGCCGATGACGACCTGTTCTCCGGCGAGATCTGGACCGGCGTGAAGGCCGAGGAGCTCGGGCTGGTCGACGGCTTGGGCACCCTGCGGGGCATCGTGAAGGACAAGTTCCCGGACGCGCACCTGCTGACGGTGGAGCCGCGGAAGCCGCTGCTGGCCCGGCTCGGCATGTCGTCCTCGGTCCGGCTCGGCGGCAGCGGCGGCGCGGACACCGTGCTCGCGGCCGTCGAGGCGCTGGAGCACCGAGCCATGTGGAACCGCTTCGGGCTGTGACGCTCGTTTTCGGGCGGCTCGATCGAGCTTTCCGGAATTTGAAGCCGGATCGGTGCCCGTGAGTGTTTCGGGGTGCCATAGCGACCCGAAACACTCACGGGCCCAAGCGGACCCGTTTCTGGGACCGGCGAATCCCTTGCGAACGCTGGGTAATCGGCGTGATCGCACTGCGTAGATCGTGGTTTCGAGACTGTCACTCGTTCGGCCGCAGACGCTGGGCTGATCGGGCTAAAAGCCGTGCCGCTGAGCGGATTTCCGCACTGCGCACCCCCTGGTGTCCAGCGCGCTCTGTTAGCAACTAGTTTGGTTGTCAGGCGTGACTGACCTCACTCGTCGGCTCTCGGGTGGTACGAGGCTGCGTCAGCGGGTGGGGGCCGACACTCGATCATGGACAGTGCGCCGTGGGCGCGGCAGGATATGGCGTTGCAGTGAGTACACGAGAGAATCCAGCGGGTCTCGTCGTTCTGGCCGTCGACGATGAGATGGCCGGGCTGGACGAGATGAAGTACCTGCTCGGCAACAACGCGCGGGTCGGACGGGTGTTGACGGCGTTCGACGCCGCCGAAGCGCTGCGGCTGCTGCGCAGCGACGATCCCGAGCTGCTCGGCAGGCGGGACGGCGAGGAGTCCATTGTGGACGCGGTCTTCGCGGACGTGTCGATGCCCGGGCTCAGCGGGATGGAGCTGGCCAGGGTGCTCACCGCCTTCCGCAATCCGCCTGCCCTGGTGTTCATCACCGGGCACGAGGAGAACGCGCTGGAGGCGTTCGAGGTCGGCGCGCTGGACTACATCATGAAGCCGGCCAACGCCGAGCGGGTCGACCGCGCGCTGCGCACCATCGAGAAGAACAAGGCCCAGGCGGCCAAGGGATCCCGCGCGCTGGAGGCGCCGGCGGCCGATGACGACGAGGTCATCCCGGTCGAACTCGCCGGCACCACCAGGATGATCCCGCGCAAGGACGTGCGCTGGGTCGAGGCGCAGGGCGACTACGCCCGGCTGCACACCGCCGAGGACTCGCACCTGGTGCGGATCCCGTTGGCGCAGCTGGAAGAACGCTGGGCGGAGGCCGGTTTCCTGCGCATCCACCGGTCGTTCCTGGTGTCGCTGCCGCTGGTCACCGAGCTGCGCATGTCGTCGTCCGGGTACTCGGTGGTGCTCGGCGGTGGGCCGTCGAAGGAGCTGCCGGTCAGCAGGCGGCACACCCGCGAGCTGAAGGACCGGCTGGTCCGGGCGCCGCGGCAGGGCTGGGGCCAGCAATGAACCGCGGTTCGGCGGGATGAGCCCGGACCACGGCTTCGACATCCGCGCGCGGCTGGGCGATTCGACGCCCCGCCCGCGCCGCAAGCGCGTCGTGCTCGCCGACCGCCGGACCCGGCAGGTCGCACGCACCATCATGGAGCTGGAGGAGCAGACCAGCGTCGGCGAGGTGCTGGTCCGGCACCTGGTGAAGGTGCAGCTGCGCAGCGCGCTGGTGCTGACCGGCGTGGTCGCCGTCGTGCTGCTCGGGCTGCCGGTGCTGTTCTGGGTGGTGCCGTCGATCGGCGACTTCGAGGTGCTCGGCTTCCGGCTGCCGTGGCTGCTGCTCGGCGTGCTGGTCCACCCGTTCCTGCTGCTGATCGGGTACCTGTGCACCCGCAGCGCGGAGCGGCACGAGCGGGACTTCATCCACATGGTGGAGCAGTGACCGCATGATCGACGACGGATTTCCACACCCCAGGGGCGGCGCGGTGCGATGGTTTCGAGTTCCTGGTCCCTGCTAGGGATCGTGCTGATCGTCGCGGCGACCCTGGGCATCGGGCTCTGGGGTTCCCGGTCGGCGCGCACCACCTCCGACTTCTCCGCGGCGCGGCAGCCGGTGCGCGAAGAGCGCAACGCGGTGGCGATCTCCGGTGAGTACCTGTCGGCGGCGTCGTTCCTGGGCATCGCGGGCCTGGTGCTCAAGGACGGGGTGGACGCGCTGTGGTACCCGATCGGCTTCGCGGCCGGGTACCTGGCGCTGACGCTGTTCGTCGCCGCGCCGATGCGCCGCTCCGGCGCGTACACCCTGCCCGATTTCGCCGAGGCCCGGCTGGGTTCGCTGCGGTTGCGGACGCTGTGCACCGCGCTGGTGGTGCTGATCGGCTGGCTCTACCTGGTGCCGCAGCTGCAGGCCGCCGGGATGACGCTGGCGGCGATCGTCGGAGTGCACTACTGGGTGGGGGTTTTCGCGGTCGCGGTGATCGTGCTGCTGACCGTGGCGACCGGCGCGCTGCGCGCCGTCACGTTGGTGCAGGGCTTCCAGTACTGGGTGAAGCTGTTCGCGATCACGGTGCCCGCGTTCGCGTTGTTCGTGGTCTTCGTCAACGCGCCGCCGCACCAGGCGCTCGACGAGCCGCTGCCGCCGGTCTTCCCGCGCGACACGGCGGTGTACATCGACACCGACGTGCAGCTGCGGGTCAGCGAGCCGGTGTGGGCGGCCGAAGGCACCGGCTCGATCTACCTGCAGCCCGGCGAGCACTCGATGGCGGCGGGTACCGAGCTGCGGTTCCCGGCGGGCGCGGCGGTCCCGGTCGTCGCGGCGGCCGAGGCCGACAACGCGACCTGGCTGCGGCCGCACGGCGACGGCGTTTCCGGGCTGCTCGAAACGTATTCGGTGCTGATCGCGACGTTCCTCGGCACCATGGGCCTGCCGCACGTGCTCGCCCGCTTCTACACCAACCCGAGCGGGTCCGGCGCGCGCCGCACCACGCTGTTCGTGCTGGCGCTGCTCGGCGCGTTCTACCTGTTCCCGACGATCTTCGGGATGCTCTCCCGGCTGTACGTGCCGCAGTTGCTGGTCACCGGCGAGGCCGATGCGGCGGTTCTGCTGCTGCCGCAGGCGATGCTGGGCAACTGGGTGGGCGGGCTGCTCGCGGCGATCACCGCGGCCGGGGCGTTCGCCGCGTTCCTGTCGACCTCTTCCGGCCTGGTGGTGAGCGTGGCCGGGGTGCTGTCCTCGCGCGACGCGCTCCGTGGCCGGACGCTCGACTTCCGGCTGGCGGCCGCGCTGGGCTGCCTGGTGCCGACGCTCCTGGCGCTGCCCGCGGACAACCACGACATCGCGCGCAGCGTGGGGTTGGCGTTCGCGATGGCCGCTTCCACGTTCTGCCCGGTGCTGGTGCTCGGGATCTGGTGGCGCGGGCTCACCGCGGTGGGTGCCGCCAGCGGCATGGTGGTCGGCTGCTGCCTGGTGCTGATCGCGGTGGCGTGCACGAAGTTCGTCGGGGACGGGGCGGGCTGGTTCGCGACCTTGGCCCGGCAGCCTGCGCTGGTCACCGTGCCGATCGCGTTCGCGGTGACCGGACTGGTCAGCGTGGCGACCCGGGCGCGGGTGCCTGCCGGGGTGGGCCGGGTGATGCTGCGGCTGCACGCGCCGGATCGGCTCGGTTTCTTCGACGGCCGGCTCAGCGCGGAGCCCGCGGAGCAGGCGCCGACCGAGGGCCGCCATCAACGCTGAACGTGATCATGCGTCGTGTTCTTTGAACTTTTTGGGCGGATTCCGCGACGAATGCAATCACCTTTCGTGTTTGATGGTATAGACCAATGGAAAATCAATAGGCTGAACGGGTGAAATCGATCTGGTGAGACGCAATTCAACGCGTCCGCTTGGTCTCGGATAACTTCACTCGATCGTTAGCTTGCGTACTCCCAACGGGGCTTCACAGCGGTGGTCGAACTACGTAGCGTTCCCGCGTTGAACTGATTCAGCAGGCTCCCGTACCGGCGGCACCCGGGACGGAGCCTTTTCTTGTGGGAGGACACCGTGAGCACCACGGACCAAATCGGGTCCGGGTCCGGTATCGACGCCGAAACCTGGGCCGCTGCCCATAGCAGCCCCGAATTCACCACCCTGCGACGCAGACTGCGCAACTTCGTCTTCCCGGTCTCGGCACTGTTCCTGGCCTGGTATCTGGTCTACGTGCTGCTCGCCGACTACGCGCACGGCTTCATGAGCATCAAGCTGGTCGGCAACATCAACGTCGGCCTCGTGTTGGGCCTGCTGCAGTTCGTGTCCACGTTCGCCATCACCACCTGGTACGTGCGATTCGCCAACCGGGAGCTCGACCCGATCGCCGAGGAGATCCGCGAATCCCTCGAGGGCGGCGCGAGCGACAAGGCGGCGGACAAGGCGGCGGACAAGGCGGTGGACACCGCGGCGGACACCGCGGAGGACTTGACCGACGACGCCCCGGAGAAGTCCGCGGACGACAGCGCCGAGAAGGACGCCACTGACGACGACGGCGACGAGAAGGACACCGCCGCCGACGACGACGCCGATGACGGCGACGACGCCGATGACGGCGACGGCGACGGCGACGGCGACGGTGCGAAGGACATCGCCGCCGCCGCCGCCGACGACGCCGATGACGACGGCGACGCCGATGACGACGGCGACGCCGATGACGACGGCGACGACGGCGCGAAGAAGGACGACTCCGAAGGAGGCCAGAAGTGATCGCCGCACTTTCCCCGCTGGCCCAGAGCGAAACCGCGAACAACAGCGCGCTCAACATCGGCATCTTCGCGCTGTTCGTCGTGGTCACCATGGTCATCGTGTTCCGCGCCAGCCGGAACACCAAGACCGCCTCCGACTACTACGCCGGCGGCCGCGCGTTCACCGGCCCGCAGAACGGCATCGCCATCGCCGGTGACTACCTGTCGGCGGCGTCGTTCCTCGGCATCGCCGGGGCGATCGCGGTCTACGGCTACGACGGCTTCCTGTACTCGATCGGCTTCCTGGTGGCCTGGCTGGTGGCGCTGCTGCTGGTCGCGGAGCTGCTGCGGAACACCGGCAAGTACACGATGGGCGACGTGCTCAGCTTCCGGATGAAGGAACGTCCGGTGCGCACCGCCGCGTCGCTGTCCACCCTGGCCGTGACGTTCTTCTACCTGCTCGCGCAGATGGCCGGTGCCGGCGGCCTGGTCGCGCTGCTGCTGGGCATCACGAACAAGACCGGCCAGGCCGCGGTGATCTTCGTCGTCGGCGCGCTGATGATCGTGTACGTGCTGGTCGGCGGCATGAAGGGCACCACCTGGGTGCAGATCATCAAGGCGGTGCTGCTGATCGCGGGCGCCTTCGTGATGACCATCTGGGTGCTCGCCATGTACGGCTTCAACTTGTCGGGCCTGCTCGGCGCGGCCGCCGACGTCGCAGGCGACAAGGTGCTCAACCCGGGCGCCCAGTACGGAAAGACCGAGATCAGCAAGCTGGACTTCGTCTCGCTGGGCATCGCGCTGGTGCTCGGCACCGCGGGTCTGCCGCACGTGCTGATGCGCTTCTACACCGTGCCCACGGCCAAGGAGGCCCGCCGCTCGGTGGTCTGGGCGATCTGGCTGATCGGCCTGTTCTACCTGTTCACGCTGGTCCTGGGCTACGGCGCCGGGGCGCTGGTCGGCTCCGACGTGATCAAGAAGGCGCCGGGCGGCGTGAACTCGGCGGCGCCGCTGCTGGCGCTGGAGATCGGCGGCCCGCTGCTGCTGGGCTTCATCTCCGCGGTCGCGTTCGCGACGATCCTCGCGGTCGTCGCCGGCCTGACGATCACCGCGTCCGCCTCGTTCGCGCACGACATCTACGCGAACGTGATCAAGAAGGGCAAGGTCGACGACAAGGGCCAGGAGGTCAAGGTCGCCCGGATCACCGCGGTGGTCATCGGCGTCGTGTCGATCCTGGGCGGCATCGCGGCCAACGGCCAGAACATCGCGTTCCTGGTGGCGCTGGCGTTCGCGGTCGCCGCTTCGGCGAACCTGCCGACGCTGCTGTACTCGCTGTTCTGGAAGCGGTTCAACACCAACGGCGCGCTGTGGAGCATCTACGGCGGTCTGGCGGTCACCATCCTGCTGATCGTCTTCTCGCCCGCCGTCTCCGGCTCCGAGGACTCGATGTTCCCGTCGCTGGACTTCGCGCTGTTCCCGCTGAAGAACCCGGGCCTGGTGTCGATCCCGGTGTCCTTCCTGCTCGGCTACCTCGGCACGGTGCTGAGCAAGGACTCGGCCGACAAGGCCAAGCAGGCGGAGATGGAGGTCCGGTCGCTGACCGGCGCCGGCGCGGAGAAGGCCGTCTCGCACTGACGCGCTGAACCGCTCCACCTCGAACTAGCGCCCCGTCCGGCCGAGAACCGGGCGGGGCGCTTTCGTCGGTCGTTCGCGTCAGGCGGCGCTCAGCTCGGATTCGGCGGCCGTGAAGTGCACTTCCCGCATGTCGCCGTCGGCCCGGCGGGGCGGGACGCGAACCAGCAGGGCCTGCACGCGCGGGTCGCTCATCCGCACGAACCCGGCGAACCGCGGCGATCCGCCGTCCTCCGGAACCGTCGCCAGATGTCCCCAGTCGCTGCCGTTCGGCCAGCGGAGAATGGCTCGACGAGACATGGCTTTCCTTCCTGCCGGGCGGATTCCGCGAACGGAGCTGAATCGAACAAGCACACTGTGGCACGGGGTCTCACGAAAACGGCGATATCTTCGGAATCTCCGACCGAAAGCGTGATCAACTACGAAATGGTCTCGTGTTATCGCAGGTGAGGGCGGTTTCTTCCGGAGTGCGGGGCGTCCGCCGGCGCGAAATGCGAGTCTCTTACGCGGGCACCACGCATCGCGTGGCAGCATCGGGGTGTGACTACTCCAGTTCCTGGTCATCAGGTGCCCGGCGTGCAGCCGGAGGAGCTGCCCGCGCAGCTGCCCGCGGGCAGCGTGCTGCTCGACGTGCGCGAGGCGAACGAGTGGCAGGCCGGGCACGCGCCCGAGGCCGTGCACCTCCCGATGAGCGAGCTCGTGCAGCGGCTCGACGAGATCCCGGAGGCCGACCAGGTCTTCGTGATCTGCCGCTCCGGCGGCCGGTCGGCGAAGGTCGCCGCGTACCTCAACGCGAACGGCTGGGACGCGATCAACGTCGAGCGCGGCATGAACGGCTGGTCCGCCATCGGGCGGCCGCTGGTCTCCGACGACGCCGACGGCGAGCCGTACGTGCTGTGACGGCCCGACCTCCCGGCCCCGGACGGCCGAGCGTGGAGTGGGTCGCCACCCCGCCCGGCGGCCCGCGGCGGATCCGGCCGCCGCGCCGACCGCGCCGCTACACCGGCCCGCCGGCCTACCCGGCCGTGCCGCGCTGGGGCTTCCCGCTGCTCGCGTGGCGGTGGCCGCTGGCGCTGCCGCTGCGGCCGCACGCCGATCCGATGCCGCGGGCGGTGTCCGCCGCCGGGACCGCGGTGGTGACGCTGTGGATCACCGCGGGCGTGGCGGCGCTGGCCACCTTCGCGGAGTGCTGGCGGTACGTGCTGCTGTTGATCAGCCGCAGCCAGGCGCTTCCGCGCACGCCGCTGGCCATCTCCGACGTGCTGGTCGGCACGACCGGCTCGATCCTCTGGGTGCTCGGCGTGCTCTCCGGTGTTTTCGTCGTCCTGTGGGGCCTGCGGGCGCGCGCTGCGGCCGCGGAACGCATCGGGGTGCAGTGCGCCCGGCCCGACTGGCAGGTGGTCGTCGGCGTCCTGGTGCCGGGGCTGAACCTGTCCGTGCCGGGCTCGACGCTGGCCGAGCTGGAGCATTCCGTGCTCGTCGCGGAGGGCGTGCGCCGCCGGGGCGAGCGGCCGTTCCCGACGCTGCGCGTCCGGTTCTGGTGGGCGGCGTGGGTGGGAACCCTGCTGGTCGGCTGGCTCACGTTCGGCTGGGGATTCTTCGGCAGCGTGCAGGCCCAGGCGGACGGCGTCGTGCTGCACGCGCTCAACAACGCCCTGGTCACGACCCTGGCGATCATGACGGCGCTGCTGATCAGGTACCTGATGCGGCTGCTCGCCCCGCTGGACCCGACGGAGCTCGCGCAACTCCGGGTCCGCGCGGTCCGCGCCGCGCCGCCCGCGCCCCGGGCCACCCGCCCCACCAGCGCTCCCCGCTGACCGCGCGCCCGAGTTCCCGCAATTTCCATTGAGGTTTTTCCAACCTCGTTTTGGGTGGCGGTGCGGGTGGCGGAACCTCAGCGTCCGCCTGGACTGTGGGTGCCCCTCCTGATGTATGCCAATACACGGCGGAGGGGCCGTCCTCGCCAGGCGAACGCTGAGAACCCGCGGCGGTGCAAGCGTCGTAGGTGGGCTATGCGCCTGCGGCGCATGCGACACCCATCTACGTGCGGCGTTGCGACCCGCGGCTGCGGACCGACCAGGATGAAAAAGGCTCATTGAAATTGGACCTTCAATTTCAATGGAAATTGCGGAACCACGAGGACGTGAAGTGGGCGTTCGGGTCGGTGGTGGGTGGGAGGTGTCGACGGGTTGGCGTTGCGGTGCGTCACAGATGCCGGAAGTGGATCGAGATCGCCCGCATAATGGGCGCCGTGCGGCAACCGACCCCCGACGTCGTCGCGCACCGAGGAGCCTCCGCGCATCGCGCCGAGCACACCCGCGGTGCCTACGAACTGGCCCTCGAACAGGGCGCCGACGCGCTCGAATGCGATATTCGGGTCAGCCGGGACGGCCACCTGGTGTGCGTGCACGACCGCCGCATCGACCGGACCTCCAGCGGCCGCGGCGTGGTCAGCGAGCTCACCGTCGCCGCGATGTCCGAAGTGGACTTCGGTGGCTGGCACCAGGAACCGCCCCGGTCGGCGGACGACCTGGTGCGCGGCCCGGCCGCGGAGCCCGAGCACGGCGTGCTGCTGCTCGACGAACTCCTCGGCCTGCTGCGGGACAACTCGCGCCCGGTCCGGCTGTTCATCGAGACCAAGCACCCGGTGCGCTACGGCGGGCTGGTGGAGCACAAGCTGGTCGCGCTGCTGGCCCGGCACGGCTTGGCGACGCCGGCGGACCGGGAGAACTCGCCGGTGCTGATGATGTCGTTCGCGCAGTCCGCGGTGCGCCGGTTCCACGAGGCCGCGCCGGGCGTGCCGACGGTCCTGCTGTTCGACCGGTTCCGCGGCCCGTTGCGCTCCGGCGTGCTCCCGCCGTGGGCGGACCTCGCCGGGCCGGGCATCCGCCTGCTGCGCGAGGACCCGGGATTCGTCGCGCGCGCGGCCGCGCTCGGCCGCGACACGTACTGCTGGACCGTCGACGACCCCGCGGACATCGAGCTGTGCGCCCGCTCCGGAGTGCGCTTCGTGGCCACCAATGCGCCCGCGTCCACCCGCTTCCACCTGGCTGAATCGGGCCTCGCGCAGTTCGGTAGCGTCACTGCGAAGTGACCATGAGCGAGGGGATCTGCAGTGTCGAAGCGAACCGCACCCAAGCCCCAGGCGGACACCGGGATCAAGCCGCGCCAGCCCTGCCCGTGCGGTTCGGGGAAGCGCTACAAGGCTTGCCACGGCGCCGCGGGCGGGGCCGCCGACGTGATCGTGACCAGGCCGTTCGAGGGTTTGGCCGCGGAATGCGAGCTGGTCGCGCTGCGCGAGTTCGTCCCGTCGGCGACCGCGAAGCTGCCGCTGCGCGGCGAGGGCACGGTCACGCTCGCGACCGTGCTGCCGATGGCCGCCGCCGCGCTGCGGCGCAATGACGACAAGTCCTTCATCGGCCTCCAGGTGCAGACCCACTCAGGTGATATCAGCCGGGATCTCGCGCGGGCCGTCGAGTGGGTGCAGACCGCCGAGATCGGCGAGTCGCTGTCGGTGGTGGGCCCGGAGACGGCCGAGCCCGGCACCATCCCGGCTCGCCTGCAGGACCTCCTCGACCCGGCCGCGGCGCTGGATGTCGAGCTGCACGAGGACTTCGCCTGGTGGCTGCCCGGCGACGTGGAACCGGCCGGCGAGGTCGCGCTGTCCCTGGAGCGGGCGAACGCGGCGATCATGCCCACCGACCGGCTGGCCGCCGAAGGCGTGGAATCCGCGTACTGGGTCGACGCGGGCGAGAAGGCCCACCTGCGCTGGGTGCGCCCGGAGCCCGAGGAGCAGCTGCTGGCGGCGCTCGCGCGGCTGTCCGCCCGGGGCGAGCTGGCGCTCGGCGAGGACAGCAAGTACGCGGGATCGTTCCGCGCGCACGGCCTGCTGGTGCCGGTGTGGGACCTCGACCGCGAGAAGCACGCGCGCGAGTGGGACGAGCCCGCCGCGGAGCTCGGGCGCCGGCTGGCCGATGCCCTCGGCTCGCTCGACTCGGAGCCGCTGAACGCGGCGGAGCGGCGCGCCCGCGACGGCCTCCGCGGCCGCCAGGTCACCATCCGCTGAGCCCGGTGTCGGGCGGTTCCGGCCGGAACCGCCCGACTTGGCTCCACAGTGGACGATTGCTGGAGTTCTCCCCTTAGTCGCGGGGAATCGCCTCGATGCGAGCCATGTTCTGCTCGCCCCATTCCCCGAGCGGCATCAGCGCCGCGATGAGCGACCGGCCGAACTCCGTCAGCGAGTACTCCACCTTCGGTGGCACCTGGTGGTACATCTCGCGGTGCACCAGCCCGCTCGCCACCATCTCCTTGAGCTGCAGGATCAGCACCCGCTCGCTGATGTCCGGGATCGCGCGCCGCAGCTCGCCCAAGCGCCGCGTCGCGAAGGCCAGCTCCCACAGGATCAGGCACTTCCACTTGCCGCCCATCACGTCGATGGCGGCATCCAGTCCGCAGGTGTACTTGTTCCGCTTCATCCTGGGCTCCCACTGACAAAAAGTTCAGTACCCGACAAAATAGTCGGTACTTGATCAAGGTTCGGCCAAGTCGCGAGGATCGAACGCGTCAACGCGATCGACCTCGAAAGAGCCGACTTTGAACTGGAGCACGAACATGACCGGTGGCAGACGCACGGCGGTGACCGTCCTCGGGCTGGGGAACATGGGTGCGGCGCTGGCCAAGGCGTTCCTGGCCGCCGGGCATCCGACGACGGTGTGGAACCGCAGCCCGGAGAAGGCCGCGCCGCTGGTCGCCGAGGGCGCAGCGCACGCCGGATCGATAGCGGACGCGGTCACCGCCGGCCCGCTGATCATCGCCTGCCTGACCACCTACGACGCCACCCTGGAGGCCCTGGCTCCCGCCGCCGGCGAGCTGGCCGGCCGCACCCTGATCACGCTGAACAGTGGAACTCCCAGCGGCGCCCGGGAAATGGCGGAGTGGGCGACCGGCAAGGGCGCCCGCTTCCTGGACGGCGCCGTGAAGAACGTGCCCGAGGCGGTCGCGAAGCCGGACACGCTGCTGTACTACAGCGGCGACAAGGCCGTCTTCGACGAGTACGAACAGACCCTGCGGGAGCTCGGCGGCGACACCCGGTACCTCGGTGACGACGTGGATCTCGCTGCGCTGTACGAGATGGCGGTCGGCGCCACGCTGTTGCCCGCCCTCCTAGGCTTCTTCGAGGGCGCGGCCCTGGTCGCGAAGCGCGGGACGCCCGCGAGCGAGTTGGTGCCCTATGCCGTCAAGTGGCTGGAGATGATCGGCTCGGTGCTGCCGAAGTTCGCGGCGGAGATCGACGCCGGCGACTACAGCGACCCGTCCTCGACGGTCGGCCTGTTCTACGCGGGCAGCGCCCACGACGACGAGCTGGCGGCGGCGAACATCGACGTCAGCTGGCGCGAGCCGATGAACGACCTGCTGCGCCGGGCGGTCGCCGAGGGCCACGGCGAGCACAGCATCTCGGCGCTGGTCGAGCTGCTCCGGAAGCCCGAGTCCGAGGCTGCTCGCAGTTTCAATTGAAACTGGCCCACCGGTACCGTTGGGCCGAACAGGTGATCAACGCGCCGGTCGGGCAACCGACCGGCGCGTTGCGGCGTGTCATCCCTGGCGATACCCGACGTTTTAGGGGGTGGAGGGTTGACCGCGCACCTGCCCGCAGTGCCGACCGCCACCGAGGCGTCCGGTGTCTATCGCGAGCGGGCACGTCGGGGGGACATGGCGGCGGCAGAGGACGATTTCGCGGAGTTCGTCCGGGTAGCACTACCCGGGCTGATGCGCTATGGCCACGCCCTGACCGGCAACCCGCACGATGCCGCGGACCTGGTGCAGACCGTGCTGGAGAAGGTCGGCGCCCGCTGGTCGAAGATCAGCCGGAACTGCGCGGACCCCACCGCCTACGTGCGCAAGGCGATGGCGAACACGCACGTCAGCCGGTGGCGGCGGACGCGCCGGGAAACGCTGCTCGCGGACTTCCCGGACATCCCCGCGGCCAGCCAGCAGGATCGCCTGGAGCACGAGCCGCTGTGGGTCGCGCTGCGATCTCTGCCACCGAGGCAACGCGCGGTGGTCGTGCTTCGTTATTACGAGGGACTTTCCGAGCTGGAGATAGCCGACACGCTCGGCATCAGCTGCGGAACGGTGAAGAGCCAGGCCAGCAAGGCGATGGCGACGTTGCGCAAGCGGCTCGGGCCGCTGGTGGGAGGAGGTGACGCGTGATGGATCTGGAGGACGAGCTGCAGCGGGTCCTCCGGGACGATCGGCTGGACATCCCGGTGCGAACCGGCGCCGAGTGGTCGCTGGTGGCCGGAGCGCGTCGCCGCAGGCAGCGCAACGGGATGCTGGCCGTGACGGGCAGCGCGCTCGCCGCGACGCTGCTGGTCGGCGGCGGGATCGCGCTGATCGGTCACCAAGCGGGCGAGCCGGTGCAGCCGGCGGTGCCACCCGTCGTGCAAACGGATCCGAACCCGGGCTCGACCGCGCCGCCGCAACCGACCCACCAGCCTCCGGCCCCGCCGCCGGTGCACCAGCAGCCGGGCCAGCCGCCGCAGCTGCCGAGCCTCACGATCCCGCCGACCAGGGAGCCGCTGCAGCCGGAGATCCTGCTGACGACGACCTCCGAGCCGGACCCGACGACCTCGGCATCGCAGACCTCCAAGCCGAACCCGACCTCGTCCCAGAACCCCGCCACCGAACCGAATTCGCCCGGCGGGTAGCGCGAGGGCTCAGAGGGTGCCGCCGGCGGTCCGGGGTGCCGTCGCGTCGACGCCTTCGTCGCCGACCGTTTCGCGGGCCAGGTAGTTCTCCACGTCGAAGAGGTTGCCCTTGGAGCGGTCGACCACGTTCAGCAGCGTCGACATCGAGGCGACCTCCTCGACCTGCTCCTTCAGGAACCACTGCATGAACTGCTCGCCGAGGTAGTCGCCCTCCTCGCGGGCGGTCTTGGCCAGCGTTTCGATCTCGCGGGTGACCTCGCGCTCCTGCTCCAGGGCGAGCGCGACGAGCTCGCGGGTCTCGGTGAAGTCGTTGCGCACCTGCTCGATGGCCGGGATGACCGGCTTGACGTTGTTGTCCATCAAGTACTGGACGATCATCATCGCGTGGTTGCGCTCTTCCAGCGCCTGCCGGTAGAAGTGCGCGGCCAGCCGCGGCAGGTCCTCGTTGTCGAACCAGACCGCGACGGCGATGTACTGCTGCGAGGCGGTGAATTCATTGCGCACCTGTTCCTGCAGCAGGTGCTCGAAACGGGATTCCTTGTGCTGAATCTTCTTCGCGGTGACAGCCATGCCCCCAATATACTCTGGAATGAGTCCAGATACATTTCAGGCAAACCTAATAATCCTATGGTTAACCTTGGCTGATCGCGTTTTAGCCAAGGCAATCCTCAGATAAATTAGCCAAGCCAAACCTGTGCCGTTTTGGCTGGTGGTGAAGCTATCGTCGCTGCCGGTGGTGAATGTTTCTCGTCGCGTCACCAATTCGAGTGGCTATTGTTCGGCGAAGGGCGACCCATGATCGACTTTTTCGGTTGGAGAGCCCTTCATTCGTCACTCGATCAAGTGATGGAATGGGAATCGGTCGAGTTCACGGATTCAGCGGGGCGCGGGTGATGGGGCAGGACATGCACCGTGGGCCGCCCCGGCCGGAACCGAGTTCGGAACCGCTGATCCGCAGCACCTCGATCCCGGCGTCCTCGAGCCGCGCGTTGGTCTCGGCGTTGCGCTCGTAGGCCACCACCACGCCGGGTGCCACGGCGAGCGTGTTGTTGCCGTCCTCCCACTGCTCGCGTTCCGCGGTCACCGGGTCCAGGCCGGTGTCGATCGCCCGCAGGTGGTCGATGCCCATCGCCTCCGCCGCGGCGGTCAGGAACGGGGTCGGGCCGGACACCTTCAGCTCGCCGTCCAGCGGGCGCAGCGCGAAGGCCTCCAGCGAGTGCTGGATCGCCGGGTACATCACCACGGCGTCGCGGTCGACCATCGTGCACACCGTGTCCAGGTGCATCGAGGCCCGGGCCTGCTCGATCGGCACGGCCAGCACGGTGTGCGCCAGGTCGTCGGCGAACAGCGAGCGGGCGAGCGACTCCGCGCCGGCGGGCGTGGTGCGCTCGCCGACGCCGATGGCCACCACGCCCGGCGCGAGCAGCAGCACGTCGCCGCCCTCGACGGGCGCGGAGTGCGCGCCGTAGGCGCGGGTGGAGTGCGAGAACCGCGGGTGGTAGGCGTAGATCAGGTCGGTGAGCGCGGATTCGCGGCGGCGCGCCGGCATCGCGAGGGCCGCGATCGCGACCCGGTCGCCGATCCACACCGACGAGTCCCGGGTGAACAGCAGGTTCGGCAGCGGGTCGATGGCGAAGTCGTGCGGGTGGTGCATCCGGCGCACCAGGGACTCGCCCTCCGCGGCGGGCAGCTCCTCGAACGTCATGCCCGCGATGAGGATCCCGGCCAGCGCGGAATCGTCCACGCTGGACAGGTGCGAGCGCAGCGTGTCGGCGATCTCCGTGCCCACCCTGAGCTCGTCCACGCCAGCGAGCACGGCCGCGGCCCGAGCGCGGGTGTCGTGCAGCGCCTCGGTGAGCAGGTCGCGCAGCAGCAGCACCTCGACGCCCCGGTTGCGGAGCACCTCGGCGAACGCGTCGTGTTCCTCCTGGGCGCGATCGACCCACGGGATCGCGTCGAACAGGAGTTGGTCGCTGTTGCGCGGCGTGAGCCGCTTCAGCTCCGTGCCCGGCCGGTGCAGCAGCACCGCGTGCAGCGGGCCGACCTCGCTCTGGACGTGTGGTTCGCTCACGATGAGCAGCCTAACCGCGACTAACGGAAACGTCCGTCATCGACGATGATTTCGATCAATCATTAAACAAAACGTCTATTCGACCACCGAATCATTGCGTGAAATGGACGATCGATGCGTCACGTCGGGGCGGGGGGTCTCCCGATTTTGCCTGAGGGGTCGTTTCGGATTGGCTCTGCCCTGCGGCACGGCGGCCAGGTCCCGCGCGTGCCCGACCGCCAGTCTGGAACGGCCTCTGGAACTGGAGCCCCTCGCGGCGAACCCGGTCAGGGCAGCCAGCCGACGCGGCCGCGCAGGGCGGCGTAGCCGACGAAGGCCACCACGTCGATCAGCGCGTGGCCGACGACCAGCGGCCACAGCCGGTTCGTGCGCTGCCAGGCGCGGCCGTAGACCAGGCCCATCACGACGTTGCCGACGAAGCCGCCGAAGCCCTGGTACAGGTGGTAGCTGCCGCGCAGCACCGCCGACACCCACAGCGCCCGGTTCTCCGACCAGCCCAGCTGCCGCAGCCGGGTCAGCAGGTAGGCCACGACCAGGGCCTCTTCGGCGAAGGAGTTGCCGAACGCGGCCAGCGTCAGCACCGGCGCGCGCCACCACGCCGCGTCCAAAGTGGAGGGTTGAACGGTCAGGGCGAGGCCCAGGGAGTGCGCGACGAGGTACAGGCCGAGGCCGGGGATGCCGATCAGGGCGGCGAGGCCCAGCCCGCCCGCGAAGTCCCGCCCGGGGCGGGAGCGGTCCAGGCCCACCTGCCGCAGCGCCATCCCGCCGCGCCACAGCAGGTACAGCCCCAAGCCGCCCCAGGCGCACAGCCGCAGCACGTTCGTCAGCTGCGCGAGCATGTCGAGCAGCCCGAGCTCCGCCTGCGGCACGTTGATCGCCGCGTGCTGGTCGGCCAGCGGTTCCGGGCGCAGCAGGGCGTCCAGCAGCGACAGCAGGCTCTGCACGCCGGAGAGCCCGAGCGTCACGGCGAAGACCACGAACAGCTCGATGATGATCGCCCTGCGCTCCGACCGGTCCGCGATCGTCGCGGGCTCGCCGGGCCGGGTCGGGGTCAGCCATGCGCGCAGGGTGCTCACGCGTCGAACCGTACCCGGATCGGTGACGCCGCCGGCCGGGCGCTCGAAGGTCTGGAAATACCGGGAAAACCGCGTGCGGAACTGGTCACCGCCCCCGCCGCGTCGGATCGGCATGGACGTGTTCGTGTGGGGCGCGGCGGACACCGAACGCGCGGTGCGCGTGCTGCAGGCGCTGCGCCGCTTCGACGTGCTCGACGGGCCGCTCGGCTCGGCCGATCTGTTCGGCATCCGGGACGGTGTCCTGGTCGAGGTTCGGCACAGCGATCCGGGCGGGCTGCTGGTGCGGTTCACCGACGGGCGACGGCCAGGCCAATCGGCGATCGTGGCGCGGGCGTTCCTCTGGGTGATCACCCGCGACGCGTCGGTGGAGGAGGCGATGCTGGTGGGCCCGGGCGCCGAGCCGCTGCGCTTCCGCGACGGCCGCATCCAGCGCCTGACCCCCGAGAACTCCGAACGCTGCCCCGACGACTGACCCGAGGTCGAAGCGAACGGCCTCTTCGCGCCATCTAGTGAGGTGAATGGTCCGTTCGCGCCGTTCGGGCGCGGCAGGAGGTGAACGGCCTCTTCGCGCCGTTTAGCGCGGTGAACGGTCCGTTCGCGCCGCCGGCGGCGTCAGCCCTGGCGTTGCTGGGCGAGGAAGGGGCAGCCGACGAGGCGGCGGAGCTCCACGCCGAGGTGTTCGGTCGTGCTGACCGGGCGGGAGAACGCCAGCCGCACGTCGTGGTCGCCGTCGGCCGACTCCACCCGCAGCCGCAGGCCGTACCTGTCCAGCCCGAGCGGGCGGATGTGCCCGCCGCGCAGCTTCTCCGGCAGGTGCCGGGCGAGCAGCCCGACGACGTCGCGGTGCGACAGCTCCAGATGCCGCAGCCACGCGTCTTCCTGCATGCAGAACGGATCCGGCGTGGCGGCCTGGAAATCCGCGGGATCCACCGAGCCGGTGCCCTCCGAATCCGCCAGCACCAGCGACGCGGACTCCAGCCGCAGGACGCTCGCGCCGTGCCCGGCGTCGAGCAGTCGCGGGTCCGGGCGCTCGTCGGCGACCGAGAGCACGGCGTCGCGGGCCTCCGCGCCGTCGAGCAGCCGCACCCAGCCGGTCAGCCACAGCAGTCCGCGCACCGGCTCGCGCAGCCGGACCGGCGTCGGGTCGGTGAGTTCCAGGACCGCGGCCAGTTCGGCGCGCGGCGCTTGCCAGGCGGCGGCGATCAGCGGGTGCTCGTCCGCCAGCAGGACGGTCGCGGAGCCATCGGCGTGCACGTGGTGCAGCAACGGCGCGATGCGCGCCGAGTTCTCGTCGGCCGGCAGGAGCGCTGCGCGGCCGCCGCGTTTGGCGATGCTCCTGGCACGTTCGGCAGCGCTCGGCGTCGCGGGCCGGCGAATGGTCGTCTCACCCACTGCTCACCTCCAACTTAGGCAAGCCTAACTTAAATGTGTCGGGTGGGGAAGTCGCCTCATCGGGCGCCGCGCGGTCGCCGAAGCGGCCCCACTGCCCGCGCATCCTCTTAGTACCAGCTGGAACGCCCCCGTGGGGCGGCAACCGGAGTAGTGCTCCCAGGGGCGGTGCGAGCGCCGTCGGACCAGGGAGGATGATGATGTCCAAACCAGGCGAGGGAGGCCTACATGACCCCGCCCGACGTCCGTTTATCGGGCACCTTTGTTCACTGGCCGGTACGGCATTAGCGTGTCAGCCGTGTCAAGCGCTGTTGAGCTTCGCGCGCCCGGTCCGCGCGGCATCCCGCCCCTGTTCGCCCGATTGGTTGACGACGCGGCGCTGTTCCCGCCGGGGACCGCAGCAGTGCCGCAGGCGGTGGCCGACCACCTCGAGGCGCGCGGCGGCGCGTTCACGGGTCTGCTCGGGCCGATGCTGTGCAAGGCGTCCCGGCTGGCCGAGCTGATCACCGAACTGGCGAAGGTGAAGCCGGCGTCCCCGGTGCCGCTCTCGCTGGTGTGCGACACCGGGCTCGGCGGCGTGCCCAAGGCCCTGTCGATCATCGAGGGCCGGCAGGAGCTGCTCGCGCTGCGGATGGTCGAGATGCCCGCGCCGTCCGACGTCGACGACATCTGGCTGGAGCGCGTGTCGGAGTTCGTGCCGGAGGACATCATCCGGGTGGTCGAGCCGCGACGCGGCGGCGACGGCTGGCTGGACGGCATCCGGCGGGTCGCCGAGCACGGCTGCTGGCCCAAGCTGCGCTGCGGCGGGCAGACCGCCGAATCGGTGCCGTCCATCGACGTGGTCACCGACTTCCTCGCGGTGGCGGGCACCCTCGACGTCCCGTTCAAGGCCACCACCGGGCTGCACACCGCGGTGCGCGGCACCGACCAGGAGACCGGGTTCACCCACCACGGCTTCCTCAACGTCCTCGTCGCCACCGCACGCTCGCTGTCCGGCAAGGACGTCCGGGCGGCACTGGCCAGCACCGACGGCGCCGCGCTGGCCGAGGAGGCGCGAGCCCTGTCCGACGACGCGGCCAACGCGGTGCGCGACGTCTTCGCCTCCTACGGCTCGTGCTCGTTGCAGGACCCCGTCGCCGAACTCGAAGGATTGGGACTGCTTTGACCTGGATCGAGGACCCCGAGTTCGCCCCGGACAAGCCGTTCGGCCCCCAGACGCTGCCCTACGGGGTGCTGGTGACCGGCAGCGGTCCGGTCATCGCGGTGCGGGTCGGGCGGCACGCGCTGCTGCTGCGCGGCATCGCCGGGGAACTCGGTCCTCGACTCGCCGAGCTGGTCTCCGGCGACTCGCTCGATCCGCTGCTGGCCGCGGGCCGCGACCGCTGGCGCGAGCTGCGGGAGCGGCTCAGCGAGCTCGTCGCGGCCGATCGGGCGCCGGCGGGCGCGAGCCTGGTGCGCACCGACTGGCACACCCTGGTGCTGCCGTTCGCGGTCGGCGACTACGTCGACTTCTTCTCGTCGCGGCACCACGCCGAGAACGTCAGCCGCATCTTCCGGCGCACCGCCGAGCCGCTGCCGGAGAACTGGTCGCACCTGCCGGTGGCCTACCACGGTCGCGCGGGCACCGTGTACGTCTCCGGCACCGACATCCACCGTCCGAGCGGGCAGCGCAAGGCCGCCGGCGACCTGCAGCCCGCGTTCGGCCCGACGCGACGGCTGGACTTCGAGGCGGAGGTCGGGTTCGTCTGCGGCGGCGAACCGGCCGCCCGGGTGTCCACTTCGGACTTCGCCGAGCACGTGTTCGGGCTGGCACTGGTCAACGACTGGTCGGCGCGGGACATCCAGGCCTGGGAGTCCAAGCCGCTGGGGCCGTTCCTGGCCAAGTCGTTCGCCACCTCCGTCGCCGGGTGGATCACGCCGCTGGCGGCCTTCGAGCAGGCCAGGGTGCCGATTCCGGAACCGGCGCACGCGCTGCAGCCCTACCTCGTCGAGAAGGAGCCGTGGGGGCTGGACCTGCGGCTGGAGGTGCGCTGCAACGAGACGCTGCTGGCCTCGCCGCGGTTCGAGCACATGAGCTGGTCGCCCGCGCAGCAGCTGGCGCACATGACCGTGAACGGCGCGCCGGTGCGCCCCGGCGACCTGTTCGCGTCCGGGACCGTGTCCGGGCCCGAGCGCGACCAGCGGGGCTGCCTGCTGGAGCTGACCTGGGGCGGAGCGGAGCCGATCACGCTGCAGGACGGTGAGCAGCGGACCTTCCTCCAGGACGGGGACCGGGTGACACTGAGTGGCAGCGCGCCGGGTCCCGACGGTTCGGTGATCGGGCTCGGCGAGGTGACCGGCACGGTGCTGGCCGCGGCTCGGAGGTGACGCGATGGCCCAACCCAGCCCCGAGCCGATTCGCGGCCCGATGGGCCTGCCGCGCGACGCCCAGCCGGGCACCAAGGAGAGCTCGCTGACGCTCGACCGCGGTCTAAGCCTGCTGCAGGCCGTGGCGGACGCGGAGAGCGAAGCGCCCACTATCAGCGACCTGGCGGCGACCGTCGGCGTCAGCCGCGCGGCCGTGTACCGGTTGCTCGGGCCGCTGCAGAGCCGCGGCTTGGTGCGCCGCGAGGGTTCGAAGGTGCGGCTCGGGCTCGGCGTGCTGTGGCTGGCCGGGCGGGTGTTGCCGCAGCTGCGCATCGCATCGTTGCCAGCCTTGCGGGCGCTGGCGGAGAAGGTCGGCGCGACGGTGCACCTGACCGTGGCCGACGGCAGCGAGGCGCAGGCCGTGGCGGTCGTCGAGCCGTCGTGGACCAGCTTCCACGTGTCGTACCGGGTCGGCAGCCGTCATCCGGTGCACCGCGGCGCCGCCGGGCGGGCCGTGGACCTGCCGCCGGGCGGGCCGGCGTGGATCGCCAGCAGCGGCGACCTGCAGCCGGGCGCGTTCGCGGTGGCCGCGCCGGTGCGCGGGGTGCCGGGGCTGCGCGCCAGCGTCGGCGTGGTGGCCCTGCAGCCGTTGGCGCCGGAGGAGATCGGGCCGCTGGTGCTGGAGACGGCCGAGGCGGTCGCCGAAGCCCTGCGCTGAGTGGGTGGCGTTTTCGCGCGAAACCGGCGCCCCGCCCTCACGCGAAGCGCCGGTTTCGATGCTCCTATTGTTTGTCAAGTGGTGGTGAGGGCGAGGTCTGTGGTGATGGTGCGGTAGATCTTGCGGGCGAGGTAGCGTTTCAGGCATC
>NZ_JBWKKH010000022.1:0-156351 GCF_056431645.1 Saccharopolyspora sp. NPDC045839
GGTGGTGGTGTGCCGGTGTGGGGGTCGTTGCCGGTGCAGTATGCGGATTACACTCTTTGGCAGCGGGATCTTCTCGGGGATGAGGATGATCCGGAAAGTCTTGTTTCCCGGCAACTCGGCTTTTGGCAGCAGGAATTGGCGGGTGCTCCGGAACAGCTCCAATTGCCCACCGACCGACCGCATCCGACGGTTGCATCGCACCGTGGCGAGACATTCGTCGTCGAATGGTCACCAGACCTCCACGCCCGATTGCTCCACGTGGCGAGGGCTTGCGACGCAAGCTTGTTCATGGTGCTGCACGCCGGATTGGCTGCACTGCTGACCAGGCTCAACGTCGGCGAGGACGTGGTGATCGGCTCCGTCGTCGCAGGCCGTACCGACGAGGCGCTGGACGATCTCGTCGGATTCTTCGTCAACACCCTCGTGCTCCGGGTGGACACCTCCGGCGATCCCACCTTCCGCGAACTCGTCCGCCGCGTCCGGGACACCGACCTGGCGGCCTACGAGAACCAGGACGTTCCCTTCGAGCATCTCGTCGACGTGCTCAAGCCGACCAGGACATTGACCCACCACCCGCTGTTCCAGGTGATGCTCACGCAGCAGAACGCGCCGCGCACCGAGTTGAGCCTCCCCGGCGCGCGCGGTCGGCTGTTGCCGGTGAATGTCGGCGCGGCCCGGGTGGATTTGCTCGTCAGCGTCGACGAAGGCGTGCACTTCGAAAGCAGCCCGACGGGTCTCGCGCTGACGGTCGAGTACAACACCGACATCTTCGACCGATCCACTGTGGAGTCCCTGCTGTCCCGGTTCCGCAGGCAGCTGGAGACCGCGGTCGATGAGCTCGATCGGAGCATCGGCAGCTTCGACGTGGTGGATGCCGCCGAACGGCGCCGACTGTTGACCTCGTGGAACGACGCGGCGATCCCACTGCCGTCGTCGCTGGTGCTGCCGGACCTGTTCGAGCAGCAGGTGGCGCGAACGCCGGACGCGGTGGCGCTGGTGTTCGAAGGTGCGGAGTTGACCTATCGGGACCTGAATGCGCGCTCGAACCAGCTCGCCCGGCACCTGGTCGAGCTGGGCGTGGGACCTGAACAGGTGGTGGGGCTGGCCATACCCCGCTCGGTGGAGATGGTGGTCGCGGTCCTCGCCGTGTTGAAGGCCGGTGGCGCCTATCTGCCGATCGACCCGGCATATCCGGCCAGTCGGATCGAGTTCATGCTCGCCGACGCCCGGCCGGCGGTGGTGTTGACGTCCTCGGCGGTGCGCGCCGCGCTGCCGAGGACCGACGCGACTTGCCTGCTGGTCGACGACCTGGTGGGCCAGGGGCGTTCGATGGAGAACGTCGCGGACTCCGAGCGACCGGCGCCGCTGCTGCCGCTGCACCCCGCCTACGTGATCTACACGTCCGGTTCGACCGGCGTGCCGAAGGGAGTCGTCGGACTGCACGCGGGTCTTGCGAACCGCTGGCAGTGGTTCAGCGAGCGGTATCCGCAGTGGCGGTCGTCAACGGTCCTGGCGCGGAGCTCGCTGAGTTTCCTGGACAGCGCCACCGAACTGCTCGGCACGATGTTGCACGGGGGCAAGGTCGTGCTGGCCGGGGACGACGTCCTGCGGGATCCCAGCGGCCTGGTGCGCCTGGTCGCGGAGCACGGGGTCGAGCGGGTGACGGTGGTGCCGAGCTTGCTGCGGGTGCTGCTGGACGACGCCTACTCCAGGTCGTTGGCGTCCGTCCGATGTTGGGTGACCAGCGGTGAAGCCCTGCCCCGCGCTCTCGTCGAGCGCCATGCGGAAGTCCTGCCGGATTCGCTGCTGCTCAACCTGTACGGCTCCTCCGAGGCCAGCGCGGACAGCTTGTTCTGGGAAGCCGGGGACGGTCCGGTCCGGGTCGGCCGCCCGGTCGCGAACAGCCGGGTCTACGTGCTGGACGGCCGCATGCGCCTGGTGCCACCGGGCGTGGTGGGGGAGCTGTACGTCGCGGGCGTGGGCTTGGCGCGGGGGTACCGGGGTCGTGCGGGGCTGACCGCCGACCGGTTCGTGGCGGACCCGTTCGGCCCGGCCGGGTCCCGGATGTTCCGGACCGGGGACTTGGTCCGGTGGAACCGCCAGGGTGAACTGGAGTACCTGGGGCGCGCAGACGACCAGGTGAAGGTGCGGGGCTTCCGGATCGAACCCGGCGAGATCGAGAACAGGCTCACCGAGCACGCGGGGATCGCCGAAGCCGCGGTCGTGGTGCGGGAGGACCGGCCGGGCGACAGGCGGCTGGTCGCGTACGTCGTGCCCAGTTCGGGCGATGGGCCGGACGTCGGCCAGGTACGGGATTTCGTCCGCGCGAAGCTGCCGGAGTTCATGGTCCCGGCCGCCGTGGTCGCGTTGGTCCGGTTGCCGATGACGGCGAGCGGAAAGCTGAACCGGAAATCACTGCCGAAACCGGACTTCGCGAAGTCCGCTGCGGGGCGCGGCCCGCGGACACCGCTCGAAGCGGAACTGTGCGGTCTGTTCGGCCAGGTGCTCGACGCGGCAACGGTCGGGGTGGACGACAACTTCTTCGACCTGGGCGGCGACAGCATCTCCTCCGTACAACTGGTCAGCCGGGCCAAGGCGGCCGGGATACCGATGACCGTGCAAGACGTGTTCCAGCACAAATCCGTGGCCGCGTTGGCTCGGGCAGCCGCGCCGCAGGAGCAGTCGGTGCCCCCGGCAGCGGAACCGCAACCGCTCCTGGTCGACCTGACCGCGGACGAGATCGCCCGGGTGCAGGCCGAGTACTCGCGGCCCGGCGAGCGCGGGGCAGCCCAGATCCTGCCGGTCACACCGCTGCAGGAAGGGTTGCTCTTCCACGCGCTGTACGACGAGCACAACTCCGACGACTACGTGGTCCAGCTGTCCCTGGAGCTGGCCGGGTCGTTGGATCCCGAGGCACTGCGCAATGCCGCGGAAGCACTGCTGCGGCGCCATCCGAATCTCCGCGCCGCCTTCTGGTGCGACGACGTCGAACGCCCGGTCCAGGTCGTGCCTGGTTCCGTGGCGTTGCCCTGGCAGGAAATCGACCTCCGGCACGTCGCTGCCGACGAGCGGCGGGCCGAGTCGGCGCGGCTCCTGGATGCGGAGCGGTCGCACCGGTTCGACCCGGCCGCGCCCCCGCTCCTGCGGTTCACGCTGATCCGCCTCGGCGAACAGTCCCACCTCCTGGCGCTCACCAACCACCACCTCCTGCTGGACGGCTGGTCGATGCCCGTGCTGCTGCGCGATCTGTTCCACCTCTACGAGCACGGCGAAGAGGACGGGCTTCCGCCGGCCACCCCGTACCGGGATTTCCTGGCGTGGCACGCCGCGCAGGACAGGCCGGCGGCGGCAGCCGCGTGGCGGCAGATGCTGCGCGGACTGGAGGCGCCGACCCGCATCGCGCCGAACGCGGAGGTCGTCCGAGCGCAGCCGCGACGTCACCAGGTCACGTTCGAACCACCGCCGGAGCTGACCGAATCGATGGCGGCCCTCGCACGGCGCCGCGGCTGGACGCTCAACACGTTCGTCCGCGGCGCGTGGGCACTGCTGTTGGGGCAGTTGACCGGCAGCGACGACGTGGTCTTCGGTGCCACCGTCGCCGGACGGCCACCGGAGTTGCCGGGCATCGAGGGCATGGTCGGCCTGTTCGTCAACACCCTGCCGGTCCGCGTCCGCATCAAGGCGGGCGAATCCGTTTCCGCGCTGCTCTCCAGGATGCAGGAAGACCAGCTGCGGATGACGCAGCACGAACACCTGGGACTCAGCGACATCCAGCGGCTGACCGGACACAGCGGACTCTTCGACAGCCTGGTCCTGTTCGAGAACTTCCCGGTCGATCCGGCCATGCTCGACTCGGTGGGTGGGTTGCGGGTTGCTGACGCGCACAGTCACACCACCACGCACTACCCGCTCAGCCTCGTCGTGCAGGGGCGGCGCTTGGAACTGCGCTTGGACTACCGGTCGGACGTCTTCGACCGACCGGCGATCGAGGTCTTGCTGGACCGGCTCCACGCGCTGTTGCGGATGATGGCCGACGACCCGGATCGGGACGTTGCGGACATCGATGCGGTCACCGCGGCCGAAAGGGAACGGTTGTTGGTCGAGTGCAACGCCACCGAGGCGGACCTGCAACCGGAGTCGTCGGTGTTCGCGTTGTTCGAGGCCCAGGCCGGCAAGTCCGCGAGCGCCGAGGCGGTCGTGTCCGGCATGGCGAGGCTGACCTACGCGGAGCTGAACTCGCGCGCGAATCGGCTCGCCCGCCACCTCATCGGCCTGGGTGCGGGCCCGGAGCGCGTGGTCGCCCTGGCGATGCCGCGCTCGGCGGAGATGGTGGTCGCCCTGCTGGCCGTGCTGAAGACCGGTGGCGCCTACCTGCCGATCGACCCGGCCCATCCTGGGGAACGCATCGGGCACGTGCTCGGCAACGCCGACCCGGCGATCGTGTTGACCACCGCTGACACGGCCCGACGACTGCCCGGGGTTTCCCGACCGCTGGTCGTGCTGGATGACGGCGAGGTACGGGACTCGCTCCACCGGCTACCGGCAACGGACCTCACCGACGCGGACCGCCCGGCTGCCCCACATCCGCTGCACCCCGCGTACGTCATCTACACGTCCGGGTCCAGCGGGAAGCCCAAGGGCGTGGTCGTCCCCGAGCTGGCCCTGCGGAACCTGCTGCTCGGCATGGGCGAGGCGTTGCGGCTCGACGAGTCGGACCGCTGGCTGGCGGTCACAACGCTCGCGTTCGACATCGCCGCCCTGGAACTGCTCGGCCCGCTCCTGGCCGGCGCCACCGTCGTGGTCGCCGACGACGGGACGGTTCGCGATCCGGCGCTGCTGACCACCTTGATCGAGCAGGAAGAAGTCTCGATCGTGCAGGCCACGCCCTCGTTGTGGCAAGGACTGATCGGTTTCTGCGGCGCGAATTTCGGGAACCTCACGATGTTGTCCGGCGGCGAACCACTGCCCGCCGAGCTCGTCGCCGAAATGCATGCGACCGGCGGTCGAGTCGTGAACGTCTACGGCCCGACGGAGACGACCATCTGGTCGACGTTGGCCTGGTGCGACGACACGCGACCGCCATCGATCGGTGGCCCGATCGCCAACACGCGGGTGTATGTGCTGGATCGCTGGTTGCGGCCGACCCCGCCGGGCGTGGTCGGGGAGCTTTACGTGGGCGGCGCGGGATTGGCGCGCGGTTACTGGGCCAGCCCGGGACTCACCGCGGAACGGTTCGTGGCGAACCCCTTCGCCAAGCCGGGAGATCCGGTGGGCAGCCGGATGTACCGGACCGGGGACCTCGTGCGGTGGAACCATGACGGCGAACTGGAGTACATGGTGCGGGCCGATGACCAGGTGAAGGTGCGGGGCTTCCGCATCGAGCCCGGTGAAATCGAGAACACCCTTGCCGCGCATCCCGGAATCGCCCGGGCCGCAGCGGTCGTCCGCGAGGATCGGCCGGGCGACAAACGACTGGTGGCGTTCGTGGTGCCCGCCGCGGGGGCCCAGGTCGACGGTGACGAGGTCCGGCGGTTCGCGCGCGAGTTCTTGCCGGAGTACATGGTGCCGGCCGCCGTGGTGGCGTTGGCGGAGATGCCGGTCACGGCGAACGGCAAGTTGGACCGCAAAGCGCTGCCGGCACCCACGTTCACCGGCGGTGGCCGGTCGAGGCCGCCGCGCACCCGCACCGAAGTGCTCCTGTGCGACCTGTTCGCCCAAGTACTGGGCGTCGAGCGTGTCGGCGTCGACGACAACTTCTTCGACCTGGGCGGGCATTCCCTGCTCGCCACCCGGCTGGTGTCCCGCATCCGCAAGGACTTCGACGTGGCTTTGGGCGTGGGGGCGCTCTTCGAGGCGCCGACAGCGGCGGACCTGAGCCGCCGGCTGGATTCGGGAGACATCGGTAGCGGCCTGGACGTTCTCCTGCCGCTGCGCACGACCGGCAGCCGCCGGCCGCTGTTCTGCGTCCACCCGGCCGGCGGGATCAGCTGGCCGTACGCCGGGCTGCTTCCGCACCTCGACCCCGAACAACCGGTGTACGGCCTGCAAGCCCGGGATCTGACCGAAGATCGTTCCGGCCCGATCGGCGTCGAGGAAATGGCGTCCGATTACCTGGCGCAAATCCGGGCCGTGCAGCCGACCGGACCGTACCGGTTGCTCGGCTGGTCGTTCGGCGGCATCATCGCGCACGCCGTCGCCACGATGATCCAGGACGAAGGCGGCGAGGTCGAACTGCTCGCGTTGGTCGATTCGTTCCCGGCGCCGACCGACCAGCGAGAACTGCCGCCACCCGCAGTGGACCGCGATGTCCGCGCCATGTTCATCGATGTCATCGGCGCGGACGCCGGCGAATCGGCCGGGTTCGTCCTCGACGAACAGATCCTCGACCGCCTTTGCCGGAACCACGCGCGGCACGAGCGAGCCATCAGGCAGTACCGTCCCGGCCGGTTCCACGGTGACCTGTTGTTGTTCATCGCCGTCGGCGAACGGGGAGGCGGTGCGCCCGAGCCGTGGCGTGCTCGGCAAGCGTGGATCCCGTGCGTCGACGGTCAGATCGAGGTTCACGAGATCGGCAGCGAGCACGACTACCTGATGAAACCCGAGGCGCTGTCCCAAATCGGGCCGGTCGTGGCGAGTCGACTCGATGGGTTGTTCGGCAAGAGGCCGACCTGATCGACCTGATCACCAAGTGATCGGCAGCTTGTTGATCCCCTGGATCGTGGTCGCAGCCCGCACCGGCAACTCCCGTACGTCGTCGACGGCGAGCGACAGCGTGGGCAGCCGTTCCAGCAGGACGGACAGCGCGATCTCCAGCTCCGCCCGAGCCAGGTTCTGGCCGAGGCACTGGTGCACGCCGAAGCCGAACCCGACGTGGTGCCGCGCTTGCCGCCGGATGTCGAAGGTGTCCGGGTCGGCGAAGGCGAGCGGATCCCGGTTGGCCAGCGCGTTCGGCACGATCACGCCGTCACCGGCCCTGATCAGCCGGCCGTCGACCTCGATGTCGTCGACGGCGACTCGCACACCGGCGAGGTCCGCGACCGAGAGGTAGCGCAGCAGCTCCTCCACCGCGGACGGCATCGCGCTCGGATCGGACCGCAGGATGGCGAGCTGCTCGGGGTGCTCCAGCAGGGTGAGGACGCTCAGCGAGATCATCGACGCCGTGGTCTCGTGTCCGGCGACCAGCAGGAACTCGGCCATCGCCACGACGTCTTCGCGGTCCAGCTCGCCCCTGGCGAGGCGCTCGGTGACCAGTCGGCTGATCAGGCCGGGGCCCGGCTCGCCCTGCCGTGCGGTGACCAGCCCGTCGAGGTACTCGACCAGTTCGCCGCGCGCGGCGGCGATGTCCTCCGGGTCGGCGCTTTCCGCCATGCGCTGGCCGACGTCCCGGAAGAAGTCGTGGTCGTCGAACGGCACGCCGAGCACCTCGCAGATGACCATCGATGGCACTGGCAAGGCGAACGTCGGCACCAGGTCGGCAGGCGGTCCGGCGTCGACCAGGTCGTCGGCGAATCGACGCGCGATCCGCTCCAGGGCAGGGCGCAATTCGCGGACTCGCTTCACGGTGAATTCCTTGAGCACCATCCGGCGGTACACGCCGTGCTCCGGCGGGTCCATCGCCACGAGCGGCAGCCGCGGTCGTTGCTCGCGAACCGCTTCGAAGCGGGCGGATAGGAGCGGAAAGCCCGGATGGGTCCGGTCGGCGGAAAGGCGGTGGTCGGCCAGCAGTCGGCGGGCCGTGTCGTAACGCGTGACGACCCACGCCATCGCGCCGTCGTACTGCTCGACCCGGCACAGCGGGCCGCGCTGCTGAAATTCGCGGTACGAGCTCGGCGGCTGGTAGGGGCAGGTGCGCGCTTCGGGGAAGGTGGATGTGAAATCGGCTTCGGTCACTGTTTTCTCCAGCGATCTCCGGAATCGGAAATGGTCTGTCGTGTGCGGGGACTTGGCGCCTTCCCGGTGGGTCGATGTGAATGGGAAGTGCGACAGGGTTGGGACTTCGCACGGAGGTTCCGGAACCCGTGTCGGTTGCGGGAGGGGGTGAGCCGCTCGGGTGGGGCAGGCTTTTCCCACGTCCGCCGCAGGTCCGCGGTCAGGGACCGGGCGTGTCGGAGTTGGTGCGGGTGGCGGTCCAGCGGTCGGGACCATCCGCGGCAGCGTCTACTTTGGACTACCAAATCCGCGCGGATCGATTTCCGCCGCTGGGCAGGTGATGGCCGGTCAGCAGGATCACTGCGCCTTCGGTGATCGGCAGCGGCCCGTAGTGGTCGCCTCGGGCCGCACGCCGGGTCGGCCGTGGGCCCGCGAGCATCGTCGGCATCCGCCCGAGCAGCCGGACACTCGTAGGGTCCTGGCGGAACCCGGCCAACTCCCCGAACTCCACCCGCGATCGGGATCATGCACACCGACCATCGCAGCCCTTGGATCGATCTTCCAAGAATGTAGGTAGATCGCGATCTTGGACACAAGCCTTGGACAGCAAGTTGCCACCGCTGCGCGTGTCGCCGAACGGCCCTCCGGAGGGGTGGCAGTTACCTGCCACTCCGTCACCCCCACTGCCGACTTGGTCCACAATGGACAAGCGTTGGGCGGAGCTGCGCAGCGGTCGGCGTGAACTGGCTCGATCAACGCCTGTGCGGTTGGCCCCCGGCTCAATGGCCAGGTGTCACTAAGCCCGGTGTGGAGATCGTCGCCGGTAATGGATGCAGTGTGCGGGTTCTTTTGAGCCGGTCGATCTGCGCGACCTGCTCGGTCCGCCCGTAGACCCGCAGCACGCTCTCCGTAGGGGGCGAGGTCAGCAGTGTTAGCTGGGCGGATGGCTGATGAGCCATTCGGCGTCTGTTGTTGCTGGCGTTGTTCGTGGTGCACCGGATGCGTGAGATGAAGGACGTGGAACTCACCTGAAATGCTTCGTGAGCGGTTGTTCCGGAACTAGGCGGAGCAACCGCGCATGAGCTTTGTGGGGGTGCGGGCGCGGCCGTATCCTCGTGTTGAGTCCGAGTCACCGTCCCATGGGGGTGGCGTCGTGGTCGGCACCAGCACTCATTGCAGGGAGTGGGCCCCTTGCGGGTGGCTCGTGAACGGCGTTCGGCATCGCGAGGGTGACGCCGCGGGGCTGCTCGTCGACGACGTGGCGTACGAATGCGGTTGCCGCGCGATGCGGCACCAGTTCCACGACGGCAGCGTGCGGATCCGGAAGGTCCGCCACGACGGCAAGATCCTGGTCGACGAGCATAGCGCCGATCACGAGGCGTGAGGCGGGCCAGGATGGTGGCTTCGCATGACATCGTGATCGTGGGCGGCGGCGGGGCCGGTCTGCGGGCGGCCATCGCGGTCGCTGAAACCGATCCGCGGTTGAGCGTTGCCGTGGTTTCCAAGGTCTATCCGATGCGCAGCCACACGGTTTCCGCCGAGGGCGGTGCCGCAGCGGTCGCCGGTGCGGACGACACCTTCGACGAGCATGCCTACGACACGGTGTCCGGCAGCGACTGGCTGTGCGACCAGGACGCCGTCGAGGTCTTCGTCCCGGAGGCGCGCGACGAGCTGCTTCGGCTGGAGCACTGGGGATGTCCGTGGAGCCGGCTGCCGGACGGGCACATCGCGGTGCGGGCGTTCGGCGGGATGAAGAAGAAGCGGACCTGGTTCGCGGCGGACAAGACCGGCTTCCACCTGCTGCACACGCTCTTTCAAACCGCACTGTCCTATTCGGACATCATCCGCTACGACGAGTGGTTCACCACGGCGCTGCTGGTCGACGACGGACGGGCGTGCGGCGTGGTGGCGATCGAGCTGGCCACCGGCCGGATCGAGACGATCACCGCCCGTGCCGTCATCCTGTGCACCGGCGGCTGCGGCCGGGTCTACCCGTTCACCACCAACGCGAACATCAAGACCGGCGACGGCATGGCTCTGGCCTACCGGGCAGGGGCGCCGCTGAAGGACATGGAGTTCGTCCAGTACCACCCGACCGGCCTGCCCTTCACCGGCATCCTGATCACCGAGGCGGCGCGGGCCGAAGGCGGTTGGCTGCTCAACAAGGACGGCTACCGCTACCTGCAGGACTACGACCTGGGAAAGCCCGAGCCGGAGCCGAAACTGCGCAGTATGGAGCTGGGGCCGCGCGATCGGTTGTCCCAGGCCTTCGTGCACGAACTGGACAAGGGCCGCACGATCGACACCGCGCACGGCCCGGTCGTCCACCTGGACCTGCGGCACCTGGGTGCGGACGTCATCGACGCCAAACTGCCCTTCGTGCGGGAACTCTGCCTGCAGTACCAGCACATCGACCCGGTCCGGGAACTCATCCCGGTGCGGCCGGTGATCCACTACATGATGGGCGGCGTGCACACCGACGTCCGCGGTGCGGCCGGGCTCGCGGGGCTCTACGCGGCAGGCGAGGTCGCTTGCGTGAGCATCAACGGCGCCAACCGCCTGGGCTCCAACTCGCTGCCGGAGCTGCTGGTGTTCGGCGCACGTGCGGGCCGGGCCGCGGCCGAGTTCGCCGCCGCGGGCAGCGGACCGCCCCCGGCCGTCCTGGCGCAGGGCCGCGACGAGCACCGCCGGTTGGAACGGGAACTGGCGCGGCATTCCGAGGGCGGCGAACGCATCGCGGACATCCGCCTCGAAATGCAGGAAACCATGGAGAACGGCGCGGGGATCTACCGGGACGAAGGGTCGCTGTCGAAGGCGGCGGACAACCTCCACCGGCTCCGGGAGCGCTTCGGCGCCGCGGGCATCGACGACCACAGCCGGACGTTCAACACCGAGTTGATCGCCACGCTCGAACTGTCCGGCATGCTCGACGTCGCCGAAACCATCGTGCACTGCGCACTGCGGCGGGAGGAGTCGCGCGGCGCGCATCAGCGCACCGACTTCCCGGCCCGTGACGACCAGCGCTTCCTCGCCCACACGCTGATCCACCGGCAGCCCGACGGCAGCGGCCGCGTCGAGTACCTGCCGGTGACGATCACGCGTTGGCCGCCCGCCGAACGCGTGTACGGGAAGGACTAGCCATGGCGGACCGGATCACGCTGCAGGTCACGCGCTACCGCCCGGAACGGGACGCCGCACCGACCGTGCAGTCCTACGAGGTGCCGCTGCGCCAGGAGTGGGTGGTCCTCGACGGCCTCAACCACATCAAGGACCAGGTGGACGGCACGCTGTCCTACCGCTGGTCGTGCCGGATGGGGGTGTGCGGCAGCTGCGGCATGACGGTCAACGGCGACCCGAAGCTGACCTGCGCGACGTTCCTGACCGACTACGCGCCCGGCCCGGTGCGGGTCGAACCGCTGCGCAACTTCCCGGTGATCCGCGACCTCGTCGTCGAGATCGGCGATTTCATGCGGAAGCTGACGCAGGTCAAGCCGTGGCTCGTCCGCGACGACCCGCCGCCGGTGGACGAGTTCGTGCAGACACCGGCGGAGCTGGACGAGTACAAGCGGTACAGCATGTGCATCAACTGCATGCTCTGCTACTCGGCCTGCCCGGTGTACGCGCTCGATCCGGACTTCCTCGGCCCGGCGGCCATCGCGCTGGCCCAGCGCTACAACCTCGACTCCCGCGATCAGGGCGCCGAGGCGCGCCGCGACGTCCTCGCCGCGGCCGAAGGCGTGTGGGCGTGCACCTTCGTCGGCGAGTGCACCACCGCTTGCCCCAAGGGGGTTGACCCGGCGGGCGCGATCCAGCGCTACAAGCTGACGGCGGCGATGCAGTCGCTCAAGGACTTCCTGTGGCCGAGGGGGTCGCGATGAGCACCGCGTACCGGCGGCCGGTGTCCTTGTTCTGGTGGTTGCAGCGGCGCTCGTACTTCTTGTTCGTGCTGCGCGAGATCAGCAGCGTCTTCGTGGCCTGGTTCGTGGTGTACCTGTTGTTGCTGGTCCACGCCATCGGCTCAGGTGGTGACCGGTACGCGCAGTTCCTCGCGTGGAGCGGCGGACGGGTGCTGGCGCTGAACCTGGTGGCGCTGGTGTTCGTCCTGCTGCACACCGTGACGTGGTTCGGCCTGACGCCGAAGGCCGTTGTCGTTCGGTTCCGCGGCCGGCGGGTGGGGCCCGGGCCGGTGCTCGGGTTGCACTATCTGCTGTTGCTGGCGGTGTCCGCCGCCGTGGCCTGGGTGGTGCTGAATGGCTGACCGGAGATCACCGGAACCGCTGGCGTGGCTGCTTTTCAGCATCGGCGGGACGGTTGCCGCACTGCTGGTCCCGGTGCTGCTGGTGCTGTTCGGGATCGCCTTCCCGACGGGCTTGCTGCCGGCGCCGGACCACGCCCACCTGCTCGCGGTGCTGCGGCATCCGGCCACGAAGGTCGTGCTGCTCGGCCTGTGCGTGGCGTTGCTGTTCCACTGGGCGCACCGCTTCCGCTACACCCTCTACGACGGCCTCCAGCTCAAGCGGTTCGGCCGACCGATCACCGCGTTCTGCTACGGCGCGGCCGCCCTGGGCTCGATCGCCGCAGCGTACGTGCTGATCAGCGCCTAGCGAAACCGACGGCCATGCGCGTGACTTGCCCTTGCCGGAAACCTCATCCGCGCTGGTCATGCGGCATGCCGGTATTCGTGGAGGATGCCGCCGGCGAGGCGTCAGGTCCAGCGGCCGATGCCGATGGCCCGGCGCCGGAGAACAGCTGCTCGCGCAGTGCTGCGCGGCGGATCTTCCAGGTGGCCGTGCGCGGGAACTCGTCCCAGCGCAGTTGGATCGGTTCGGCCAGCCCCGGCAGGTCGGCGACCGCAGGTCATCGAGGGGGACGAGAAGGAGCTGCGTTGGTTCGCAGCTCAACACGTCTAGAGGCGGACGCTCTCGGTTGATTGGGTTTTCCGATCGCCATCGATTGCGCTGGCCCGCTGGCAGTAGTGCTTTCCACTGGTCGGCGAGGTGTTCCCGGGGATCGGGCAGCCGTTGGGTGCTCCTGCCGTTCACCTGGCGGCCACGAACCGCTGTTGCACTGAGCCCCGTTCGGCGGGAACCCGTCGGGAGAGGCGAGAGGTGCGCAGTGAGCGGTATTGAACTGCAGGGGGTGAGCCGTCGATTCGGTTCGGTCACCGCCGTGGACGATGTCTGGTTGGACGTCGCGGACGGGGAGTTCCTGGTGCTGCTGGGGCCGAGCGGCTGCGGCAAGTCCACCTTGCTGCGGATGATCGCGGGGCTGCTGCCGCCCTCCGGCGGTCGGCTGCGGCTCGGCGGCGTCGACATCACCGACACCCCGCCGCAGCAGCGCGACCTCGCCATGGTCTTCCAGAGCTACGCGCTCTACCCCCACCTGTCGGTGGCCCGCAACATCGGTTTCCCGCTGCGGGCACGGCGCTGGTCGCGCGCCGACATCCGCGCGAAGGTCGCCGACGTGGCCGCCCAGCTCGACCTGGTGGAGCTGCTGGACCGCAAGCCGCGCGAGCTGTCCGGCGGTCAGCGGCAGCGGGTGGCGTTGGGTCGGGCGCTGGTGCGCGATCCCGGCGCGTTTCTCATGGACGAGCCGCTGTCCAACTTGGACGCCAAGCTTCGGGCCGGGACGCGGGCGGAGATTTCCGCGCTGCACCGCAAGTTGGGCGCGACGACGATCTACGTCACCCACGACCAGGTCGAGGCGATGACCATGGCCACCCGCATCGCCCTGCTCAACGAGGGGCGGCTGGAGCAGGTCGGCACCCCGGCCGAGGTCTACGACGCACCCGCCTCGATGTTCGTCGCACGGTTCCTGGGTTCCCCGGCGATGAACCTGCTGGACGCGACGGTGTGCAGCGACGAAGGCGCACTCACCGCCCGGGCCTCCGACGTCGAGCTCGACCTGGGCATCGAGGCTGAGCTGCCGGACCGCGACGTGGTCGTCGGCGTGCGCCCCGAGCACCTGCGGCCGGTCGCGCCGGAGGACGCCGACATCCGCGCAGTGGTGACCACCGTGGAGAACCTCGGCAACGAGGAAGTGGCCTACTGCGAGGTCGGAGCTTCCACCATCTGCGTGCGCGGTCCCCGCCCGCTCGGCCTGCACCCCGGGGACCGGGTGAATCTGGCCGCTCGCGCCGAGCACCTGCACGTTTTCGATCCTGGCAGCGGCCGCAGGCTGGCCTGGCAGGCCGCCGAGCCCGTTCCCGCTGTCGTGTGATTTCCCATCAGAGCAAGGAGAAATTGAAATGAGAAGGTCCTTGGCCGCGGCGAGCGCGGCGACGGCCGTGGTGCTGGCCGCCACGAGTTGTGGCCTCGGCGCCACGGACAGCCAGACGGCGGTGAGCAGGGTTCCGGAGCTGGCCCCCGATCAGAAGGTCTCGATCGTCTTCGAGAGCTACAACTTCGGCCAGGCCGGTGCCTGGACCGACACGTTCAACGAGCTGATCGCCGAGTTCGAGAAGACGCACCCGAACATCGACGTCACCGCGCAGAAACCGCAGGGCAACAGCTCGAACCCGGCCACGGACACGATCCCCAGCCTGCAGAGCCAGCTCACCGCGGGCAACCCGCCCGACGTGGTTCAGCTGGGCTTCAGCGACCTCGACTTCACGGTCAACCAGCTCGGTGCGGTTCCGCTGGACGACCTGGTCGGCAAGGACGAGGTGCAGCGCAACTTCGACGGCGCGCAGCACGCGTTCGCCCCCACCGCGCGGACCCTCGGCGACTGGAACGGCAAGACCTACGGCGTGCCGTTCGTCTTCTCCACCCCGACGCTGTACTTCAACGCCGACCTGCTGGCCGCCGCCGGGCTGGACGCGGCCAAGCCGCCGGCGACCTGGGACGAGGTGGCTCGGGCCGCGCAGGCGATCAAGGACCGCACCGGCAAGGACGGCGCCTACGTGGACTGCCTGACCAAGGCGGCCAAGGACTGGTGCTTCCAGGCGTTGGTGCGGTCCAACGGCGGCCGGGTGATCTCCGCGGACCGCAAGTCGCTGACCTTCGCCGAGCCGCCGGCGGTCGAGGCCGTGCAGAGCATGCAGAACATGGCGCGCAGCGGGGCGATGCCCAACCGCACCCAGACGCAGGCGGTGGAGGCCTTCGCCCGCGGTGAGCTGGGCATGATCTTGGAATCCAGCGCGATGCAGGGCAACTTCCTCAAGGGCTCCAACGGGAAGTGGCGCTTGGGGGCGGCCGCGATGCCGAGCTTCGCGGGCAAGCCCACGGTGGCGACCAACTCCGGTGCCGCGCTGTTCGTGTTCTCGCAGGCGCCGGAC
The DNA here is from genome assembly GCF_056431645.1 of Saccharopolyspora sp. NPDC045839. Taxonomy (NCBI): domain Bacteria; kingdom Bacillati; phylum Actinomycetota; class Actinomycetes; order Pseudonocardiales; family Pseudonocardiaceae; genus Saccharopolyspora; species Saccharopolyspora sp. NPDC045839. Next base: position 15,146 of record NZ_JBWKKH010000022.1, read on the forward strand.
AAGCAGCGGGCCGGCTGGGAGCTGATGAAGTTCCTGACCAGCGAGCAGGCATACACCAAGATCTCCAGCAAGATCGGATACCTCCCGCTGCGCACCGGCCTCGTCGAGGACCCGAACGGCCTGCAGAGCTGGGCGGCGAAGAACCCCTACCTGAAGCCGAATCTGGACCAGTTGGCGAACCTGGAGCCGTGGGTGTCCATGCCCGGCAGGAGCTACCTGCAGATCCGGGACGGCATGATGGAGGCCGTCGAGAGCTCGGTGTTCCAGGGCGCGGACGCGGCGGCCACGCTGCGCGCGAAGCAGGACGAGGTGTCCAAGCTGCTGGGTGACGGCCAGTGACTCGTCCCGATCTCACTCTGATCCAGCTCAGCGACACGCACCTGAGGCCGGCGGACGGTCTCATGCACGGCGTCGTCGACACCACCGCGAACCTCATCACCGCGGTGCAGATGATCGAGAACTCCGAGACCGACGTGGCGGCGCTGCTGCTCACCGGCGATCTCGCAGACAACGGCGCCCCGGCCGCCTACCGGCGGCTGCGCGGCGTCGTGGAGCCTGCCGCGCGGCGCCTCGGTGCCGAGGTCAGCTACGCGATGGGCAACCACGACGAGCGCGTGGCGTTCCGCGCCGAGCTGCTCGACGATCCGTCCGGGACCGGTCCGTGCGATTCGGTGTTCACCGTGGACGGTCTGCGGGTGGTGGCGTTGGACAGCAGCGAGCCCGGTCAGCACGACGGGCATCTGTCGGAAGCCCAGCTGGAGTGGCTGGCCGACGAGCTGGCCACCACGTCCCCGCGTGGCACGGTGCTGGTCAGCCACCACCCGCCGCTGCCGTCGCCGGTGCCGACGGTGCACCTGTTGAGGCTGCGCGGCGCGGACCGGCTGGCCGATGTGCTCAAGGGCACCGATGTGCGGCTGATCGTCAGCGGGCACGCGCACCACGCCGGATGCGGTGCCCTGGCGGGAATTCCGGTCTGGGTGGGCCCGGCGCTGGCCTACGAAGTGGCCGCGGTCCCGCCTCGGGGGCGGTTGCGAGCCGGGGCGGATGCCGCGTTCAGCCGGATCGATGTGTTCGGCGAGCAGATCGTGGCCACCGCGGTCCCGCTGTCGACCGCGGACCGCGTGTACGACGTGGACGCGGCGGAGCGGTTGCGGATGGTGCACGAGGCGGTGGGGGACTGGTGACCGGGACTTTCGTCGAGGTCGCGGCACCGGTGGCGGGCACGCCGAGCGTGCCCGCCGCTCGGCGGTCGCGGTGGCACCGGGTGCGGCGGATCACGCCGCCGTACCTCTACCTGCTGCCGGCGCTCGTGCTGCTGGTGGTGTGGACGTACCAGCCGCTGGCGCAGACCTTCTACCTGTCGTTCCACTCCTGGAACCTGGTGCCGACCTCGCCCATGCGGGAGGTCGGTTTCGCCAACTACGCCCGCCTGCTGACCACACCTGAGCTGGGCGAATCCGTCCTGCGCACGCTCGTGGTGATCGGCGGCATGCTGCCGTTCACGGTGCTGCTGCCGGTCGTCGTGGGCCTGCTGACCCGCCGGGTGCGCGGCCGGTCGGCGGCGGTCTACCGCGGTCTGGTGTTCGCGCCGATGCTCGTCGCGCCGGTCGCGGGTGCAGCGGTCTGGCAGTGGCTGCTGGACCCGACCGCGGGGCTGGTCAACCGGACGCTGGGGACCCAGGTGAACTGGATCAACACCACCGGCACCGCGCAGCTGGTGATCATCGTGATCACCGGGTGGCACGTGATCGGGTTCGCCACGCTGGTGGTGTCGGCCGGGCTGACCGGCATCAACCCGGACTACGGGGCGGCGGCACAGGTGGACGGGGCGTCGCGGGGTCAGATCACGCGGTGGGTGACGCTGCCGCTGCTGTCGCCCACGCTGGCGTTCCTGGTGCTGATGACGGTGCTGCTGTCCGCGCAGTGGACGTTCCCGTTGATCGACACCCTCACGCAGGGCGGTCCGGTCGGCGCCACCACGAACCTGTACTACCTGCTGTGGGAGTACGGGTTCCGCAGCCACGACGCCGGGTTGGCCGCGGCGGCCGGGGTCATCTTCTTCGTGGGGTTCATCGTGCTCGCCGCGGTGCTGGCGGGCCTGGCAGATCGGTTGAGCCATCATGACGACTGAGCGCATTGACGAACCGGTCGGCGCGCGCAGTCCGGTGCAGCGCATCATCGGGCATCTCGTGCTGGGCGTGCTCAGCCTGTTCTGCGTGTTCCCGATCTACTGGCTGTACGCCACGTCGTTGCGGGCGCCCGGCGACGTCTACGAGATGTCGGTGTTGCCGTGGCCGCTGTCCACCGGCAACTACGTCGACGCGCTGGGCAAGATCGACTTGGCCGGGATGCTGCTGAACACCGGGATCGTGGCGGTGCTCAGCGCGGTCGGGCAGCTGCTGATCGCGCTGCTCGCGGCGTACGCCTTCGCGGCATGGACGTTTCCGTTCCAACGGGTGCTGTACCTGATGTTCGTGGGCACCTGGCTGGTGCCGTTCCAGGCGACCATGCTGCCGAACTACGTGCTGCTGGCCCGGCTGGGACTGCTGGAGACGCTCGCCGGCGTGATCATCCCGACCCTGTGCTCGGCACTGGGCGTGCTGCTGCTGCGCGAGCACCTCAAGAGCTTCCCCAAGGAGTTGCTCGACGCAGCCCGGATGGACGGCCGGTCGTCGTGGAGTGCTCTGTGGACGGTCGTGGTGCCTGCGCTGCGGCCGGTCCTCGCGGCGTTGGGCATCCTGCTGGCGATCACGGCGTGGAACGAGTACTTCTGGCCCGCGATGGTGCTGCAGCGCAGCAACGCGGTGGTGCAGCTGGGCCTGCGCAGCTTCCTCGGCACCGAGGGCAACGAGTGGGGTCCGCTGATGGCCACGGCAGGACTGACCTGCCTGCCGGTGTTCGTCCTGTACCTGGTCCTGCAGCGCCACATCGTGAACGCCTTCGTCCGCTCGGGCTTGAAGTAGGGCTCGTGAGCAGTGCGGGGTGCGCCGGCGCCCCGCACTGCTGAGCCCTGCTATTCCTGGACGCTGGTCGGGAGGCAGTCGAGGAAGGCGGAGACGAGGGCTCCGTGGTCGATCGGCCAGACGGCGTAGAGGTCGAGGATGGGGACCGGGTCGACCAGGCCGACCGCGGTGGTCCGCGGGCCGACGGCACGGATGTCGGTGAGCCGACCCCGCAGCGCCGAGGCGAAACCGACCACGGGTTTGACGGCGGCCAGGATCGCCGTCGCCCCCGGGTCGTCGACCTCTTCGGTGACGGTGAGCCGGATCCCGCTGGCCCGCGCCGCGGAGAAGATGGTGTCGTACATGGCCGAGGACTGCGCACGGCTGAACAGCACGCAGGGCTCCCCGTCGAGTTCGCCGAAGGGCACCCGGTCCAGACCGGCCCAGCGGTGCCCCTGGCCGACGACGGCGACCAGCGGCACGCGGAGCAGCAGGCGGCTGTCGACGTTGGTGGCGGCGGGTTTGCCGTACACCATCGCGATGTCGAGGCGCCCGTCTCCGAGAGCGGCCAGCTGCGGACCGGTGCGCATCTCGAACATGGTCACGTCGATGGCGGGGTGGCGGGCGTTCAGCGCGGCCAGCGCGGCGGGCAGGATCCGTTGTCCGGCCGGGAAGTTGTAGCCCACCCGGACGGTGCCGGACCGCCCGGCGGCGGCCGCGCGGGCGGCCCGCCCCGCCCGTTCCACCCGCGCGACGATCTCCTCGGCCAGTCCGCGGAGGGTCTCCCCGGCCGGGGTGAGCCGGACCTCGTGCGAGTTGCGGGCGACCAGCGTCACGCCGACCGAGCGTTCCAACCGTTGCAGGTGCTGGCTCAGCGACGGCTGCGCCAGGTGCAGCCGGGCCGCCGCCCGGCCGAAGTGCAGTTCCTCGGCGATTGCGAGAAATGAGACAAGATGCCGCAGCTCCACGTTCGACCTCCCTCGGCACCGCCACGCTAGCGGGTGCGGGGGAGCAGTGGATGAACGGCAGGCGACGGCCTGTGATGCGTTGAGGACCCGGCGTACCCGGTCGGGTGTTGTTGTCGACGATCGCGGAGTACTCGTCGGGGCCAGTAACGCCGTCGATGCGGAATCGGCCGTGCGCGTCGTGGTGGCCCAGCGACGTCCACAGCCGCGCGGTGGCCACGAGCAGCTCCAGCCCGCACTCGGCCTCGAAGTCCTTGTCGTCGGTGGCGGCGAGGTAGCGGGCGGTGGCATCGGCGACGGTGGCGTTGATGTGGAACGCCGCGGTGCCGGCCGGCCAGTAGCCGGAGCATTCGTCGCCGTTGATGGTCCGCCACGCGAACGCCGCCCCGGCCTGGCCGAGCTGCGCCGCCCGAGTGCGCGCCTTGTCCAATGTGGAGTGCCGCCACCGCAGCGCCTCCCTGGCCGCCGCGGCCGACGACTGAGCGTGCGCGGCGTCTGTGTCGTCGCCGAGCCGGGTCAGCGCGCGAGCCACTCCCGATAGGTGGTCTTGGCGATGAGGACGTCGCGCGGGGCGGCGGCGAACATGCCGGCGCCCAGCTCGTCGAGCGGTCCCACCGATGACAGCCATCTTGAATTCTTTTGACCTCCGTGTTCTCGGAGAAGAGATGTCCGAGCGTTGAACACGACGGGGCTCGCGGTCAGCTCGTGCGCGGGGCCCGGCGGCTCTTGCGCTGGTCGAGCTCTTCCTCGTCCACCAAGGTGAGCATGGGTTTGCCCGGTTCGCAGAACATGGTGACGGTGAAGCGCACCGGGACGTCGTCGCGGTTGTTGCCGTCCTGGTAGTGGATGACGTCGCCGCCTGGCTCCCAGAACGCCTCGCCGGCCCGGACGACACGCGCCGGCTGACCTTCGAGCTCGAACACCATCTCGCCGTCCAGCACGTAGCCGAAGGCCGGCCCGGGGTGCCGATGCGCAGGGGTGCCTGGGTCGCCCGGTGGGAACTCGACGACGATGGTCGTCACGTGCGCACCCGCCGGGATGAAGGGAGGCTCCGCCTCCTGCACCACGGTGACCGCCGACTGCCACGCGTTCGATCGTGGCTTCTGCCTGTCGTTCGTCGACTCGAACTCCGACATGAAAAGACCTCCCTGAACACCGCGTAGGGCCGCCTGAACTGGGATTTCTTCTTCAGGCGCAGTATCAGCGGTCAGGCGGTGCTGTGCTGGCTCAACCCGGCGGCACACATTTGCTCTGGTGCCTAGGTGCGGATCATCCTCTGAGGACTGGTCCGGGCGGCGGCGAGGTCTGTCTGAAGCACCGAGCGGGCGTTGCGGTGGCAGAGCCCGTGGTCTGACCGGAAACTGGTCGGCAGGGTCCGGCCCGGTGAGGGGGAGGCCCAGCAGCAGGAGCTTCGGAAGAAGGCGAATCAGTGAGCCGGCAGGAACCGAGTTTCGAACACGACATCCGTCCCCTGTTCCGGGCAAAGGACATCGAGGCGATGTCGGGGCTTTTCGACCTTTCTTCCTACCAGGACGTGCGGTCCAACGCCGATGGAATCTGCGAAAAGCTCTCGAACGGCAGTATGCCCTGCGACGAAGCCTGGCCTGCCGAACGGGTGCAGCTATTCCAGAGCTGGATCAACGCAGGGTATCTGCGCTGAAATCCGCCTGCCCTCATCGCGGGCCGGCGGAAGGTGGGATCAGGCGCCCGCTTCGCCGGTCGGCGCGGACGGTGGGCGTGCACCGGGCCCCTGCTGCTGCGGCGACTGCCGAGCCGTCGGCGTACGAAGCAGATACCCACCCGCATTTAGTTTCAAGTGATACGGTATCGAATGAACGGATGACGGTAATATGCCCTCATGACCGCCGACGTTCCTCGCAGAACCGCCGCCGCGCGTGCGACCGACCGCCCCGGGGATGAATCGCCTTTCGCTCTCGGCTTGCTGCTGCGCCAGGCCCACTGGCGCGCGGCCACGGTGATGGCGGAGGCGCTTCGGCCGCTCGGCATCGAGTTGCGGCATTTTGCCGTGCTGATCGTGCTGGTCAACCGCGGGCCCACGGTGCAGCGGGACCTGGCGGCGGCGACGGGGTCGGACAAGGCGGGAATCATGCGGGTCGTGGACGACCTGGAGCGCAAGGGGCTGGCCGTGCGCAAGACCGTTCCCGGGGACCGGCGGGCGCGGGCAGTGGAGATCACGCCTCATGGCCTCGAGCTTTTCGATGCAGCCCATGTGGCGGCGGAGCCGCTGGCCGAGCGCTTGGTTGCCGAACTGGGGCGCGGCGAGCCCGAGCGGCTGATTGATCTGCTGACCAAGTTCGCCTATCCCGCAGACAGTGAGGCGTGAGCTCGCCCGCGCAATTTGCCTGCCGCGTGGGCGCACTTCGTCTCCTGCGGCTTTCGCGGCGAACCCGGCCTTGAGAGGTGCGGCCATCGTCGCTACGCGCCGGCCCTGGCTGCGGGCGGCGGTCAGGGCTTCGTCGCCGACCCGGGCCGACCTGTCCGCACGGCTACCATGCCGCACACCTGGCCGGCGGCGTGCTCGTCACCCTCGCCGTCGCCTCGATGCGCGGCCCGTCGGCAGGCCGAACGCCCCGGCCGCCCCGCGTCGGGCCACCAGCCCCCGGGGGCAGAGCGCCACCGTCACCGTCAGAGAGGGCGCAGGTGGCGAAGGTGCCGTGTGACGTCCTGGGTTGAGGCGTCACACGGCGCCCATGGCCCGGGAGTTACGCGGCGAGGCGCTCCGCGAGTTCTTTTGCCTTCGTGATCGCGTCCTGGAAGGCGCGCTCGCGGGAGGCCTCGTAGAGGGGGATCAGTTCGGACATGGCCGGGTTGCGGGGGGCCATGGTCAGTTCCGGGACGATGAAGTCGAGATCCAGACCGAGTGTGCCCTTGAGGACGGCCTCCAGGTAGTTCTGCACGAACTCGTTGCCCTCGCGCGGGGTGCCCGGTGCGTAGGATCCGCCGCGGCTGGCGACGACGGTGACCGGGGTGCCCTGGGCGGAGGGGGTCTCGCCCGCGGTGCGGCCGAGCAGGATCACGTTGTCCAGCCACGCCTTGAGGGTCGACGGGATCGAGAAGTTGTACATGGGGGCGCCGATCAGGACGGTGTCCGCCCGCTCCAGCTCCTCGATGAGCTCCACGCGCGCGGCGAACGCGGCGGACTGCTCCGGGGTGTGCTCGGACGGGGCGGTGAAACCGGCGGTGTGGGCGTCGGCGGTGATGTGCGGGACAGGGCTGGCGGCGACGTCGCGGTAGATCACCGTGCCCTCCGGGTGCTGTTCCTCCCAGGCCTTGCGGAAGGCGTCCGCGACCGAGCGGGACGAGGACGTCTCGCCTGGGAACACGGACGAGTCGATGTGCAGCAGCGTGGCCATGGTCTTTCTCCAATGAGCGGTGCCCGAGGCGGGGAGCCACGGGCTGTGATGAGTCGTACTCGAGATAGTCAAACACGAGATGGTATTGAATGATACCATCACGGGTGTAACCAAGTCAGCCGTGTTGAGCAGGGAGATGCGCGTTCATGGACGTCTATGAGGCGGTCACGAGCCGACGGGCAGTTCGCGGATTCACCGACCGGCCAGTGCCGAGGGAGGTGCTGGAGCGCGTGCTGTCCGCCGCGGCTTGGGCGCCGTCCGGATCGAACCTCCAGCCGTGGCACGTCTACGTGCTGACCGGCGCGCCGCTGGCCGAACTCAAGAAGCGCACCGGCGAGCGCATAGCGGTGGGCGACCCCTGGGACGAGCCGGAGTACCAGCAGTACCCGCCCGAGCTGAAGTCCCCGTACCGCGAACGCCGATCCGCCTTCGGCGAGCAGCGCTACGGCGCCCTCGGCATCCCGCGCGAGGACCTGGAGGCGCGCCAGCGGGCCGCGGTCGCGAACTGGGACTGCTTCGGCGCGCCCGCCGCCCTGTTCTGCTACATCGACCGCGACATGGGCCCGGCCCAGTGGTCCGACGTCGGCATGTACCTGCAGACCGTCATGCTGCTGCTGCGCGCCGAAGGGCTGCACAGCTGCCCGCAGATGGCATGGGCGAAGTACCGCAAGACCGTTGCGGAGATCGTGTCACCGCCGGACGAGTCGATCCTCTTCTGCGGCATGTCGATCGGGTTCGAGGACGTTGCGGATGGTTACACCCGTACGGGGCGGGCGCCGCTCGACGAGACCGTCACGTTCGTCGAGGACTAGAACCCAGCCGCAATCAGAGCCGCATAACGGACACCAATCATCGAAAGAAGGTGCATGCCATGAAGTTCGCAGTCATCGGCGGAACCGGGCTGATCGGGTCACGGGTCGTGGAGAACCTGAGCGCGGCCGGGCACCAAGCCGTACCGCACTCCCTGTCCACAGGCGTGAACATCATCACTGGCCAGGGACTGGAGGCGGCCGTGGCAGGCGCCGACGTCGTCATCAACCTGACGAATTCCCCCACCTTCGACGACGCCTCGCTCGCCTTCTTCCAGACTTCGATGGACAACCTTCTTGCCGCGAGTGAGAAGGGCGGGGTCGGGCACTTCGTCATCCTCTCGATCGTCGGCGTGGACCAAGTGCCCGATCTGGACTACTACCGGGCGAAGGTGCTTCAGGAGAACATCCTCAAGGCCGGACCGATCCCGTATTCCATAGTTCGCGCCACGCAGTTCATGGAGTTCATGGACGCGACCCTGTCCATGACCGCTGAAGGCGACACCGTCCGCCTGCCACGCACGCTGATCCAGCCGATCGCCGCTGCGGACGTCTCCAGCATCGTCGCCGAAATCGCCGCAGGCAGCCCTCTGAACGGCGTCATCAACATCGCAGGTCCCGACGTCTACCCCCTCGACGAACTCGGCCGGCTCACCCTGACCGCCAAGAGCGACGGGCGCTCCGTCGTCACCGATGACACCGCCGGCATGTTCGCCGCCGCCCACGGCGACGTCCTCACCGCTCCGAACGATGCCCGCATCGCCCCCACCCGCTACACCGACTGGCTCTCCTGAACCAACCCCTTCCAGCGGAACGGGCAGGACGGATCGCTCACCAAGACAGACACAGCAAAGCGCTCAATCCAGCGTCAGCCCGACCGACGGCTCCTCAACCCAGGTTCAGCGAGCTCCCCAGGCTGACCAGACACCTCCTGGCTCTCTGTTCGCCTCCGCGCTGGCCCGTTGACCGCACGCCAGGGTTCACCGCGACTGCCAAGCGCCCCGCGCCGGTGCCGAGGAAGGGAGCTCAGCCGCCGATGTAGGACATCTCGACCTTGCGGGCGCGGGTGCTTTCGGTCGTGCGAAGCTCGGAGTACCTGTCGGTGCGTCGTCCCCAGAGCGCCTGAATGCGGCTTTCGAGTTCGGCGTCGTCGGCCCCGCCGCGCAGCAACGCGCGCAGATCGTGGCCGCTGGACGCGAAGAGGCAGGTGAACAGCTCGCCCTGCGCGGACAGGCGGGCCCGGGTGCAGGTGCGGCAGAACGGCTCGGTCACCGAGGCGATGATGCCGACCTCGCCGCCGTCGAGGTAGCGGTAGCGCCGGGCCACTTCGCCGGTGTAGCCGGGGTCCGCGGGCTCGAGGGGCCACGCGGCGTGCAGACGGTCGACGATCTCGCGGGCGGGTACGACGTCGGTCATCCGCCAGCCGTTGGTGGTGCCCACATCCATGTACTCGATGAACCGCACGACGTAACCGTGCTCGCGGCCGAACCTGGCCAGGTCGAGGATGTCCGAGCCGTCGTTCATACCGCGCTTGACCACGGTGTTGACCTTGATCGGGGCCAGCCCCGCCTCCTCGGCGGCGGCGATGCCGCGCAGTACCTGGGAAAGCGGCACCCGGGTGTCGCTGATCCGCGCGAACCGCTCCGCGTCCAGCGAATCGAGGCTGACCGTCACCCTCGACAGGCCCGCATCGCGCAGGCCTCGTGCTTGCGCCGCCAGCAACGAACCGTTCGTGGTCAGCGCGATGTCGTCGATGCCGTCGACCTCCGCCAGCATTCCGACGAGGAGGTCGAGCTGCCGGCGCAGCAGCGGTTCCCCGCCGGTCAGCCGGATCTTGCGCACGCCCTGGCGGGCGAAGACACGCGCCAGCCTGGTGATCTCCTCGAAGGTGAGCAGCTCCGAACGGTCCAGGAACAGGTGGTCCGCCCCGAAGACCTCCCGGGGCATGCAGTACCGGCAGCGGAAGTTGCACCGATCCGTGACGGAGATCCGCAAGTCCCGCAACCACCGGCCGAACCGGTCCGGCACCTGGCTGTTGGCGTCCCCGTTGCGCATCGCGCCTCCCGCGTGGCGGCTCCGCCTTCGATGGTGCGACCGCTGCGTACCTGGTGGCAACCCGCACCCGTCCGGAAACGCGAGGGAGCGGTGGTGCAGGCGTTGCGAAAGTGCCAGCGGTTAGCGGAACTTCTGCCGGCAGATGACGCCGCAAGCGATGCAGCCTGCCTGATCGGAGCCGGACCACGTCCGCTGCCTGACATCCGCAGGAGCGGCGGACGTGGTCCGACGATCCTGAGCCGTCGTCTGCCTCCAACGAATCGGCTGCACCGGTCGCAGGCAACGGACGCTGGGCGGTGAGCTCGCGTCGGTGGTGTGCCGCAGGCAGCGGATATCTGCCGCTGCCCCTGTTCGGGCCCGTCGAAAACCGCAGGTTGGCCTATCTTTGTGGGTGTCACGGAAAGCGCTGCTGGGTTGTGCATGCGCGGCGACGAGGAGCACCCATGTCCCAACCGGACGAGGGCAGGCCCGGTCCGGAGACCACCGCGACCGAGATCCCGAGTAGAAATCTCCCCGGCGTTCCCTACGCCGACCTTCCGGAAGTGCGGCCGTTGCGGAAGGTGCTCGGTCCGAGCGTGCTCCTGCTGGCGGGCGCGATCGGCTCCGGAGAATACGTGCTGTGGCCGTACATCTCGTCCCAGGTCGGTCTCGCCCTCGTGTGGCTGGCCCTGATCGGAATCCTCACCCAGTACTTCCTCAACATGGAGATCGAGCGCTACTCGCTGGCCACCGGGGAGACCGCGGTCACCGGGTTCAGCCGACTGTGGTGGCACTGGGGGTGGCTGTTCGTCATCATGACCATCGTGCCCTGGGCATGGCCGGGGTGGGCGACCGGCGGCACGACCACGTTGGCCTTCGCGTTCGGCTTCGCCGAGGACGCCGTTCCCTACATGACCATCGGAGTGCTGCTGCTGATCGGCCTGGTGCTCACCGTCTCGCCGGTGGTCTACCGGACCGTCGAGAAGATCCAGTTCTTCCTGGTCGGCCTGATCGTGCTCTTCCTGATCTACGCCGCGCTGGTGCTGCTCGGGCTGGACGGCTGGCTGGCGATCGGCAAGGGCTTCGTTTCCATCGACCAGATCCCCGGGGCGGTGGCCGCGATCCCGGCGGCGACGCTGCTCGGCGCGATCGCGTTCGCCGGGGCGGGCGGCGCGCTCAACCTGGTCCAGTCGAACTGGATCAGGGACAAGGGACTGGGCATGGGGAGCCGGCTGCCGAAGGTGGTGTCGCCGTTCACCGGGGAGGAACAGACCGTTGCGACCACGGGCTACTTCTTCCCGCAGGACGAGGAGAACCTTCGCCGGTGGCGAGGCTGGTGGCGGGTCGCCGACCGGGAGCAGTTCATCACGTTCTTCGTGATCGGCCTGTTCGCGCTGCTCATCCTGATGGGCCTGACGTACGCCACCATCGGGATCGGCAGCGAGGCGGAGGACTTCGAGTTCATCCGGCTGGTAGGAGACGGGCTCAGCGGCGCGACGGGCACGATCTTCTTCCTCATCGGCACGGTCGTGCTCTACTCGACCAACCTCGCCGTGCTGGACATGGTCGGCCGGGTGACCGCGGACATGCTCAAGACGGGGCCGCTGCGCAACAGCAGGGCCCTGAGCGAGAGCCGCATCTACTTCATCGTGGTGTGGGCGGAGATCGTCTTCGGCTCTGCGATCCTGTTCTCCGGGCTCGACGAGCCGCTGATCCTGCTGATCATCGCGTCGTCGCTCAACGGCATCGTCATGTTCGTGTACTCGGTGCTGCTGATCAGGTTGAACCGGGGCGTCCTCCCGCGGGCGATCGGACTCAAGGGCGTCCGACTCGTCGCGCTGTGCTGGGCCGTGCTGTTCTACGGAGGATTCTCGCTGTTCACGATCTACGACGAGTTCAGCCAGCTGTTCGGCTGAGCAGCTCGACGCGATACCACCTGGTTTCCGCCTCCGCCGGGTGGCAACATTCGACTTGTCGGCCGCTTTCCGCCGGCAAGATTCGCCCAGGAACAGTCGTGATCGAACCTGGTGACGCCGACCGCACGGGCCCTGCTGCCGCCGGGCTCACGGTCCGCGACGTGCTCGGGATGGAGCTCCTCGCCGACGCCGAGGTGCTGGCGGGGGCCGGTGGCCTGGATCGCCAGATCCAGCGGCTGAACGTCATGACGGTGCCCAACATCCTTCCTTGGACGAAGGAACACGAGTTCATGCTCAGCACCGGCTACCCGTTGCCGCAGTCCGGGGAGGAGCTGGCCGAGCTGGTCCGGCAGTTCGCCCATCGAGGCGTCGCCGTGTTCGGGATCAAGTTCGGCCGCTACACCCGAGCCCTGCCGCAACGGGTGCTCGACACAGCGGACGAGTTGGCATTGCCGATCGTGCGGATCCCCGAGGATGTCGCCTTCGACGACATCCTCAGCCGCGTCTTCTCCGACATCGTGAACCGGCAGGCGGCGACCATCGCCCGGGCCCAGGAGATCCACAGTTCGTTCTTGCACATCGTGCTCGCCGGCGGGCAGCTGCCCGAGATCGCGGCCAAGCTGTCCGAGCTGCTGGGCGGGGTTGCCGTGTTCGTGGCCGACGAGGACGGGCGGGCCCGGGCCTCGGTGTACAACGCTGAACAGCGCGACCGGCTCGTCGATGTCGGCGTCCTCGATGGGCGGGGGAGGTTGCGCACCGCTCATCTCGGACCGGGTGCGCAGCAGCTGGCGGCGGACCTGACCGTGATCATCGCCCCGGTCTCGGCCGGTGAGCTCCGGTGCGGCCGGCTGGTGGTCGTCGGCCCGTCCGACCGGATGGGGCCCGAGGTGACGGTGGCCGTCGACCAGGCTGCGGTGGTAGCGGCGCTGGACGTGACGCGGCAGCTGGCCGTGGATGCCGTGGAAAGGCAGTTCGCCGCCAACGTGCTGCACGATCTCGTGACCGGCCAGGGGGCGGACATCGACGACGCGTTGGGGCAGTGCGCGACCTTCGGCTGGGACCTGCATCGGCGGCTCGTGGTCGTCGTGAGCCGGGCCGAATGGGTGTCGTCGCGCGAGCGGGCCGGGCACACCGACCCGGACCTGGCGCAGCAGCGCTACCTGGACCTGTGGTGCTCGGAGGTCCGCAACCAGGACCCGCGGGGTGCATCGGCGGGGTTCGCGACCAACCTGGTGGCGGTGGTCGGCGCGGCCGAGGACGATCCGGCCGCGGTGCCGCGCGAGATGTGGTCGGGCCTGAAGGCGACGACCCGGCACGAGTTCTCCATGGGGGTCAGCTCCCCGGTGGACGACCCGCGGTTGATCTCGGTCGGCTACGAGCAGGCCCGCAAGGCGCTGCACATGGGGCGGCGGGCCCGAGGGCCGGGCAAGGTCACCTCGTTCGCGGATCTGGGCCTGTTCCGCCTGCTCAGCCTCGTCGACGACGTCGGCGAACTCCGACGGTTCGTCGACGACACGCTCGGTCCGCTGCTGGGCCTGGAAGAACGGGAACGCGCCGAATTGCTGAAGACCCTTGACGTCCTGTTGAGCAGTCACCTCAACGTCGCAGTCGCCTCCCGCGCCCTGCACGTGCACTACAACACCATGCGTCACCGGATCGCGAAGCTGGAGCAGCTCGTGGGACCGTTCATGGTGGACAGTCGATTGTGCCTGCACCTGTCCGTGGCGTTGCAGGTCCGTGAGATGCCGGATGTGGCGCGCTGACGAATCCGCCGGACGGATGCTCGGGCCGATGGCAGAAGTTGCCGTTGCGGAAGCCCATCGTTCGGCAACTCACGCCAATGGCTGCGCTCGGCGGTACTCCTATCCTGGTTACCGCGGATCGACGAGGCGCCGCACCACGCGCCCGAGCGCGGGGAAGTCGCTGTTGCGGTAGGTCTCGGTCCGCCGTCGATCGCCCCCGAAAAGCGCGGAGGGGGACTGTGGCAGAGTTCGGACAGTACCTCGGCAATGGCCTGACGCTGGGAGCGATCTACGCGCTCATGGCCGTTGGGCTCACACTCGTCTTCGGCTACATGAACGTGGTCAACTTCGCGCACGGCGAGTTCTACATGATCGGCGCGTACCTTTCCTACACCGTCGCGGGCATGATGGGCCTGCCGTTCGTCACGGGGCTGGCCGCGGCGGTGCTGGGCGCGATAGTGCTCGGAGTGCTGATCGACTGGGGGGTTCTGCGCAAGCTGCGGGAGCACGACGACATCGCCATGCCGATCCTGGCCACCATCGGGATCTCGATCCTGTTGCAGAACGGGGCGATGCTCGTGTGGAGCCCGGTCCCGCAGACCGCCGGGTCACCGTTCTCCAGCGACAGCATCGATCTGCTCGTGACGCGCACGACGCCGCGCAACATCTTCATCATCATCGTTGTCGCCCTGACGATCCTGGCCGCGCACCTGCTCATGACCCGCACCCGCATCGGTCTGGACATGCGCGCCACGTTCCAGGATTCGACGGCCAGCTGGCTGATGGGCGTGAACGTGCGGCGGGTGTACGCGATGACCTTCGCGCTGGGAGCGGCGATGGCGGCGCTTTCCGGTGTGCTCATCGCGACGATCTTCCAGATCACGCCGACGATGGGGGTGCTGGCGACGCCGAAGTCGTTCGTCGTGGTCATCCTCGGCGGGCTGGGGTCCTTCCCCGGGGCGATCGTCGGCGGGCTGTTGCTCGGGCTGGTCGAAAGCCTGGGCGCCGGGTACGTGTCGGCGGGGTACAAGGACGCGTTCGGGCTGCTGGTTCTCCTCGCCGTGCTCCTGCTCCGCCCGCAGGGCCTGTTCGGCGCGCGCAAGGTGGTGCAGGAATGACCACCCTGCTCAGCTCGCGTTCCTGGCGCGCCGCGGTCTCCGTGGCGGTGGTCGCCCTGCTTTTCACGGGTGGCATGGTGTCCGGGCCGTACCAGACGCAGATCGCCGTGCTCGCCGCGATCTACGTGATCCTGGCCAGCAGTCTGAACCTCGTGCTCGGGTACTCGGGGTTGCTGAGCCTGGGACATCAGGCGTACTTCGGTCTCGGTGCCTATGTGTCGGCCATCGCCTCGACCGCGCTCGGGGTGCCGATGGTGCCGGCGGTGGTGGCCAGCGCGGCTGTTGCGCTGGTCGTCGCCTGGATGATCGGGCGGGTCACGCTGCGGCTGAGGGCGGCGTTCTTCGTCATCGCGACATTCGCCGTCGCGGAGATCTTCCGCCAGGTGGCGTTGAACTGGGTGGCGTTGACCGGGGGCCCGATGGGTTACTCGGACATCCCGCCGATCGGCCTGTTCGGGTACGAACTCGTCCGGCCGAAGGAGGTCTTCCCCGTCGTCTTCGCGGTGGCGTTGCTGATCGTCATCGCCGTGGCGCGGCTGGCATCGTCCGGTCTCGGCTACAGCCTGCGCGGGCTCGCGGAGAACGAGAACCTCGCGCGAGCGGTCGGGATCGACACCAGCCGGCACGCGACGATCGCGTTCAGCCTGAGCGGAGCCATGGCGGCCGTGGCCGGCTCGCTGTACGCGCACACGGTCGGATTCGTCTCGCCCGAGGTCTTCGGATTCGCGATCATGATCAACACATTGCTGATGGTGATCGGTGGCGGCATGGGCACCGTGCTGGGACCGGTGATCGGAGCCGTGCTGTTCACCCAGCTCCCGGAGATGCTGCGGTTCAGCGACGAATGGCGGCTGGTGATCTACGGGCTGGTGCTGATCCTGCTGGTGCGGTTCATGCCGCGCGGCTTGTGGGGCACTGCGGTGCACGTGATGCGGCAGCGCGGCCTCACGACGGCAGCGCCGAGTTCGCGCTCCGCGGACGAGGGCTCGGCGACGACCACTCCTGCCGCAGCTGATCGGAAGGGGGCGGACCATGGCGCGTCGTGACCTCGTCCTGAACGGACAGGTGTCCACATCGGACTCACTTGTGGTGGACCGGCTGACCGTGCGCTTCGGTGCGCTGTGCGCGGTGTCGAGCCTCGCGCTGGAAGCCGCTCCCGCCGAGATCACGGCTCTGATCGGGCCCAACGGTGCGGGGAAGTCGACCGTGTTCAACGCGATCACCGGGTTCGTCCCGGCCGCGGAAGGCAGCGTCCGGCTGGGCGACGAAGAGTTGACCGGACTGCGGCCGCACGTCATTTCCAAGCGCGGTGTGGTGCGGACGTTCCAGAAGCGGAGCCTGTTCCCGCGACTGACGGTGTTCGACAACCTCCGCATCGGACTGCACACGACCGAGCCGAAGTCCGTGTTCGGCGCGATGCTCGGCATGCCGCGGTATCGCCGCGCGCAACGCGAGCTCCACGCCACGGTTCGCGAGCTGGCCCGTTTCGCAGGGATCGAGCAAGAGCTGCAGCGCGAGGCGCGCACCCTCCCCTACGGGCGGCAACGCATGCTCGCGGTGGCCATCGCACTGGCGGCGCGGCCGTTGTTCCTGCTGCTGGACGAGCCGTCGGCAGGGCTCAACCGGACCGAGACCACGGTCATGGCCGGTTTGCTGGAGCAGGTTCGGCGCGCCGGTGTCGGCGTGGTCCTGGTCGAGCACGACATGAAGTTCCTGTTGGGGATCTCCCACCACGTGGCCGTGCTCAACGCCGGCGAGAAGATCGCCGACGGAACCCCGGCACAGATCCAGGCCGATCCGCACGTGCGTGCGGCGTACCTGGGGGAGAAGGCGGCGCCATGTTGAGCGTTCAGGGTCTCACCGCCGGGTACGGCCGCGTCGCGGCCATCGTGGACGTCACGATCGAGGTGGCGGCAGGCGAACTCGTCACCATCATCGGCAGCAACGGCGCCGGCAAGTCGACGCTGCTGCGGGCACTTTCCGGGTTGATCCGGGCCACTTCGGGGACCGTGCGGTTCGACGGCGCGGACATCACCAACCTCTCCCCGCACCGGATCGTCAAGGCTGGGCTCGTGCACTGCCCCGAGGGCAGGCACGTGTTCCCGATGCTGACCGTGCGGGAGAACTTGCGGATCGCGATGCGTCGCGGCCGATCCCATGAACGCGAGCGCCTCGGAGAAGTGCTCGCCTTGTTCCCCAGGCTCGGGGAGCGGCTTTCTCAGTCGGCCGGGAGCTTGTCGGGCGGGGAGCAGCAAATGCTGGCCATCGGCCGCAGTCTGATGGCCGCTCCCAAGCTGGTCATGCTCGACGAGCCTTCGCTGGGACTGGCCCCGCTGCTGGTGGAGCAGGTGCTGCAGGTCGCCGGCCGGATCCGGGACAGCGGCCGCACGGTTCTGCTCGTCGAGCAGAACGCAGAGCTCGCCCTGCAGGTGGCCGACCGCGCGTACGTGCTGGAACGTGGCCGGATCACCGAGTCGGGCGTGGCCGGCGAGCTCGCCGGCAGTCGTACCGTCCGCGAGGCGTACCTCGGCGGATGAATCGGGGAGGGAGGGCCTCTCATGCGTCGGTGTCATCTCGCCGCACTCGCGGCGTCGGTGTTGTTCGCGGCCACTGCCTGCGCCGGTGGAGGCGGCGATGGCCCGGACGAGGTCACCATCGGCGTTGCCCAGCCGTTGAGCGGTCCGGTGGCCAGCTCCGGCCAAGCTGTTGCGCATGGCGCCGAAATCGCCGCGGAGGAGATCAACGCGGGCGGTGGGATCAACGGCAAACGGGTCGTGCTTCGCGTGGAGGACGATGCCAACGACCCGGCGACCTGCGTCAACGTCGCGCAGAAGCTGGTCAACGAGGCGCAGGTCCCGGTCGTGATGGGCGGCTGGGGATCGTCGTGCACGCTGGCGATGCAGCCGATCCTCGAACGCGCCCGGGTGCCGTTGCTGGTGGAGACGTCCAGTTCGGACAAGGTCACCGACAAGGACCAGTCCGGCGGCGAATGGACGTTCCGCCTGTCGCCGACGTCGTCCATGGAGGCGGTCGCGCTGGAACCGGTGCTCAGGGGAATGGGGATCAAGTCGGCGTTCACCCTGTCGGTCAACAACGACTTCGGGCTCGGTGCGGCCAAGCACTTCGGCGACACCCTCACCCGCGCCGGGGCGAACGTCGTCGGCGGGGCGAAGTTCGAACAGACCGAACAGAGCTTCTCGACCTTCGTCACGCAGGCGATCGCCTCCGGCGCCGACACGTGGATCGTCACGACGGACGCCAGCCAGATCGCACTCCTGCTCAAGGAAGCCAGGGGGCAGGGCGCCACGGCGCGGATCATCACCACCGGTGGCTCGAACAGTCCCGTGCAAGTGATCCAGCTGGCCGGTCCGCAAGCCGCAGAAGGCAGCTACGCGACGATGTTCTTCGCGAGCTTCGATCCTGCCAAGGCCGCCGCGCCGCAGGAGGCAGAGCGGTTCCTGGCCACGTGGAACGCCAAGGGGTACAACCCGGGCGAGGCTCCTGAGGGAGTGCGCGGCTATCAGGGGATCAAGGTCATCGCCGCGGCGATGGGCGCCGCGCAGAACCCGGAGGACCCCGCCTCGGTTCGCGACGCGTTGGCCGGAGTGGCCCTACCCGGGGCGATCTACGGCGACATCAAGTTCCAGACCTGGCGCAACCTGGTCAACCAAACGGTGCCCCCGGTCTACCTGGTGCGCACGGTCGGCGGCAAGGTCGAACTCGTCGGCACCGGGCAACCGCCGTACTGACCGGAAGCAGGAGGTGCAGGATGTCCGTCTCATTCGGACTAGCGGTGGAGAACTTCACACCCCACTCGCGCGAGCCGAGCACGGAGGGGATGGCCGCCTATGCGAGGCGGGCCGAGCAACTCGGGTTCCGGTCGCTGTGGGCGTGGGACCACCTGTTCCTCGGCGCCCGCCGACCCTTCCCGTTCCACGAGGCGCTGACGACGCTGACCGTGCTTTCCGCGCACACCAGGGATGTTCTGCTCGGCACCGGCGTGCTGGTGCTGCCGATCAGGGAGCCCGCAGTGCTGGCGAAGGTCACCGGGACGCTGCAGATCGCCTCGGGCGGGAGGCTCGTTCTCGGCATGGCCGCCGGCTGGTACGAGCGGGAGTTCGACGCGACCGGTGTGCAGTTCAAGGGACGTGGGCGCACCTTCGAGCGCAATCTGGAAATCCTCTACCGGCTGTGGGGAGAGGACGGTGTGACAGGGGAGTACGACCACGTCCGGTTGCGCAACGTGCGCATGCTGCCGCTGCCGCGGCCCCGGCCGAAAGTGCTCATCGGAGGCTACGTCGACCGGGTGCTCAAGCGGGTGGCCACCCGCGGCGATGGCTGGCTCACCTACTTCTACACGGCCGACAGCTTCTCCCGGGCGTGGACGAAGATCCGCGGCTTCGCCGAGGAAGCGGGCCGAGATCCCGGCCAATTGTCCAATGTGGCGCAGTTGCCGCTGTGCATCGCCGATTCCTACGAGGAGGGCGATGCACTGGTGCGGCGATACGTCGATGACTACTTCGACATGGCCGCCTGGAGCGAATCGACCCCGGACAGCGCGATCAGGGGCACACCCGAACAGTGCGCCGAACAGCTCTCCGCGCATGTCGAGGCCGGCGTGCAGCACCTGGTCTTCGCGCCCTTCGAGTACCGGCTCGAGCAGATGGAGCGCTTCGCAGCCGAGGTGTGGCCGTTGTTGCAGGCCGCGCCGGCGGGGAGTGTGCGATGACAGCCACGACGTTCCGCGACGCACGCGCCGATCTGGAGCGCCATGCGCGGCCGGTGCGCGACAAGACGTGCACTGCCGCCGAGGCGCTGCGGCTCGTCGAGGACGGCCACCACGTGGGGATCGGAGGAACCCTCTACTCCCGTACCCCGATGGCGCTGGTCTTCGAGCTCCTGCGCCAGCCGCACCGAGGGCTCACCCTGTCGCGCCCGCTGACCTGCTACGAGGCCGAACTGCTGCTCGTGACCGGCGCGGCTGACCGCATCGTGACCAGTTGGATGGGCATCGGGCTGAACTGGGGTCTCTCCCAGGTCCTGCGGCACTACGTCGAGCGCGGGCTGGCCGCCTACGAGGAGTGGAGCCATCTCGGCATCGGGCTGCGGTACAAGGCCGGGGCGATGGGGGTGCCGTACCTGCCGACGCTGACGATGCTCGGGTCGGACCTCGCGCGCATGGACGGAACGCGGACCGTGGAATGCCCGTACACCGGGCAGCGCCTGCTCGCAGTGCCCGCGCTGCACCCGGATGTGGCGCTCATCCACGTGCATCGTGCCGATGTGTACGGGAACGCGCAGGTCGACGGGTACCGGCACATGGACGTCGACATGGCGCGCGCCGCGCGCCGCGTCGTGGTCAGCGCCGAGGAGATCGTCGACCCGGATGTGATCCGGGCGAGCCCCTTCAGCACGATGCTCCCGCACTTCGCGGTGGATGCGGTCGTCGAAGCACCGTACGGCTGCTACCCGCACGAATGCTACGGCCGCTACGAGGCGGACACCGAGCACTTCGACACGTACGTGCAGGCCATCCGTGACCACGGGCTGGACGGCGTCCGGCACTACATCGACGAGCACGTGCTGGGGCACCCCGACTTCGCCGGCTTCCTCGGGGACGTCGGCGCGGCTCGGCTCGACCGGCAGCAGCGACGGGCGAAGGAGTTGATGTACGGATGAGGCCGACACCCACGGAGATCATGACGGTGACCGCGAGTCGTCTCCTCGACGACGACGCGGTGGTGTTCGCCGGTGTCGGAATCCCCCTGCTCGCCTCGGCTCTGGCGCGCCGGCGGCAGGCGCCGAACCTGACGATCGTGCTGGAGGGCGGGATCGTCGGCACGCATCTGGTTCCCGGGCGGCTGCCGATTTCCACCAACGAGATGCGCGCGGCGTTCGGAGCGCCGATGCTCACCGACATCACCGACATCTTCCTCTTCGCGCAGCGGGGATTCTTCGACTTCGGGATCCTCGGCGCTGCGCAGGTGGACATGTACGGCAACATCAACACGAGCTACATCGGAACGCCGGACGCACCGAAGGTGCGCCTGCCGGGAAGCGGTGGTGCCAACGACATCATCTCGCTGTGCAACGAGATCTTCATCGTGACCGCGCACGAGCCGCGGCGGTTCGTCGAGCAGGTCGACTTCATCACCAGCCCCGGCCACCTCCGGGGCGCGAACACGCGCGCGGAGTCCGGCCTGGTGTTCGGGAACGTCAGCACGGTGGTGACCGACCTCGCGGTGCTCGACTTCGATCCGGAGTCGCGGCGCATGCGGTTGCGCGCCGTGCAACACGGGGTGCCGGTCGATCAGGTGCGTGAGGCGACGGGATTCGAGCTGCTGGTGCATGAGCCGCTCGACGAACTCCCGCCGGTGAACCCGGCGGAACTGGCCATCCTGCGCGACCTCAACGGCGCTGCGGTCGGTGCGGCGTGAGCGCCGATGACGACGGAGGGAGGACGGCGATGACGACGGGCGGGCCTCGACGGGTGGGGCTGATGATCCCCTCGTCGAACACCATGATGGAAGCCGACTTCGTGCGAGGCCTCCCTGACGGGATGACGCTGCACACGGCGCGGATGTTCATGCGCGACACCACCCGGGAGGGCGAAGAGCGCATGCTCGACGAGTTCGCGATCCCGGCAGCGCGAGAGCTGGGGACCGCCTACCCGAGCGTCATCGTGTTCGGCTGCACCAGCGCGGGTGCGTTGCGCGGCAACGACTACGACGCCGGACTGTGCGCCCGGATCAGCGAGGTGGCAGGAGCGCCCGCGATCAGCACGATCCAGTCGGTGCGTTCCGCGATCAACTCGAGCGGCGCACGGCGGGTCGGGGTCGTGACGCCCTACGTGGACGAGCTCAACGCGAAGGTCAAAGCCAGCATCGAGGACGACGGGGTCGAGGTCGTGCGCATCGCCGGCCTGGGCATGACGGAGAACTTCGCGATCGCGCAGGTGCCGCGAGAGACCATCGTCGAGTTCACCGCCACCGCCCTCGCCGACGTGGACATCGATCTCGTTTTCGCGTCCTGCACCAACTTCGGGGCCATGTCGGCGATGGAGGGCATCCGTGATCGGCTCGGGCACCCCGTCATCACCAGCAATCAGGCGGTGCTGGCAGCCACGATCGCACGGATCGAGCAGGACCTCGCCGCCTGAGGCGAGCGGGAGGAGGTTCTCGTGGTCAGCGTCCCCTTCGAGTACACGCGGGTCGCCAGCTACGACGACGCCGTGCGCGCCTTGGCCGAGGGCGGGGAGGACGCCAAGCTGCTGGCCGGTGGTCAAAGCCTGGGCCCGATGCTCGCGCTCCGGCTCGCGCGTCCCACAGCGCTCATCGACATCAACGACATCGACGACGGAGAACCCGCCGTGGACGGCGAGATCCTGCGCATACCGGCGCTCACCCGGCACCGCGCCGTCGTCGACTCCGCCTTGATCCGCCGGCACACGCCGATGCTCGCAGCGTGCACGTCCAGGGTGGGAAACGTACGAGTCCGCAACCGCGGCACCATCGGCGGCAGCCTGGCGCACGCCGACCCCACCGCGGAAATCCCCTGCGCATCACTCGCTCTCGGCGCCGACGTCGTCGTGCGAGGCCCGGACGTCGAACGCACGATCCCCGCCCGCGACTTCTTCGTCACCTACCTGACCACGGTGCTGGAACCGACCGAGGTGATCCAGGAAGTCCGGTTCCCCGTCCTGCGCGCCAGGCAGGGTTGGAGCTTCCACGAGCTGGTGCGCCGCGCATCGGACTTCGCCGTGGTCGCCACGGCCGCCGTGGTCGAGCTCGAGCCCGACGCCACGACGGTGCGTTCGGTGGAGCTCGCCCTGGCCGGGGTGGCCGACCGCCCGATGCTGGCCGACCGGAAGGCCGTTGCCGGACTGGTCGGATCGACCTGCGCTCCGGGCGAGGTGGCCACCGCGGCCGCGGCGGTCGCTGAGACGACCTCCCCGGACAGCGATGTGCACGCCTCCGGTGCTTACCGGAAGCGGCTCGTGGAGGTGCTGAGCCGGCACGCCTTCACCGAGGCGGCGGAGCGCGCACGGCAGAACGGAGCGGTTACCTCATGAACAAGCGACTCGTCGGCCTGTCGGTCAACGGCCACCGGTACGACGTGTGGGTCACGCCGAGCGATCTGCTGCTCGACGTGCTGCACGACGAGATCGGCCTGTCAGATGTGCGCTACGGGTGCGGAGAAGGCGTGTGCGGGACGTGCACCGTCGAGTTCGACGGCGAGCCGGTCAGCGCCTGCCTGATGTTCGCCGTGCAGGCGGAGGGACACGAAGTGACGACCGTGCGCGGGTTGCTCGACGAGGACGGCGCCCTGCATCCGCTGCAGCAGCAGTTCCTCGTGCATGGTGGTTCGCAGTGCGGCTTCTGCACGCCCGGAATGGTGCTCACCGCGCACAGCATGGCCCGGCGCGGGGGACGTCCGAGCCGGGAGGAAATCCGGTACGAGCTCGTCGGCAACCTGTGCCGCTGCACCGGATACACGAAGATCCTCGACGCGATCGAGGACTACGTCGAACAGGTCTCCGCGGCGAAGGCCGAGCAGCCATGAGCAGCGACGTCAGCACCGCCCCGACGCCGCCTGCGGCGCCGCCCTCCGCGCCGATGCGGGTGGTGGGCCGCAGGCTGGCGCACCACGATTTCGTCGACAAGGTCAAGGGATCTCTGCTCTACGCAGCGGATTGGACGCTTCCGGGAATGCTCTACGCCCGCGTGGTCCGCTCGGCCTTTCCGTCGGCGCGGATCAAGTCCGTCGACGTCGCGGCGGCACGTGCTCTGCCTGGTGTCGTCACGGTGCTCACCGCGCGGGATGTGCCCCGCAACCGGCTCGTGGAACACGCCACCGGAGGACTCGGTGAACTCACCGTGGCGATGCCCGTGCTCGCCGACGATCGGGTCCGCTATGCCGGAGAACCGATCGCCCTCGTCGCCGCGACGAGCCAGCAGATCGCGGACGAGGCGGCGGAAATGGTCGATGTCGGCTACGAGGAGCTGCCCGGTGTCTTCGACCCCGAGGCCGCTCTGGCCGACGACGCGCCGCGTGTGCACGACGAGGGCAATGTGCTGATCAACTGGCACATCCGGCGAGGCGACGTGGCGGCGGCGTTGGCCGCGGCCGACGTGGTCGTCGAAGGGGAGTACCGCAGTCAGCGGGTCGAACACGCCTATCTCGAGCCCGAGGCCGGTGTCGGCTGGATGGACGGCGGTGTGCTCACCCTCCGGGTGTCCACCCAGGTCATCGAGCACGCCGTGGAGATCGCGGACATCCTCGGTCTACCGGCGAACAAGGTGCGGGTGATCGGCGCCTACCTGGGTGGCGGCTTCGGCGGCAAGGAGGACATGACCGTGGAGCCCTACCTGGCGCTGCTGGTGTGGCGGACCCAGCGCCCGGTGCGGATGGTCTGGGACCGGCAGGAATCGATGATGGCGAGCACGAAACGGCATCCGTTCGTCATGCGTTACCGCACCGGTGCGCGGTATGACGGGACGATCGTCGCCCAGGACATCGACATCACCGGCGACGCCGGCGCGTACCCGTACTTGAGCGCTCGCGTCATGTTCGCCGGCGCGGCGGTGTCGTGCGGTCCGTACCGAACGCCGAACGCCTCGCTGCGCTCGCGCGCGGTGTTCACGAACAACGTGCCGACCAGTGCGTTCCGCGGTTTCGGCGCGATGCAGGTGGTCTTCGGGTACGAGTCGCAAATGGACCGTCTCGCCGACGTCCTGGGACTGTCGGCGGTCGAGGTGCGACGGCGCAACTTCCTCAGCAAGACCGACATCATCCCGACCGGGGAGTCGCTGGCGACGTGCGTGGCCGGCAGCGAGACGATGGAACGCGCGCTGGCGCGGCTCGGCGAGCCCCCGCAGCCCAGCGGCCCGTCCAGGCGCGTTGGTCGCGGATTCGCCTGCAACATGCAGCCTTACGGGCGCACGGTGTGGTTCCACGACCACGCTTCCACCTGGCTGAGCCTGCAATCGGACGGCACTCTGCTGCTGCGAGCGGGCATCACCGACCTCGGCGCCGGGCAGGCGGCAAGTCTGTGCCAGATCGCCTCCGAGGTGCTCGGAGTACCGCTGGACGAGATCAGCGTCTACATCGGAGACACCGCGTTGAACCCGCAGGCGGGAGGCACGTTCGGCACCCGGCAGCTGTACATGTCCGGGAACGCGGTGCTGCATGCGGCTCGTCGACTGCGGGACGAGATCGCTCCCGTCGCGGCGGAGATGCTCGGGTGCCACACGGCCGACCTGACGTTCGAGGACGGGCTGGTGCGCGGTCCGGCGAGCACCGGGCTGACGCTCGCGGAGCTCGTCGCCGGCTGCGAGGAGCGCGGAGTGGACACCTCGCTGTTGTCGCGGTGGCGAGCCGACCGGGGCGCGTTCGACCCCATCGCGGGGCAGGGCGACAGCTTCCCCGACTACACCTACGGGTGCCACGCCACCGACGTCGAAGTCGACGTGGAGACCGGCGAGGTGGCGGTCTTGCGCTACACCGCCTCGCACGACGTGGGGCGTGCGATCAACCCGCTGCGAGTGGAGGGGCAGATCCAGGGTGGTGCGATGCAGGGACTCGGGTACGCCCTCATGGAAGACGTGGTGCTGGAGGAGGGAAACTGCGCGTCGACGTTGTTCGCCGGCTACCTCATCCCCAGCTCGCTGGACATGCCCGATGTCGAAGTGGACATCGTCGAAAGCGGTGAGGGCAAGGGGCCGCTCAACTCGCGTGGCATCGGCGAGCCGCCGATCGGGCCGTGCGCCGCCGCGATCGCCAATGCGATCACCGCGGCGATCGGCGAACGACCGACGTGCCTGCCGATGACCCCGGAACGCGTGCTCGAGCTCTGCGACCGCGCGGGGAAACCGGCGGGGGAGGTGTCGACGTGAAGACCGACGCGGGTGAGCTGCTGATCAATCACCGCTCGGTTCCTGTCATCGAGGGCATCGCCGCCGACCGGGGTCCGCTGCGGCTGCATCGGCGGCTCCCGGGTTACGCTCGCACGCCGCTGTTGGAGGTCCCGTCGCTCGCCGAGCGTCTCGGAGTTGGCCGCCTGTGGGTGAAGGACGAAAGCTCGCGGCTGGGTTTGCAGTCGTTCAAGATCCTCGGTGCCTCCTACGCGGTCTACCGCGCGCTGTGCGACCGGCTGGGTGCCGAGCCGTCGTGGAGCGACATCGACGAGCTCCGGCACCGGGTGAGCGCCCTGGCGCCGATGACGCTGGCGGCGGCCACCGACGGCAACCACGGGCTCGCCGTCGCCCGCATGGCCCGCCTTCTCGGCCTGGCGGCGCGCGTGTACGTGCCGGCCACGATGATCGCCGCGCGAATCGAGGCCATCGAATCGGAGGGCGCGGCGGTCACCGTGGTCGACGGCGATTACGACGATGCAGTCCGGCGCTCGGCGGAGGACGCCTCGGACGGCTGCATCGTGGTGTCCGACACCTCGTGGCCGGGCTACCGGCGCATTCCGTGGTGGGTGATCGAGGGGTACTCGACGATCTTCTGGGAGGTCGACGATGCGCTCCACGAACGTGGCGCGGGCCCACCCGACGTCGTCGTGGTGCCGATGGGCGTGGGCGCGCTCGCAGCGGCGACAGTTCGCCACTACCGTCGCCCCGAGGCGAGCGCCAGGCCGCGGCTGGTCGGCGTCGAACCGCTCTCGGCCGACTGCGTCCTCGCGTCGCTGCGCGCCGGCCGCCCGGTGACCATCCCGGGCCCGCACGACTCGATCATGGCCGGCTTGAACTGCGGCACACCGTCGCAGCTGGCCTGGCCCTTGCTGCGGGACGGGATGGACGTCGTCGCGGCGATCGATGACACCCGCGCGTGTGCGGCCGTGCGCCGGCTCGCCGGTGTCGGCATCGTCGCCGGCGAAACCGGCGCGGCGGGGATCGGTGCACTCGCCGAGTTGCGCGATGAGGCGGGGCAAGCCCGTGTCGCGAGTGGACTTTCGCCCGCTGCGTCGGTGCTCGTCGTGGTCACCGAGGGCGCCACCGACCCGCAGTCGTACGCCCGGATCACTTCCGGCGACGCGTGATTCGCTCGCAGAGGAGGAAATCCTGTGAACACTCGCACCTACGGCGGTCCGCTCATCGACATGACCGGGGCCGTCGACCTGCATTGCCACCCGTACCCGGACCTGTTCCCGCGACTGGCCGACGATTTCGACATCGTGCGTGCCGCCCGGGACGCGGGCATGAAGGCCATCGTGCTCAAATGCCACCACGAGAACACCGTTTCACGCGCCTACCTGGTGCAGCGGGTCATCCCGAACATCCGGGTGTACGGGGGCATCGTCCTCAACTACTACGTCGGCGGCATCAACGCGGCCGCGGTCGAGGCATCGCTCCGGCTCGGCGGCAAGGAGGTGTGGATGCCGACCGTCGATGCCGGGTACCACGCCCAGATGCACGGCGGCACCGGCGGATACGACTCGCAGACCGGTGGTCGCAGCCGGGCGGAGGGCATCTGGGTCGCCGATGCCGACGGCAGGCTCAAGCCGGAGATCAAGGAGGTGCTGGAACTGGTCGCGGAGTACGGCGCCATCCTCGGCACCTGCCATCTGTCCCCGCGCGAGATCGTCTCGCTGGTCAAGGAGGCCCGGGACGTCGGGGTGGAGAAGATCGTCGTCACCCATCCCTACTTCAAGGTGCCCAATCTCGACCTGGACACGCTCGAGGAGATCGCGCGGCTCGGGGCCATGCCGGAATTCGGCTACTGCACGGTGTCACCGGCCTGGCATTACGCCGTGCCCGAGAAGATCGCGCACAGCATCAAGCGCATCGGGGCGTCGCGGTGTCTGCTGGTGTCCGACACCGGCCAGCGGCACAACCCGTTGCCCTCGGAAGCGTTGCGGATCTTCGCGCAGACCGTGTTCGAGAAGGGGGTCGCCGAGGCCGACGTGACCCGGATGATCACGCAGAACCCACTGGATCTGGTCGACTACGCGAACGACGCCGGACCCACGCAAGCCGACGTGGCGTGGGCGCGGTCGCTGGTCGAGGACCCCTGTTCCGAGGCAACCCCAGTGCCATCAGCGGTCATGTGAGGTGAAGGGGAAGACGCGTTCAACGATCATGCCGGCCTTGAGCTCAGCCCAGTCGGGACCGAACCAGCAGGTTTCTCGTGGCATAGCAGGGTTGTCGAGTCCCGCTGCCGTGGCGCACCGCGCCGGTTCGGAGCTTCGAACCCGCCGTGGTCGCCTCGCCAGGTCACCCGTGCACCGCGAGCACCTCGCGCCGCTTCGGCAGGCGCCGTCGTGCGCGCCTCTGCCGGTGTCCCAGTCGATCGGCACGGGGATTGGCATCGGTAGTGGGATCCGTCGCGCGGGAGTTTACTGTGCATGGGACTCCTTGAGGGGAGGAGCCAGCGATGACCACTGAGTCATCTGGACTTTCCTCCGGAACGTACGGGCGGCGCGACGTGCTCCGGGCCGCCGCGGTCCTGGCGTTGGCGGGCGCGTGCGCACGCGAAGAGGCGACGGGGCCGACGGACGCACGCGCGGCTCCGCAGGAGACGTTCACCGAGCCCTCCCGCCGGTTGTCCGGTGATCTTCGGGTCCTGCTGTGGAGCCACTTCATCCCCAGCCATGACCGATGGTTCGACGCCTTCGCCCGGAACTGGGGTGGCAGGGTCGGCGTCAACGTCACCGTCGACCACATCGACCAGGCGCAGATTCCGACGCGCATCGCAGCAGAGGTGCAGGCCCGGCAGGGCCACGACCTCATCCAGTACATCGCACCACTGTCCCAGTTCGAACCGAGCATGCTCGATCTCCGCGACCTCACCGACGAGGCGGTGCGGCGCTGGGGCCCGCAGCTGGAGCTGTGCCGCAAGTCGACGTTCAACCCGACTACCGGGCGGTTCTTCGCCTACTCGCCGGGATGGGCACTCGATCCCGGAAACTACCGCCGGTCGCTGTGGCAGCAGGTCGGCATGCCGCAGGGTCCCTCGACCTGGGACGGCTTGCTCACGGGCGCCGCTGAGATCAAACGGCGGGCCGGGATCCAGCTCGGTCTCGGCCTTTCGCAGGAGATCGACTCCAACATGGTCCTGCGGGCTCTGATGTGGTCCTACGGCGCTTCGGAGCAGGACGCGCAGCAGCGGGTCGTGCTCAACAGCCCCGAGACCGTCGCGGCCGTGGAGTACATGAGCCGTCTCTACCGGCAAGCGATGACGCCCGAGGTGTTCTCCTGGAACGCGGCGAGCAACAACCAGGGTCTGGTCGCGGGGAAGCTGTCCTACATCGTCAACTCGATTTCGGCTTGGCGCACCGCCCAGGGAGCGAACCCAGCGGTGTTCGACGACACCTTCTTCGTGCCCGCGCTTCGGGGCCCGCGGACTGCGCTCGCGGCGCAACACGTCATGTACAACTGGGTGATCCCGCAGTACGGCCCCGGCGCGGACGCGGCGAAGGAGTTCCTCCTGCACTACACCGCGAACTTCGCGTCGGCGACGTACCACTCCCAGATGTACGACCTGTGCGCGTGGCCGCGGCTGACCCCGAACCTGGACGGCTGGCTAGCGGCCGACCCGTTCGGCGCCCGGCCGCCGGACAAGCTGAAGTTCTTGTCCCACGCCACCGATTGGAGCACCAACATCGGCCACCCCGGCCCGTCGAGCACAGCCGTCGGGGAGACGTTCAGCACCTTCGTGATCCCGAACATGTTCGCGCGTGCGGCGCGCGGCGACGCAAGCCCCCAGCAGTCGGTGGCGGAGGCGGACACCCAGGTCAGGGCGATCTTCGAGAAGTGGCGGCGCGCAGGCCTGGTCGGAGGTTGAGCCGTGGCCGTCGTGGAGGTCCGGAAACTGGTCAAGCACTTCGACGCCGGCCGGGTGCACGCCATCGACGGCGTCGACCTGGCGGCCACCGACGGCGAGTACCTGGTGCTGCTTGGCCCGTCGGGGTGCGGAAAGACGACGCTGCTGCGCATGATCGCGGGGTTGGAACAGCCCACCAGTGGTGACGTGCTGATCGAGAACGAGGTCGTCACCGGCTTGCCGCCGCGCGCCCGGAAGATCGCCATGGTGTTCCAGAGCTACGCGCTCTACCCGCACAAGAGCGTGCTCGCCAACATCGTCTTCCCGCTCAAGGCGGTCGGGATGGGCAGCGCGGAACGGGAGGCCAAGGCTCGGTGGGCGGCCGAACTGCTCGGCATCCAGGGGCTGCTCGGCCGCAAGCCCCGCCAGCTCTCCGGTGGTGAGCGACAACGCGTCGCACTCGCTCGGGCGCTGGTGCGGGAACCGCACGTGTTCCTGCTCGACGAGCCGCTGTCGAACTTGGACGCCAAGCTGCGCGCCAGTGCACGCGAAGAGCTCCGGCGGTTCCAGCAGGAGATCGGCACCACCACGATCTACGTCACCCACGACCAGGCTGAGGCGATGGGACTGGGCGACCGCATCGTCGTGCTGGACAACGGCACGGTTTGCCAGGTCGGTCCGCCGGTGGAGGTGTACGACGATCCGGCGTCGACTTTCGTGGCCACGTTCATCGGCTCTCCGCCGATGAACCTCGTGCCACGCGACGGGGTGCTGATCGGCTTCCGCCCGGAACACCTGCTGCCGGCGGGGGAGGTCCGGGCGGTCGACCGGATGAACGTCCCGCTGACCGTCGAGCGGATCGAGCACCTCTCCGGCGATCGGCACGTCTACGGCACGGTGGCGCGAATCGGTGAGCCGACCCGCGTGGTCGCCCGCCTACCCGCCACTGTGGACATCGAACTGGTGCCCGGCCGGACCCACGATTTCGCCGTGGACACCGCTCGAGTGCGGTTCTTCGACGCGGACAGCGGGCTGCGGCGGTCGCCGCTGCGGCTGGGAGGTTGAGGTGGTCGCCGCACGCTCCGCACGTCGCCTCGCAGACCGGGAAGGGCTGCTGGCGTGGCTGTTCCTGCTGCCCAGCGTGGTCTACATCGTCGCCCTCATCGGCCTTCCGTTCGTCCTGGCCATCGCGCTCGCCGTATCCGATGTGACCACCGGCGACACGTCGTTCGACTTCGCCGGCGCCCGCAACTTCGAACGCACCTTCGCCGATCCGGTGTTCTGGCGCTCGTTGACCAACACCGTGGTGTTCACCGCGGTGTCGATGGTCCTCATCGTCGTGCTCGGCAAGGTGCTGGCCAACATCCTCGTGGCCGATTTCCGCGGCAAGTGGCTGGTGCGTCTGCTGATCCTGCTGCCCTGGACGACACCGGTGGCACTGTCGTCGATCTCCTGGCTGTGGCTGCTCGACTCCATCTACTCGCCGATCGACTGGGTGCTGCGGCAGTTCGGCGCTCTCGGTCCCGCGCAGAACATGTACTGGCTCGGCCAGCCTGGGCTGGCCATGCTGTCGGTGATCGCGGTGCACGTGTGGCGGCTCACGCCGCTGGCCGCCGTCATCACGATGGTCGGCCTGCTGGCGATCCCGAGGGAAATCGAGGAGGCCGCGCGCGTCGACGGAGCGGGCTTCTGGCGGCGGATGTTCGAGGTGACGGTTCCGCTGGTGCTGCCGATCGTCGCGGTGGCGGCGCTGTTCGGCGCCATTTTCACCTTCACGGACATGGCGGTGGTCCGGGTGCTCACCCGCGGCGGACCGAACGACTCCACTCAGGTGCTGGCCAGCTGGGCTTTCTACCGGGGTATCGAGGGCGGCGACGTTGCACAGGGTGCGGCGATCGCGCTGTTCCTCTTCCCGCTGCTGCTGGCTGCGGCGATCGCGATTCTGCGGGCGGTGCGCAGATTGGAGGTGCTGTGATGACCGCCGGAGCAGCCGGGCTGCGCCGCCGCTATGCGCGTCGGCGCCTCGCGTCCCGGATCGGCGTCTACGCCGCGGCGATCCTCGGCGCATTGGTGTGTGCCGGACCCTTCCTGTGGAGCGTGGTAACGGCGTTCAAGCAGAACCGCGACCTCTACAACCCGCAGAACAACCCGTTCCTGTTCAACCGTCCGTCCACGGCCGACCACGTCGGATATCTGTTCACTGACACCGCCTTCGTCACTTTCGCCTGGAACACGCTGTGGTCCGGCCTGCTGGTGGTGGCGATCACGCTGGCGTTG
Source organism: Saccharopolyspora sp. NPDC045839 (assembly GCF_056431645.1). Taxonomy (NCBI): domain Bacteria; kingdom Bacillati; phylum Actinomycetota; class Actinomycetes; order Pseudonocardiales; family Pseudonocardiaceae; genus Saccharopolyspora; species Saccharopolyspora sp. NPDC045839. The sequence goes on from NZ_JBWKKH010000022.1 coordinate 47,089, forward strand.
AGCCTGCCCGCGGCGTATGCGCTGGCCCGCTTCGGCCTGCGCTGGGCAACCCCGATGGCAATCGGAATCTTCCTCGTCTACTTGGTTCCGCCGAGCTTGCTCTTCCTGTCGCTGGGGCGGGTCGTGGTGGCCTTCGGCCTGCAGGACTCCACTTGGTCGCTGGTGCTCGTCTACCCGACGATCACGATCCCCGTGTCGGTGTGGCTGCTGATGGGATTCCTCAAGGCGATCCCGAAGGACATCGAGGAGCAGGCGATGGTCGATGGCTACAGCCGGGTGGGTGGATTCGTGCGGGCGGTGCTGCCACTGCTGTTCCCCGGCATCGTGGCGGTGGTGGTGTTCGCCTTCACCCTTGCCGCAAGCGAGTTCATCTACGCCCTGGCGTTCGTGGCGCCGACCGACCAGATGCCGGTGGGCACCGGCGTGCCGACCCAGCTGGTCCGGGGCGACGTGTTCTTCTGGCAGTCGCTGCAGGCGGCCACCGTGCTGGTCGCGGTGCCGATAGCGATCGTGTTCAACCTGTTCCTGGACAAGTTCGTCGCGGGGTTCACCATGGGCGCGGTGAAGGGCTGAGCTGTTCCTCGCCACCGCCGTCGTGGCAACGCATTCCGGCGACGCAGGCGCCGGCCCGGCCATCCGCGCGCGGCGAAGCGGGCGAGTGGCGACCGACGGGCTGGGGGCCGCAGCCTGGGATGGTGAAGCACGTGAGGCCGAAGCACTCGATGACGCGAGTCCCGCTGCGTGCCCGGCACGACCGTGGCGCCGATCCCGGCGACCTGGTCGTTGATCGCGTTGAGCCAGGTTGCGCCTCTGCGGCGACCGAATCCGGACGCGGTGTCCAGGCTCAGCCGGCGCCCAGGGGCGCGCGCCTCGCGAGCACCCGGCGATGGCTGATCCGCCAACCGCCGCCGGCATCGCGCAGGACCGTGTCCTCGTACGTCACGCTCCCGCACGAGCCGTCGGCATTGACTCCGATCCCCTTGGAACGCGCGTGAACCCGCCCCTCGGCGACCTCGTCGAGCACGATGTTCGTGACGTGATGCGCGACCGGGTTCGCCTCGCCCAACGCCATCGCCGCATCGTGAATGGCGGCCAGCCCGACCAGCGGCGGCCCGCCCAGATCCGTGACGTCATAGACCACGTCGGAGGTGAAGAGCTCACCCAGTCGATCAAGCTCGCCGGCGTCGACGTAGTGCCCGTGCAGGGAGATCAACTCCGCGATAGCCGTGCGATCGGCAAAGGTCAGCATCATCAGCACCCTCTCGGAACACAACCGGGGACTTCCCCGTTTCGCCGGGTAGGATAACCGGGGAGGTCCCCGTTCGGCCGGGAGGAGGTGCCGATGCCACACGCCGGAAACGCGAGGTCGCGCAGGGCAGATGCCGCACGCAATGCGGACCTGCTGCTGGCGGCCGCGAGGGAACTCTTCGCCGAACGAGGTCCCGACATCGCGCTCGATGACGTCGCACGCTGGGCCGGGGTGGGCAACGCGACCCTCTACCGGCATTTCCCCACCCGCAGCGACCTCCTCATCGCCGCCTACTCCGACGAAGTGGCCGAGCTGTGCCAGCACGGCGCCGCCCTGCTCGAACACCCCTCGGCGGGCCAGGCGCTGTTCGACTGGCTAGCGGACTTCCTGACCCACGTCGCAACCAAACGCGCACTGGCAACCGCGATCACCGAAAGTCCCCGCGGCCGCCGCACCGAGCTGTTCGACCGCTGGCACGAATCGATGAGATCCACCGCCGATCAGCTGCTCGACCGAGCCCGGCAAGCCCGAGCCGTCCGAACGGACCTCACCGTCGGCGATCTCCTCGCGCTGACCAGCGCGGCTGCGATCACCGCCACCGACGCCAGCCACGCCCACCGGCTCCTGAACATCCTGCGCGGCGGCTTCGAAACACCCGCGCCGCACCGGTGAGCGGCTATTTCGTTGAGCGTCCGTCGTCGGAAGACTGAGGAGACCTCATGCAAGTTGCGCTTTGCGGATGGCGTTCCACGATTGACGCGGGCTTGCCTGTTTGGGGGCGAACATCAGCCGCGGCCGCCGAGGCCGCACGACACGCGTGACATGGAGTCGACATGCCTGGGATTCCGCCACCGATCACTCCCTACCTCGAACCCGCAGCGAAGGAACTGGCCGAAGCGACCGACCCGCACCCGCGGATCTACGAGGTCCCGCCGGAGAAGGGCCGTGAGATCCTGGTCGGCCTGCAAAGCGACAAGAGCGTGCCCCGTCCGGATGTCGACGAGGAGTGGGTCGACGTGGACGCCGGCCAGTGGGGCACCGTCCGCACCCGGATCATCCGGCCCAAGGGTGCGAGCGGGCCGCTGCCGGTGGTGTTCTACATCCACGGCGCCGGCTGGGTCTTCGGCGACGACACGACCCACGACCGGCTCTTCCGCGAACTGGCCGTCGGCGCGGGCGCCGCGGGCGTTTTCCCCGTCTACGACCGGGCACCCGAGGCGAAATATCCCACCCAGGTGGAGCAGAACTACGCCGTGGGCCAGTGGGTCATGCGGCACGGCGCGGAACACGGCCTGGACACCTCGCGCATCGCCGTCACCGGCGAGTCGGTCGGCGGCTGCATGTCGGCGGTGTTCGCGCTGATGAACAAGGAGCGCGGCGGGATCGACCTCAAGGCCCAGGTGCTGCTCTACCCGGTGACCAACGCCGACTTCGACACCCCCTCCTATGTGCAGTTCGCCGAGGGCTACTACCTCACCCGCGAGGGCATGAAGTGGTTCTGGGACGCCTACACCACCGATCCCGCCCAACGCGCCGAGGTGTACGCGTCGCCGCTTCAGGCGTCCCTGGACCAGCTCAGGGGGCTGCCCACCACTCTGGTCATCACCGACGAGGCAGATGTGCTGCGTGACGAGGGGGAGCAGTACGCCAACAGGCTGCGCGAGGCCGGTGTGGACGTCACCTCGGTCCGGGTGGCCGGGATGGTCCATGACTTCCTCCTCCTGGACAGCCTGCGCGACACGCGCGCCGCCAATGTCGCCCGCACGCTCGCTGTCGACGCCCTGCGGACGGCGTTGCACGGCAGCTGAGGCGGCCGCGCCCCTGCGTGCACCTCGGCGCATGGATAGCCGGGCCCGCCTGCGCCTTCGTGTCGCGAGGGCGGGCCCGAACCACATCCGCTCCGCATTCCCGGTCGGCCGAGCGCATCGGGGAGTGAACCTCGCCGCAAAGTTGACGGTGCTTACATCCTGCCTTAAGGTGATGTGAGCACCGTACACATCCGAGTGAGGGAGTTGCGCCGATGTCGTCGACGAAACAGGGCGGGTCATCGACCGGGCAGGACACCGTCGAAGTCGATCTGGGTGGGCGCAAGGTCACCGTCCCGAAGGGTGGGCTGTACGACCGGTACCGGATGAACACCGATCTCGACGAGATCGCCCGCGATCCCCGCGTCGGCAGCGTGGACTTCTTCCGGGGGCTGCCCAAGACCAAGGTCGATTCGCCGATCGGAGCCACGCTCACCCCGAACTTCTACTACCGGATCTCGACCGCCCGGCTCACGATGCTCGCCCGGTCCAGCTCGATCCGCAGCCGCCTGCCCGGGGAGCTGGCGCCGCTGGAGGTCGCGCCGGGTCTCGGGCTGATCTCGGTGATGTTCTTCCGTTACGACGTGTGCGACATCGACTTCTACACCGAGGCCGCCGTCGGGGTCGCGGTCCGGCCGGCGCGGCACGGCAAGCTCGGATTCGTCGATCTCGTCGCCGCACTCAAGAACGAGCACCTCGATTCCTACGTGCTGTCCCTGCCGGTGAGCACCGATATCGCCCAGGTTCGCGGTCACGACGGCTACGGCTTCCCCAAGTGGGTCACCGGTCTCGACGTCGGCATCGACGCCGACCGGACCACCGCGCGGGTGGCCAACGACGCGGGCGGGACAGACCTGTCGCTCTCGGCGGCCACACCCGCCCAGACCGCCTATCCGAGCGGCGAGCGCGTCTCGTCACTCACCTCGTACACGTCGATCAACGGTGCGTGGCACTCGACCTCGAGCCAGACCAACGTGCTGTCGGCCGGAACCGCGAGCTTCCCGCGCAACGTCGGCCTCCAGACCGGCGAGGGCCGCATGTCCGACGACCTGCGGTCGCTCAAACCGATCAAGACCGTTCAGCTCGACGTCGTGACCGAAGGTCAACTCGCCCTGCACATGCCCGTCCCCACCTCGGTCCCGACCCGGAACTAGGTACTGCAAGAGCAGAAGGAGACCCTGCGGGCGGCGCTGCACCGAGCCCCGCGGGCCACCGATCCCCTTCCTGCCCGCGAAAACCACGGAGCTTGCCATGATCACTGACGACAACCCTCTCTCGGCGCCCGCCCGCGGTCCCGGTCTGCCTTCAACGCTGAACCTGGCTCTGCTCAAGCGGCTGACCGCACGAGTCACTGCTGCGGCAGACGCCGCGAAGGTCACCACCAACGCCCCCTACAGCGGCGCCCCGCTGGCCGACCTGCCGGTCTCGACGCCCACCGACGTCGAGGACGCGTTCGTGCGCGCCCGCGCCGCTCAGACGGCTTGGGCCGCCATGCCGGTGCGGGAACGCAAGAAGATCATGCTGCGCTTCCACGACCTCGTTCTCGGACGCCAGAACGAGGTGCTGGACCTGATGCAGGCCGAAAGCGGCAAAACCCGGCGGGACGCGTTCCTCGAAGTCACCGACATCGCGATCACGGCCCGGTACTACGCGCGCAACGCCGCCAGGCTTCTCGCGCCCCAGCGCCGCCGGGGTGCGATCCCGCTGCTGACCCACACCACGGAACTGCGCCACCCCAAGGGCGTCGTCGCCGTCGTCTCACCGTGGAACTACCCGCTGAGCATGGCCGCCGGCGACGCCATTCCGGCGCTCATGGCGGGCAACGCCGTCGTCCAGAAGCCCGACACCCAGACCGCCGTCACCGCCTTGTGGGCACTCGACCTGGCGCACGAAGCCGGTTTGCCGCCCGGCGTGTGGCAGATGGTGGTCGGCCGGGGCAGCTCCATCGGCGGCGCGCTGATGGCAGGCGCCGACTACATGATGTTCACCGGCTCCACCGCCAGCGGACGCCAGATCGCGCGTGACGCCGGTGAACGACTCATCGGCTCGTCCCTCGAACTCGGTGGCAAGAACGCCATGCTCGTCCTAGACGACGCCGACATCGACCGCGCCGCCAACGGCGCGATCGCCGCGTGCTTCCCGTCGACCGGCCAGCTCTGCGTCTCCATCGAGCGCATGTACGTGGCCGATGCCGTCTACGACCGGTTCGTCGCCGAGTTCGCCGCTCGCACCAGGAATCTCCGGATAGGTGCCGCATACGACTACAGCCGGGACGTCGGCTGCCTCACCAACCCGGCCCAGCTGGAGACGGTCACCGCACACGTCGACGACGCCGTCGCCAAGGGTGCGACGGTCCTCGCCGGAGGCAAAGCCCGACCGGATCTCGGGCCGCTGTTCTACGAACCGACCATCCTCACCGACGTCACCCCCGACATGACGCTGTACGACGACGAGACCTTCGGCCCCGTCGTCTCGATCTACCGCTTCAGCGACGTCGACGACGCGATCGCACGGGCCAACGCCACCCCGTACGGCCTCAACGCCAGCGTCTGGACCCGCAACGGGGCGCGGGGCCGGGCCGTTGCCGCCCGGCTGCATGCCGGGACGGTCAACGTCAACGAGGCTTTCGCCGCCGCGTGGGGGAGCATCGACGCGCCGATGGGCGGGATGGGCGACTCCGGTCTCGGCCGTCGTCACGGTGCCGACGGAATCCTCAAGTACACCGAGCCCCAAACCGTTGCACACCAACGAATCCAGGGATTCAACCCGCCCGCCGGCGTCTCGCACGAGACCTGGTCCGTTGTCCTGACCAGCGCGCTGAAAGTCCTGAAAGGAATCGGTTCCCGCTGAGGGCGCACCGGTTCCGGCCGAGCTGAACCATCCACAATGGTGCGCCCGAGCCGGGATCGGTGTTCTTCGGGATACCGCGATTACCAAGCCAGGGGAGGGTTCCGGCCGGAACCCTCCCCGTTGCTCGCGAAGGCATCACCGTCCGGCTGGAACTGGCCGGAAACGAGGGGACCACCCGGCCGAGCAGCGGCCCCGGTTGCAAGCACGCAGTGCCTTGAGCGCCATCGCTATGCGGAGCCGATTTCGTGCTGCGGCTGCGGGAACAACCGGTTGGCGCGGTCGAGGTACGCGGAGATGGAGGCCCGTCTGCTCACCGGAGTAGGTGCCCTCGCGCACTGGTCCCGGACCGGCGTCCGGAACACCAAAGAGCCCGTTGATCTGCGCTTTCCCGCAGTTCAACGGGCTTTTGGGGTGTCGGTACCCGGCATGCCGGTGCTGGCCTGCCGTGCACGGGTTCAGCCGTGCGGAACCGCCTACGCGGGCCGGCCCGCAGGCACGGTGCCCTGCGCCGTGGGCAGCCAGGCGCGGTAGCGGCGCAGGGCGCGTCGCTGCCGGCGTTGCTCGGAGAGCAACGCATATGCCGGGTGGGTGCCGGGTGTGGGTTCGCTTCCGCGGGCGAGGCGGCGCAGCTGGTGGCGGACCTGCGCCATGCCGGCGGCCGAGGCGAGCGCCTTGTCGGACCAGGTCACCGGCCGCAGCTTCCGGTCGGCCTCGCGGCCGTGCCGCCAGCGGTCGGGTAGGTCCGGGGTGACGGCGAGAGCGGTGCCCATCCCGATGAGCGCCACACCGCTGTCGAGCACCTTTTCGGCGGTTTCCCGCCGGGTGATGCCACCGGTGAGCATCAGCGGGAGGGGGCTGGTCGTGACCAGGTCCTTCGCCAGCTCCAGGAAGTAGGCCTCGCGGGCCTGGGTGCGCGAATCGGTGGAGTTGCCCGTCATCGCCGGGCTTTCGTAGCTGCCGCCGGACAGTTCGACCAGATCGACGCCGAGAGGTTCGAGCATCGCGATCACTTGCCGGGCGTCGTCGGCGTCGAACCCGCCGCGCTGGAAGTCGGCGGAGTTGAGCTTCACCGCGACCGCGAAGGACGGCGAGACGGAGGCTCGGACGGCGCGCACGACGTCCAGCAGCATCCGGGCGCGGTTCTCCAGCGTCCCTCCCCAGGCGTCGGTGCGCTGGTTGGACAAGGGGGACAGGAACTGCGACAGCAGATAGCCATGCGCGGCGTGGACCTCCACGCCGTCGAATCCGGCCCGTTCGGCGCGCACGGCCGTGACGGCGAACCGGTTCACGGTGGCCTCGATCTGCTCCGGAGTCATGGCGACGGGACTTCCGAAGCGGCTGCTGTGCTTGCCCAGATTGACGCCTACCGCCGACGGGCCCCACACGACGCCCGGCATGTCGGACGCGACCTGGCGGCCGGGGTGGTTGATCTGCATCCAGATCGATCCGCCGCCGGCTTTACCGGCTTCGGCCCACTTGATGAACGGCTCCAGCGGCGCGGCATCGTCGAGCACGACGCCGGCGGGACCGGTCAGCGCCTCGGCGTGGACCATGACGTTGCCGGTGATCAGCAGTCCAGTGCCGCCGCCTGCCCACCGCCGGTACAGCGTCAGCAGCTGCTCGTCGGGCAACTGGCCGTCGCCGGCCATGTTCTCCTCCATGGCCGCCTTCGCGACCCGGTTGACCAGTGTCGCCCCGGAGCGCAGGTGCAGCGGCGAGAACAGCTCGCTAGCCATCGAGTTCACCTCTCAAGGTTCGATCGCCTATGATGTGTACATCGCTTACATTAGGCGAGAAATGTGAGCGCCGTAAACATCAGGGAGCGTGACCTGTGCCGCAAGCGAGTGGCTCGTACCATCACGGCGATCTGCGCGCCGCCTGCCTGCGCGCCGCGCGGGAACTGCTGGAGGAGGCCGGCAGCGCCGGGTTGTCGCTGCGGGCGGTGGCGCGGCGGGCAGGCGTATCGGCGACGGCGCCCTACCGTCACTACCCGGACCGCGACGCGCTGGTTTCCGCGGTCGCCGCGGAGGGTTACCGCGAACTCGCCGGGTATCTGGCCGCGGCTCATCCTTCGCCTGCGACCCCCGAGGACCTGGCTGAGATCGCCGTCGCCTACGTCCGCTACGCGCTCGATCATCCGGCCATGTTCCGGGTGATGTTCGCGGAGCCCTGCGATCCGAACAATGAGGAACGGGTCGCCGCGACCGCCGCCATCTGGGACTGCGTCGGCAGTATCGTCCACGGCGTCTTCCCTGGCGCCGATTCGGACGCACTGTCGAACGCGGTGTGGGCGGTCGTGCACGGCCTGGCGTTCCTGCATCTTGACGGCAAGCTCGACGCCACCACGCCCGAGGTGGTTGCTGAACAGGTCCGCGCCGCCGTCAACGCGCTGTTCACCGCCGCCCAGGTGGTAGCCGAAGCGTCCGAACGGGCAGAGGTATAGCGGCCATGCGGCACCGGCAGATGGAATGCGTGCCGCGACGCAGGGAGTCACGGGCGAGGTTCATCCGCGGTGGAGGACGTCGTCGTCGTCGCATCCGCGCGCTGTGACTCTCGCAGGTGGGGCCCCTGGTCTCTGCCGGGATGCCCTGATGACCGCGGTGCTGGGCGAGACTGGCTGGGTGCTCGGGCCTTGAACCCAGTTCGTGGACACGCTGATCCCCGCACGGTCGGGGGAAGCGAGATGATGTCTGACCATGGCCCGCAAGGACTACTCCAACGAGTTCCGTCGGCAGGCCGTCGAGCTGTACGAGTCCATTCCGGGTGCGACGGTGAAGGGCATCGCTGCGGACTTGGGGGTTGAGCGCAACACGCTGAGGTTGTGGCTCGACCGGTTCGGCACCGGCACCCGCACCGCCCCGGACGGCTCGGCCACTCGCGCCCCACTATCGACCCGTGACCGGACACAGCTGCGCGCCGCGCACCGGGCCGCGAGGAGACTCCCGAGCAGCGTCTGGCCCGGTAGGAGGCCGAGAATAAAGCGTTGCGGGCGGAGAGGACCAAGCTCGAGACCGAACGGGAGATTCTGCTTCGCGCTCTCGGCGAAGCAACTGCTCGCGAACTCGCTTGAGGAGCCACGGAGTTGACCTCGAACCCGCCGCTCGAGCCCTGGTCCTGGTGGGAACGGACCCTCGGGTTCGCTGAGAGGAACCCAAGGCGGACCACGCGATCAGCAGAAGTGGCCATTGCTAGCCTGCCCGGCCTCGACGATCTCACTCTGGCCCGCAAGGAAGGCTGGCATCGTTTCGTGCACGCCCCGGCCCGGCAGCGGCCGGATGCGTTGACACTCAAGCAGATCCAAGCCCTGCCGGATGAAGCGCTGTGACGCCTGGGGTACCGCTCGTTCAGGTGGCGTCGTTGCTGGGCAGGCTGGCGTATTCCTCGATGCGGCTGATGAGGCCGTCTTCGAAGCGGAAGTACACGGCGGCGTCGACCCGGAAGAGCGCTCCGTCCTTCATGACCACGTTCACGACGTGCTGCTGGAGGACTTCGTCGGGCTGGGAGAACTGCCGTGTGATGTCGTAGCGCATCGACTGGATGGGCTCGATCTGGGCTTCCATGCCTGCGATGTTCTCCTGGATCGGCGAGTCGCCCTTTCCGTCGCTGTGCCAGACGGTGGCCTTCTCGGAGCACATCGCTTGCGCATCGGCCCATTCCCGGTTCTCCAGGTGGCGGAGGTAGGTGATCGCCTTGTCTTTGAGGTCCTGGCCCATGGCGTTGCTTCCTTCTGTGCGTGGTGTGACCTGTCGGGAATCGGTGGCGCTCAGTTCTTGGCGTAGACGAGAGCGCGTTCACCTGCCTCGACTCGCATGGGCAGGTGGTTGCCGGGAGGCGAGAGGGGACAGGTGAAGACGGTCGGGGCCAGGTGGTGGTGCGAGAGCGTTGCCTGGTTGAAGTCGACTGTCAGGGTGCTGCCGGGTTCCAGGAGGGGCAGGACCAGCCAGCGGCCGATTTCGGGTGTATCCGTTCCGTTGGTCTCGTCGGTGAAGACCGCGAGTCGCTGGCCCGGCATGTCTTCGAGGACGGACAGCACGTATTCAGCGCCGTTGATGGAGACGGCGAGGTCGACGGGTGCCGAGATGGCTTGCGTGCTGTGGGGGGTCGTCAGGCGGCCCACTTCGATCCGGCGACCCTCCGGAGCTGCTCGATATTCGCCTTCGAAGACCCAGGCCGAGTCGTAGGGGTAGGTGTCGATCCCGCTGAGGCCCGACCGGGCGAGAGCCTCGTGGTCCATGACGACCACGCCGTAGAACCCGCCCGCGCCTCCCGCGAAACCCACACGCCCCCCGGAGAACTCGAGAGAGCTGCCGGAAGGCACTTCAGCCGTTCCGTTCACCGCCTCGCCGTTGACCGTCACGCTGTCGGCGGCAGCGGCCGACAGCGTCAAGGCGCCCGCCTCGGTGATGCGCCACTGCCCGGGCACGCCCGGGATGACGTGGGTATCCCGGCCGGTCACCCTGCCGTTGGCGACGACCTTCGCCTTGCCGTTCGGGCCGGCGATCTCGTCCCACCTGGCCTTGCGCCACGCCTCGTAGTCGGCGGGCACGCTGTTCGCTGTCTGCTGGTGCGAGGGAACGTGATCCGGATCCATGAGATGTCCTGCTTTCCTTCTGCCGTGGTGCGAACGCTGTCCGCCTGGGATCAACTTATGGCTGCCATGCGCTAGAGGCCAAAGTAATTGCCTGTAACGCAAGGAGTTGGGCGTGGGACTGCCCGTCGGGCAATCGCGACGCTGTCTCGGCGTGGCTATGTGGTGGAACTCAGACGCGGCGTGCGGCCCACACGGTGCGTTCGGTGCGCACTGCGAGGTCGTCGCGGCGCAGGATGCTGTGCGGGCTGCCCGTGTCGAGCAGCTGATCCAGCGCAGTGAGATCCTCGGTCGTGAGCACGTCGGCTACGGCGTCGCGCATGCGTCGCAGGCCGCTGAGCGCGTAGCGGCCGACCGCCGTGGAGCGGGAGTGTTCGATGTCGACGGTGATCGTCCGTTCGCCTTCGAGGGTGAAGCCGGCGGCGGTCAGCTTGGCGCCCCAGTCGGCGCCTCGGTGGGGTACGTGCTCGGCGTGGCGGCGATCGCCCGCGGCCTGGCAGCGCTTCTCCAGGCCAGGGCGGTCCTCCGGGGCGTCGTCGGGCAGGAACCGGGGGAAGCCGGCGAGTTCGACGACAGCGAACAGTCCGCCAGGGGCGAGCGTGTCGCGCACCTGGCGCAGGGTGCGGTCGGGATCGGCCATGTGGTGCAGGGATGCCGAAGCCCACACCAGGTCGGGCTCGCCGAGTTCCGGCCACGTCGAGTCGAGGTCGGCCTGGACGGTGCGTACGCGGTCGGCCACCCCGTGCCCGTGGGCCTTTTCCTGCAGGCGACGCAGATGGTCGGCCGACGAGTCGACGGCGGTGACATGCGCCTCGGGGAAACGGGCGAGCAGCGCGAATGTCCCGGCGCCGGTCCCGCACCCCAGGTCCACGATCTGGCGGGGGCTCGCCGCGAGGGGCAGCCACGCGGTGATGGACGCGGTGTGCTCGGCGAGGACCTCCGCGTCGAGCTCCAGGATTTCCGCCTGGCCGTCCACGTCGCTCTGGTGTCCGTGTCCGTGATGGTGGACCGGGGGGCCGTCATGGTCCTGCGCAGTGGGCGTCATGGCAGCGACCGTAGGCCGCTCATGCGCTAGATGCACGGAGTCTTGCCCGTGAGGCAAGACGATGGCTGCTCGGGCTGCTGACCGCGCAAGTGACCACGGAGACCCGGGGCGTCAGCCGGTCATCATGATCGGTCCGTTTCCGGCCGAGCCTTCTTGCCGGTTTGGTGCCCGCGGCGGGCCTCGCGGTCGAAGATGCCCAGGATTTCGCACGGTCCGCCCGCGGTGCCGATCGCGTGCGGGAGCATGGTCGGAAACTCGGCGGCTTGGTTGGCCTCCACGCGGAAGCGGCGGTGACCCAGCAGGAGGACGGCTGTGCCGGAGAGGACGACGAGCCACTCTCGGCCCGGGTGTGCGCGCATGCTGGCGGGATTGTCCGGTGGCGGGCTCGTGATGCGCTGGCGCATGACGGTCATCCCGGGCTCCGCTTTGATCGGCCACCGCATCAAGCCATGGGTGCCGTCGATCATCGGATTGGCGATCACGTCGTCGGTGTCCGTCTCGACCAGCTGATCAAGAGAGGTGTCCAGGGCTCGACCGAGGGTGACGAGCTGGTCCAGAGCGAGTCGGCGCTGGCCGTTCTCGATCCGGCTGAGCGACGACGGACTCAGCCGGGCACGGGTGGCCAACTCCTCCAGCGACCAGCCCTGCGCCACCCGCAGAGCGCGAATGCGTTTGCGTACCAGGCCGTCCAACTCGCCATCGTCTTGCGTCATGAGCACGATCTTATGCCGAAGCCGCAACCCGTGCTTACCGTCGTGGCGCAGCCCCACGCACGTGAAGAAGGAGGCACCGCCATGCCCGAGACCAGGACGGACACGCTATCGGAGGAAACCGTCGACGCCGTGGTGATCGGCGGTGGCGCCGCGGGCTTGAACGGCGCACTGGTGCTGGCCCGCTCACGCCGCTCGGTCGTCGTGATCGACAGCGGGACGCCCCGCAACGCCCCGGCCGAGGGGGTGCACGGCCTGCTCGGCCTGGACGGCACACCGCCCGCAGAGCTGCTGCGCCGCGGCCGGGAGGAGGTGCGCCGCTATGGCGGGCGGCTTGTGACCGGTGGCGAGGTGGTCTCCGCCGCGCCTGCCGCGCCTTCGGCCGACGGAGACCCGCGCTTCGCCATCACACTGGCCGACGGCAGCCTTGTCCAGGCGCGCCGGGTACTGGTCGCCACCGGACTGCGCGACGTGCTCCCCGACATCCGCGGCCTGGCCCAGCACTGGGGCCGCGGCGTGGTCCACTGCCCGTACTGCCACGGCTGGGAGGTCCGCGACGAACCCATCGGCATCCTGGCCGTGGGCCCAGCCTCGATCCACCACGCGCTGCTGTTCCGCCAGCTGACCGAAGACCTGCTGTACTTCACCGGCGGCACCGATCCGGACGAGGACACCCGCGCCCGATTCGCCGCCCGCGGCATCCGCGTCATCGACACCCCGGTCGCCGGGGTCCAGTCCGACGGGAACGGCATCACCGGCGTGCTGCTGACCGACGGGCAAGTCGTGTCACGCCGCGTCGTCGCCGTCGTCACCACGACGCAGGCTCGTGCAGACGGGCTCGACGGCCTGCGGTTGCCGATGGAGGACCTGCCGGGCGGCATGGGCCGCCGCTTCGTCACCGGCATGGCGGGCACCACCGAAGTGCCGGGTGTGTGGGTGGCGGGCAACGCCACCGACCTGACCGCGCAAGTCGGCGCCTCCGCTGCGGCCGGCGCCCTCGCCGGCGCCCACATGAACGCCCACCTCGCCACCGCGGACACCAACGCGGCCCTCGCCGGCCCGTCCAGCATCACTCACGCCTGAGCATCCGCGCCCCACGGCAACTCCATGCGTGCCACGACGGTCATGAGGTCGTGCCCTAGCCGCCCACCGCCCAGCACACCCGCTCCGGCGTGGATCTCCCATGCCTTCCTGAGAGGACATCATGAACACGAACCGGCCAGCACAGATGCATGCTGACCCGAGCGGCGCCGCTGGCGCGACGGTCTCAGACGCCCGCCAGCGTCGCTCGACCCTGGTCGCGGTCTCCATCGCGTTGATGGCCGTTATCTCCTCGGTAACCGGGCTGAATGTCGCCCAGCCGGACCTCGCCACCGACTTCGGCGCCTCACAGAGCACGGTCCTGTGGATCATCAACGTCTACGTCCTCGGCCTGGCCGCGCTGCTGCTGCCGCTCGGCGCGGTCGGCGACCGCTGGAGGCGCAAGCCCGTGCTCCTCGCGGGTCTGACCGTCTTCGGTGTCGCGAACGCGGTCGCAGGTCTTGCCCCCTCGGCTGAAGTCATACTCGCGGCGCGCGTTCTCAGCGGGGTGGGCGCTGCGATGATCATGCCCGTCACGCTCGCCGTCATCACCTCGACCTTCCCGGAGAAAGAGCGCGGCCGGGCGATCGGCGTGTGGACCGGCGTCGCCGGCGGCGGTGGCCTCCTGGGCATGTTCCTCTCGGCCGTACTCGTCGATGTCGCGAACTGGCGCTATCTGTTCGCGCTTCCCATCGCGCTCGTCATCGTCGCGCTCATCATGGTGCGACGCTCGGTCCCCGACTCTCGCGAGGCGCCGCAGCACTCCTTCGATACGGTCGGCTCGCTGACGTCCCTCCTCGCCGTGGTCGGGCTCATCTACTTCCTGCATGAAGGACCCGAGAAAGGCTGGGCGGCGCCCGGCACCGTCATCAGCCTGCTCATCGGTGTCATCGGCGCCGTCGGCTTCGTGACCTGGGAGCTTCGCCACCGCTCCCAGCTGCTGGATGTCCGCCTCTTCCGCGAGCGCGGCCTGGCAAGTGGTTCCGTGGCGCTCCTGGCGGTCTTCGGGGTCCAGGCGGGAGTCTCCGTCGTCCTTTACCCGTTCTTCCAGACCGTCTTCGGCTGGTCCGGCCTCCTGTCCACCGCGGCGCTCCTGCCCATGGCCGGGCTGATGATGATCACCTCCGGTCTCGCCCCCGCTTGGCCGAACGGGTCGGAACGCGCGCGACGATGGCAACGGGAATCTTCCTGGCCGGCGCAGGCCTGGCCCTCATGGCGACTCTCGTCTCCGTCGACGGCGGCTACCTCGCGATCCTGCCCGGCATGATCGCCAATGGAGTTGGAATGGGCTTGTCGATGCCGCCTGCCACCGAGGCCATCACCAATGCTCTGCCGCGGGAACGCCAAAGCGTGGCCTCCGCGCTCAACGACGTCACCCGGGAATTCGGCACCGCGCTCGGCGTCGCGCTGCTCGGAGCGCTGCTGTCGGCCGGCTACCGCAGTGCCATCGCCCCCAAGCTCGAAGGTGTCCCCCACGACACCGCCGACACCGCACGCGAAGGCATCGCCAATGCCCTCGAAGCCGCCCACGACGCCAGCGCCCGCGCGCAGGCGCTGGTCCGAGCCGCACAGGAATCCTTCGTCGACGGCTGGCAAACCGCCATGTGGGCAGGAGTCGCCCTCATGGCAGCCCTCTTCGTCTACATCCTCACCCGCGGGCCCAAGAACCCGGCACCCACCTCTGAACACGACACTGAGACCTCCGAGACCGACACCTTGGGCGTCCCCCTGGGGTGTGGACACCCCTGAGGGAACCCCAACGGCGATGATCGGGGCTGTCAGTGAACTGCCGCCGATCGTGATCGCAGACCTGTTCGGCATCCATCCCGGAACGGCGCACGCCTTTCGGCTGCCTTGCCAATGGGCAGACCGGTAAGGACTGAAACGGCGGTCAAGCTGATGTCTTACCGATCCCACCGGCCCCGCTAATTGCCGAGATCATAACGGTGCTGTGCAGCTCATCCTCGCCATCGCGCACGTCCGTCAGCGCGGCGAACTCGTTGGTCCGACCGGTAAATGCTCGGGGTGGTGCAGGGAGTTGTCGCGGGGTCACTTGCTCCGGACGCTCCCCGTGAACATGTACTCCGCCTTGGATGACATCGCCATGCACGGTGCGAGCCTGTACGGAATGCCCGTCGATCCTGCCACTGATCTCGTTGCGGTTGTCGGGTGTTGGCTCCACAACGATAAGTGTCGCGCGGATCCCACGATGGTGGGGCGTGTCTGGATGGTGGACACCATCGATGTCGGCACCGGGCCGGTCGCCTTCTACGGCCGCTGTTCCACTGAGGACAGCCAGGACCCGGAAACCTCGCACGGCTGGCAGTTCGGTAACGCGACGAAGTTCGTCGCGTTGCTCGGCGGAAGCATCGTTGCCGAGTACTTCGACGTCGGTCAGTCGCGTTCGGTGCCGTGGGAGCGACGCCGCGAGGCCGAACGGCTGCTGGCTGCGCTGAAGGACCCGAACCGAGGGACAGAGCCGGCACCTACGCCCAGCGGGCCCGCGAAGGCGCGCCGGACGCGCTGCAGGTGGCCGACAGGTGGCAGTGCGCCATGAGGCGCCTGGTTGTGCCCCCGGCTCAGCCGGGATGAACTTGGAGGGAGGTTCTTGGGTCCGATGGCTTACCTGGAGCCGAAAGGCGAAGGGACAACAGCATGCCACTGAAGCGGCGGCCGGAGCTGGCCTATGACGTCTACACGCAGCCGCAGCCAGACCAGTTGACCGTCGGGCAGGTCTCGGAATCCTGGAGCAACCTCGTTCGGCTGAGCGAGAGCGGTGGCCAGGTCCCGCCGTATGCGTTGGTGTGGCTGGCCGATGTCTTCAAAGCTCTTGGCCGCCAGGCCGTTTAGCCGGTACGTGAAGCTGGTTCGCTGAGTGATAAAGCGCGCACAACGTGAGTTCGGCAGGTGGTTGGGCGCGAACGATCGGTCGCGATGTGTCCAGGCGGCAGCGACGAGGTGCCGCAGATGATCAGCAGCGGGTGGACCTGACGTCCGGGAAGATTGCTGTGCTTGCAGGTCAGCGGTCCGGGTATGCGGCTTCAGATCGAATCGTCCGGTCAGGGGAGCAGGCGCATGGCGAGCACGGTTCCATCCGGGTGGACCGACACCGGGCCGTTCCACGAGTCGTCCGAGGAATTGCTGGGCCAGGCGGAGCGGCGCTCGTAGATCTCGCGGCGGTACTGCTCCACCCGCCCTTCGGCCAGGAGGTGGAGCAGGTCGTCCGCTACTCCGGAGAAGGCCTCGACACGGGTCCTGTTCAGCCGGAAGACGTGGTCGGTGCCGGTGAAAGGAATGCCGAGGAGCGTGTGGGCCGCATCCTGCACGCTACCGGCGGCCGCGTGCCGGTCGCGATCGGGTAGGCCACCGCTGCCGGCTCGTGCTGACTTCCGCTCTTGAAGGACGTTGTGCGCAGCCCTGCCGCCGGATTCATCGCGGGCGGGTATTAACCGATTGAAACTATCCGATTGACAAGTTGTGCTCCGTCGCTGATGGTGATGGGCGATGAACGGCGGCCGCCTCGGACGAGACGACGTCATGGCAGTCATCTGGTGGAGGCGCTCAATGTCGAACGCGGAAGTCCCCGACCATGCCAGCGTCAAGCAGAACGCCTTCGGCGTTACCGGAATTCTCTTCTTCGTCTTGTCCGCCCAGGCTCCGCTGACGAGCATCGTCGGCGTGGCCGCTCTCGCCGTGGCACTGGGCAACGGTGCCGGCGCCCCTGGTGCAGTCCTTGCCGGCCGCGGTGGTCGTGCTGTCGTTCGCCCTTGCCGGGATGGATCCGGTGAACGAGTCGTTCGCCGCTGGACTGCTGCGCTCCGGTCAGGTCCTCCCGCGACCGGTCCCGGTCGCCGAACCAGTCTGATTTCTTCGCACTAGACAAAGGAGATCCTATGTCCACTATGGAACTGCCCGTCAGGTCCACTGAAGGCGGCGACAGTGCGCCGCATCCGCTGGCCGCGCTCACTTCCGCGGAGATCGAGGCTACGCGGGAAATCCTGACGAAGGCCGGTCTGGTTTCCGCGTCCACTCGGTTCTCCTACGTCATGCTCCGTGAGCCGGACAAGCAGGACGTGCTGGCGTGGGACAGGAGCAGCCCGCTTCCGCGCGAGGTCTCCGTGCTGGTCACCGAACTCGAACCGCTCGGTCTGAGCGGCGTGGTGGTGGATCTGACGGCCGGTGAGCTCGTCTCGCGCACCGTTCTCGACCCCGCTGAGGTCGGCTTCGGTCCCTGCCTGGACGACGATTACGGCCTCGTCGACGAGATCGTCAAGAGCGACGAGGGTTGGCTGGCCGCAGTCGCCAAGCGCGGGATCACCGATGTGAGCAAGGTACGCCCGGTCCCTTTGACGGCAGGTGTTTTCGGCTACCCGGACGAGGTCGGCAGCCGGGTGTACCGGGTTCTGTCGTTCTACCAGCCGCACCCGGACGAGCCGCCGTGGGCGCACCCGGTGGGCGGGGTGATCGCCCACGTCGACGTGAGCAACCACCGCGTGCTCCGCGTGGTGGAGACGCATGTGGAGCACGTTCCGGAGGAGTCCGGCGACTACCTTCGCGAGACACCGCGCACTGATCTGAAGCCGATCTCCATCACCCAGCCCGAAGGCGTCTCGTTCAGCTACGACGACGGCGTGCTGTCGTGGCAGAACTGGGAGGTGCGGATCGGGTTCAACGGTCGCGAAGGCCTTACCCTGCACCAGGTCTCCTACACCGACGGCGGGGTTCAGCGCCCCGTCCTCTACCGGGCGTCGGTCGCGGAGATGGTCGTCAACTACGGCGACCCTGGCCCGACGCACGGCTGGCAGAACTACTTCGACCTCGGCGAGTACCAGTTCGGGCGGCTGGCGAACTCGCTGGAGCTGGGCTGCGACTGCCTGGGCGAGATCACCTACGTCGACGCGGTGGTGTCCGACGACCACCTGCGCCCGCACGTCATCCGCAACGCCATCTGCATCCACGAGGAGGACTTCGGCGTCCTGTGGAAGCACAACGACATCTTCACCGGCACTTCGGAGACCCGGCGGCAGCGGCGGCTGGTGGTGTCGTTCTTCGGCACCGTCGGCAACTACGACTACGGGTTCTACTGGTACTTCTACCTCGACGGAACGATCGAGCTGGAGGCCAAGGCCACCGGTATCCCGTTCCCCTCGGGATACGACGGGACAGACCCGTACTTCGGTGAGCTCGCACCCGGTCTCGGGGCACCGGTCCACCAGCACCTGTTCTCCGCGCGTCTCGACCTGACCGTGGACGGGGTGCGCAACCACGTCGACGAGCTTGAGGTCGCCCCGATGCCGCCGGGGGAGAACAACCCCTGGGGCAACGCGATCGGCCGCCGCCGCACCCGCCTGCGCACCGAGCACGAGGCCCAGCGCCTCGCCGCGAACCACGTCAACCGGGTGTGGGCGGTCGCCAGCTCCGAGCGCACGAACCGGTTCGGCAAGCCGACCTCGTACGTGCTGCACCCGGAGGGCCAACCGGCCTTGCTCGCAGACGAGAACTCGTCGATCGCGCACCGCGCGACCTTCGCGCGCAAGCACCTCTGGGTGACCCGCTACGACCGCGACCAGCTGTGGCCTTCGGGCTACACCGTCAACCAGAACCCGGGCGATGACGGCCTGCCTGCCTACGCGGCCGAGGACCGACCGATCGACGGTGAAGACCTGGTGCTCTGGCACACCTTCGGGCTGACCCACTACGTCCGCACCGAGGACTGGCCGGTCATGCCCGTGGACTACACCGGGTTCAAGCTCAAGCCGGACGGCTTCTTCGACCGAAACCCCACGCTCGACGTGCCCGACCTCAGCGCGAAGCACGGCTGCTGCGGCGGAGGCGAATGCGACTGCCATGCCTAGCATTCCGCTGGACGAGCACCGATCCAGGTGCCGGTGGATCGCGGGATCGGCGGTGGTCGGTGCAGCCGGACACGTGGGAGCCGCGCTCGTCGGTCAGCACGGGTGGGCTCTCACGGTGGTCTTCGCGGCGATGGCGCTGCTGTGCCTGCCGTGCGCGGTGCACCTGCTGTGCGACAGCAGCCCGACAGCGTTGCGGCTGGTCGCCGTCAACGCCGTGGGCATGGTCGCCGCCCACCTGGTGCTGGCCGCCACCAGCGGTGGCCACCACACAGGCTCCCGGGTGATGGCCGTTCTCACCGTCGTCGAATGCGGCGTCGCCGCGGGCGCGTGGTACACCGCGCGCCGTTCGCCCCAGCCGAGGAGACCAGCGTGACCCACACCGCCGCGGCGACCCGGGAGCTCAAGGGCGGCTGAGCGACGACTCCGCCATCGCAGGAGGGCGCGTCGCGCAACGGCCTGACCGAACTCGTCGAACGGGACGCCGAAGAGCACCAGGATCGTGCAAAGCGAGCTCGGCTACGAGGGAGGTCAGGACCGGCACCGTCGTGCTGTGCGCGGGAGAACCGCCCTGACGTCCCACCGCGCATTACCCTGGACGGCAGAACCGGACGGGAAGGGAACAAATGGCGGGGGTGGTGTACGGCACCGGGCGGCAAGCACTGCTGGAAGCCGCGGTGCGAGTCGTCGCGGCACAAGGCCTGCGCGGGCTGACCTACCGCTCAGTCGCGGCGGAGGCAGGGGTCACCCATGGCTCGGTGCGCTACCACTTCGGCGACTGGGACACGCTGGTCGAGGAGGCGCTCGCGCACTGCGTGGCGCGCAGCGTCGAAGGGGCGGTCCTGTCGTCGCCCGGCGAGGGCTTCGAGAAGTTCGGCTCCGGCCTGGTCGCCCTGGTCACAGCGGACCCGGACGTCCAGGCCTTCCAGTACGAGCTGTACATGGAAGCCCGACGACGCCCGGAACTCCGCCAGCTCATGGAAGCGGCGAACGACCAGTACCGCGCAGCGGTCCGGCGGGAGCTCGAACGCCACGGCCTGAACGACCCGGACCTGGCGGAGTTGGTGTTCGTCACTCTCGACGGCCTGGTCTTCCACCAAACGGCCTTCGGCACCACCACCCGAACCGAAAGAGCAGTGGAAACCCTGAGAACCGTGCTCGAGGTGTGCAGAACAGCCACCCACGACTGACTGAGTCGGCTACGCCTCCCGCGAGACGCATACTAATCTGCCGCGCGGATCCAGGACTGCGCGATGCGGTAGGGGATAAGACCGTTTTGCGCAAGTGGTTTCGCGAATCCGCGGTCCAACCGGGCTCGCCTCCATCTGGCATACCATCTGGCTGCGGCCGACCAGGCTGAGCTCCCCACCGGCTGTGAGAGATCTTGAACGCTCCGTGCTCGGCTGTGCGCAAGGCGTTCCAGCACTGCCTTATCGGGTCGTGATGGAGCGCAGATAGCCGACGGCGGGCTGGCGGGGCGCGCCGGGGGCTTTGGTCGCCGAGTGGCTGGAGGGCGGTGTTCGACAAGGTGTCTGCGCGCGTGTCCTAGGCGGTTCTCGTGGTGGTTCCTAGAGTTTCGGCGAAACGAACCGCTCCACCTGGAGGAAGAATGAGCGAGGCTTTCATTCCGGTCGGTGCGCTCGGCGAAGGTTTTGCGCCGGAAGCCGACATCCTCGAACCGACCGAGGACCTTTCGGGGGCGCACTTCGCGCTGGAACTCGACGGGCCGCGCAGCCTCGCGATCCGCGACGGCGTCGCGTCGTGGGATGCCCACACCGACGTTCCGGTGCGGGTCACGTCGGTCCGCAGCGGTATCTACCTCGTCGACGGTGTCGTCGGGGAGATCTCGACGACGTTCGTGCTCGACACCGACGCGGGTCTGGTGACGCTCGTCGAAGGCGGGCTGCCCGGCCCGGAGGTGCGCACCGAGGCCGCCTACACGCGAGTGCAGCGCGGTGCGGACCCCACCGGCGTGACCGCGCGCATCGTGCACGGCGCGATCGACGGTTCGTCGGCGTCCCGGCACGCGCCGACGGATGCACTCGTGGGATTGCGCAACCGCTACACCTATTCGCCGAACGAGGTCTACGAGCACATCTACCTCACGCCCGACCGCTACACCTGGCACTGCCTGCAGGGCGTGGAGCAGGGGCTCGCCGACACCGACCGCTGCCACTACATCGGCATCCGGGACGGCCTGACGCTTTTCGTGTGGCGGGAGAAGATCGTGCCGACCCTCGGGCTGGTCCTCATCGATCTCGATGGCATGCGCACCGACGGCAAGCTCTTCGGCAACGACGGCTTCGACACCTCGTCGCTGGTGAACTTCCCGGTCGGGGCTCGGGCCGAAATCCTCAACCGGACCACCCACCCCGCCCCCGCGGTGTCCGGGCCGGACCAGGGGTGACCGCGGTGTCCGCTCCGGATGGGGAAACCGAGCTCCGGGGGCAGCTCGGGGTCAGCGGCGTCGTCTTCCTGGTGCTGGCCGCTGTGGCACCGTTGACCGGGATCATCGTGATCGGCGGGATCTGCATCGCGGTGGGTGTCGGCGGCGGCACCCCCGTGATGTTCCTGATCGCCACCGCGGTGTTCCTGCTCTTCGCCGTCGGTTACGCGCAGATGGCGAAGAAACTGGTCAACGCCGGCGGGTTCTACGCCTACGTGGTGCGCGGGCTCGGCCGCACCGCCGGGCTGGTCGCGGCGTTCGTCGCGGTCGTCGGCTACAACTGCTTCGTCGCCGGTGCGGTCGGCACCAGCGGGTTCTTCACCTCCGAGGTCGTCGGCAGCGTGTTCGGGCTGCACGCTCCGTGGTGGGTGTGGAGCCTTATCTCCGTGGTAGGCGTTTGGTTGCTGACCCGGGCCGGGATCGACTTCTCGGCGAAGGTCCTCGGGGTCGCCCTCGTGTGCGAGGTGGCGATCCTGCTCGTGCTCGACGTCGCCATCCTCGTTCGCACCGGCTTCTCGTTCGAGGTGTTCCAGCCCGGGGTGTTCCTGTCCGGTTCGCTAGGCCTGGGCCTGCTGTTCGCCGCGAACGCCTTCGTCGGATTCGAGGCGACCGGGCTGTTCGGCGAGGAGGCGCGCGACCCGAAGCGCACGATCCCGCGCGCGACGTACCTGGCGATCACGTTCATCGGTGCTTTCGCGGCGGTGACGACGTGGGCGATCGTCTCAGCGCTCGGGGTCCGGGATGCGGGCCGGATCGCGGCCGACCACCTGGACGCGGGCGACCTGGTCTTCACGGTGTCGGCGGACTACCTCGGCACGGCGCTGACCGGCGTGATGCAGCTGCTGCTGGTGGTGAGCCTGTTCGCCGCGCTGCTCGCACTGCACAACTCCGCGGCTCGTTACCTGTTCGCGCTCGGTCGGGTCCGGGTGTTCCCGAAACAGCTCGCGCGCACCCGGCAGGGCAACGGTTCACCCGTCGTCGCGTCGACCGTTCAGCTCGTGCTCGCGAGCGTGGTCGCCATGGCCTACGCCGTGGCAGGTGCCGATCCGGTGACTTCGCTCGTCGCCTCGTTCACCGGGATCGGCACGCTCGGGCTGATCGCGCTGCAAGCGATCGCCGCGACCAGCATCGTCGTGCACTTCCGGCGGACGCGGGATCCCCGGTGGGGCACGACGTTCGCGCTGCCGCTGCTCGGCGCCATCGGGTTGTGGACCGTGACGGCGTTGGCGTTCGTCAACTTCCCGCAACTCGCGGGCAGCGACAGCCCGGTGATCGCGTTGTTACCGTGGCTGCTGCCGGTCGCCGCGGTGCTCGCGATCGTGGTGGCCGTCGTGTTCAGCGTGGCCAAGAAGCACATCTGGAACTCGCTCGAGCAGGACCTCGACAGGGTCGCGCTGCGGGCGGCAGGGGAGAGGGCACCTCAGTGAGCACCTACATCGTCACGGGCGGCGGCACCGGCATCGGTGCGGCCATCGCGACTCGACTGGCCGGAGACGGCGCCGATGTCGTCGTCTCCGGCCGCCGCCGCGAACCGCTGGAGGAGATCGCGGCGACGCACCCCCGGATCGTCTCGATGCCCGCGGACGCCACCGAGAGCGCCGCGATGCGGGACCTCGTCGCGGAAGTACGCGAGCGGTACGGCTCGCTCGACGGTGTGGTGGCGAACGCAGGTGGGCACGGCTACGACACGGTGGGCGACACGAGCGACGAGACGTGGCGCAGCAGCCTCGACGCGAACCTCACGACCGCGTTCGTGACCGTGCGGGAATCGCTTGCGCTGCTGGAGGAATCCGGCGGCAGCGTGGTGCTCGTCTCGTCGCTCGCGGGGATTCGCGCGGCACCGGAAACCGCCGGGTACACGGTCGGCAAGCACGCGCTGCTGGGGCTGATGCGATCGGTCGCGCGCGACTACGGCCGCCGCGGAGTGCGGGCCAACGCCGTGTGCCCGGGCTGGGTGCGCACTCCGATGGCCGATGAGGAGATGCAGGTGCTCGTGTCCGAAGGCGGTGCAACCGACGTCGAATCCGCCTACGCCACCGTAACCCGGGACGTGCCGCTGGGCCGCCCCGCACAGGCCGCGGAGATCGCGGGAGTCGTGGCCTTCCTGCTGGGACCCGACGCCGGCTACGTGCACGGGGCGACGATCGTCGTGGACGGTGGCGCGCACGTCGTCGACGTCCCCACGCTGGCCTTCAGCTGACCGGTGTCCCCACCGAGGCCGGCGCTTGCGGCCGCTCCAACAGCCGGCCCCCGGTGAGGACGAGGACGAAGCACAACCCGACGGCCAGGCAGCCCGCCGAGGACCAGAGCATCGCCGAAAAACCACCCGTGAGCTCGGTCAGGAACCCGCCCAGCACCGGGCCGATGGCGAACCCGCCGCCGATCATCAGGTTTGTGGTGTTCATCGTGTGCGCCCCGCCGAGCGCGGCGATGCTGGACAGCAGGTACGGCAGCACGAACGTCCAGCCGAACTTGAACAGCACGGCCGCGATGGCGAACTGCGCTAGCGCCGGCCCGCCGAGCAGCATCAGCACCGAGATCGCCATACCGGTGAGGCCCAGCACGAGGTAGAGCCCGCGACGGCGGCTCTCACCCAGCGCGGTCGCGAGAAGCGCCGAGACGATGCCCGCGACCGTCGCGACGGACAGCACGATGCTCGTCGGTCCCGCGGCGGTGCCCGCGGTGGTAGCGATCTCGCCCATGAACGACCACACGCCGCTCAAGGCCAGGTAGAACAGCAGGAGCGCGGCAAGTCCGGCGGCGAAGCGAGCGGGGGAGCGCCGCTCCTGGTGGGCATCACCATCCGTTGTGGACAGAACGATCCCGCGCAGCAGTCCGATGAACGGCAGACAAAGGACCATGAGCCCGGCCAGGGTCCAGTACACGGCCGAGACATCGGAATTCGCGTAGAGGGAGGGGAACACCGCGAGGATGAGGGCGCCCATGACGAGCTGCGCGACCACGAAGATGCCGAATGCCCGCCCGGGGTTGCGGGTCCGGGAGCTCAACGACAACAGCACCACGGTGATGGATCCCGCCGCGAGCGAAGTGACGATCCGCACGACGAGCAACAGCCAGAAGTCCGCCGCGAACCCGGAAGCCACCTGCCCGGCCACCACGACCAGCGTGCACGCGGTGACCGAGGACGTCAGCCGGAATCGCGTGAGCCAGAAGTAGGCCGGCACGGTCGCGAGGCTGAACGCGCCGAGTTCGCACGAGAACAGCAAACCCGTTTCGCTGGGACTGGTGCCGTACTTGGCCACGAGCGGCCCCGCGATCACGGGAGCGATCAGCAGCACCGAGTACAGGACCGCGGAGAAGACACCGACGAAGAGGTAGATGTGACCGCTGCGATCGCGTTGGCCGGAAAACGTGGTGGTCGCACTGTCTGCCATGAAGTCTCCTAGGGGAGCACCTGCCCGCACCGTTGCGGGTGGACCCAGTGTGGTGACCAACCGTGCGCTGGTCCTTGTCGCACAGCGCGCGGTTGTTGTCGGGGAGCGTGACCGTCGCCGGTGACCGCCCACCGGGCAACCGCGGTTGGTCCGGGCTTCGATCCTCGACGGCGCACAGTTCGACCTCTTCGAACCCATTGCGGCCGACGTCGCTTCGAATCATCGGAGTGTCGACAATGGACGGACTGCGTTGGCCGGAACCGACCCCGCGTTTCGCCGTTCCTGGCCGCAGGCATATACGGCACGAGCCTGACGGCCGATTTCGGGTGTTCTGCCCGGTCGGCTGCCTGAATCGTGCACGGTTTCCGAGGTCGTGTGCACGCTGAGACAAGCGGAACGACGGCGCGCGCCGGGAGAATCGCCGACATCCGAGTTCGGCAGAGAGGTAAGGACATGCAGACCTACGAGGCGTTGCTGGCCGCGGTCGTCGCTGACGGCGGTCGCCCGGTCACGGACCCGGCGACGGACGCCGTGATCGGGCACGCGCCCGCGCACGGGGTCGAGGATCTCGACCGGGCGGTCGCTGCCGCCCAGGCCGCCCAACCGGCCTGGGAAGCGCTGGGGCACGAGGAGCGTCGCCGACTCCTGCACGCCGCGGCCGACGCCGTCGACCAGTCGGCCGGTGCGCTCGCCGAGCTGATCTCGCGAGAACAGGGCAAACCGCTCAACGGCCCCGGCAGCCGCTTCGAGGCCGGCGGCGTGGCGGCCTGGCTGCGGGCTGCGGCGGACACGCCGCTGGAGGCGGAGCAAGTCCTCGACGACGAGTCCGGCACCGCAACGCTCACCTACCGCGCGACCGGTGTCGTAGGCGCGATCGGCCCGTGGAACTGGCCGGCCCTGATTGCGTCGTGGCAGTTCGCGGCCGCGCTGCGGATGGGCAACGCGGTCGTGATGAAGCCGTCCGAGCACACGCCGTTGTCGGTGCTGGCCGTCGCCGCCATCGTGAACCAGGTGCTGCCGGACGGGGTCCTCACAGTGCTGGCGGGAGACCGCGAGATGGGCGCGGCGCTGACGGCGCACCCGGCCTTCGGCAAGCTCATGTTCACCGGGTCGACCCGCACCGGGCAAGCGATCGTGGCGGCCAGCGCGCGCAACCTGCCCCGGCTCACCCTCGAACTCGGCGGCAACGACCCGGGAATCGTCCTGCCCGACGCCGACCCCGAGGCCATCGCCGAAGATCTGTTCTGGGGAGCGTTGATCAACACCGGGCAGACTTGCGCGGCGCTGAAGCGGCTTTACGTCCACGAGAGCATCCACGACGACGTGGTGGCCGCGCTGCGCGCCGTCGTCGAGCGCACCCCCATGGGCCCCGGCACTGACGAAGGCAATCTCCTCGGTCCGCTGACCACGGAAGAGCAGTTCCGGATCGTGGACACCCTGGTGGAGAAAGCGAAGGCGTCGGGCGCCCGGATCGTCGTGGGCGGTGATCCGGACCGGGACGCACCGGGCAACTTCTACCCGGCCACGCTCGTCGCGGGTATCGCGCCGGACGCCGCACTGGTGGTCGAGGAGCAGTTCGGTCCTGTGCTGCCGATCCTGCCGTACTCGGATCTCGAGGACGCTCTCGCTCAGGCCAACGCCCTCGACACCGGGCTCGGCTCGTCGGTGTGGTCGGCGGATCCGGAGCGCGCGAAGGAGGTCGCTTCCCGCATCCACGCGGGCACGATCTGGATCAACAAGCACGGCAACGTGCACCCGCTGGTGCCGTTCGGCGGTGTGAAGGGATCCGGATACGGCCTCGAGTTCGGGCAGGAAGGGCTCAAGGCGGTCGCGGTGCCGCAGGTCATCAGCGCCTGACGCGAACGTGAACGGGCCCTCCATCCTGCTGGGCGGAGGGCCCGTTCGTGCGTTCAGCCGCGGGAGTGGACGCACTCGCCCCGGAAGTACGTCTCGTCGACGCCGGTGCGGTGGATCTCCGCCACCGGCACCTCGAAGATGTTGCTGTCCAAGACCAGGAAGTCGGCCGACAACCCCGGCCGCAGCGTTCCCGTGCGATCGTCGATGTCCAGTGCCCTGGCCGAGGCGGAGGTGAACGCCGCGACGGCCTGTTCCCGGGTGATCGCTTGCTCGGGGTTGATGCGGCGCGGATCCCCCTGCTCCTCCGGCGCACCGCGGGTCACCATGGTTTCGATCCCCAACCAGGGGTTCAGCTCCGGAAGCCCCACCGGCCAGTCGGATCCGCCGGCGACCAGCGCGCCGGTGGCCAGCAGATCCTTGAACGGCCAGATCCGGTCCATCGTCTCGGCGGGCACCTGGTGCGCCACGGCGTCGAACAGCGGGCTGGGATGCCACAGGAACGGGCACGCGTCAGCGCAGACGTCCAGTTCGGCGAAGCGCGGCAGATCCTCCGGCGCGATGAACGACATGTGGGCGATCTGGATGATCGGTTGGGGACCAGATTCCTGCCGCACCACCGCTGCGGCGTCGAGCGCCAAGCGGACCGATGCGTCACCGGTGGCGTGGATCTTCGCGCCGAGGCCGAGTTCGGCGCAGCGCCGCAGCCCGGCGGTGAGTTCGTCGAGGCTCCAGTACGGCGTCCCGCGGAATTCGGCATCGTCGCTGTCGTGGTGGCACCGGTAGGGGTGGAGCAGGGCGGTGGTGCGCGTGGTCGGTACGCCGTCGATCACGAACTTCGCGAAGTCCGGTCGGATCTGCTCGCTCCGGTACTGCGGGGCCTGCGCGAACAGGTCTTCTCCCACCGGGCCGGCCTCGAGGAAGTCGCGGGCCGGCATTGAGCCGACGATCCACGCGGTGAGGTCGCCGGAGCGCTCCAGGTCCTGCAGCGCGGCCAAGTGGTGCGCCATCGTCGCGGCGTCCTGCAGCGAGGTGTACCCGATCCGCCGCGTCCGCTCGAGCGCTGCTCGCAGGGCTGTCATGAGCCGACCGTGCGGGTCGTGCTGGGCGGACTTGGCCGCCTCCTCCGCCTTCGTGCTGGTCAGCTCCCAGAGCGCACCGGTCAACCTGCCGTCGGCGTCGCGCGCGTAGGTCCCGCCAGGCGGGTCCGGGGTGCTGTCGTCCACGTCCATGGCTGCTAGCGCGGCGGAGTTCACCTGGCGGTTGTGCATCGTGTCGTCGCGCAGCAGCACCGGGCGGCCGAGCGACGCTTCGTCGAGCCGCCGCAACATCTCCCTCGAGTTCAGCGCGGCATAGGTGCCGCTGCCGAGGATGCCGCCGACGATCCACTCGCCCGGTTCGAGCCGCACGGCCCAGTCCCGGACCTTGGCCAGCACCTCGTCGGGACCGTCGGTGGGCAGCAACGGCAGCTCCAGCGCCAGCTGGGTTCCGCCGATCCCGAGGTGGATGTGTCCGTCGATGAGACCGGGCATGGCCAGCCTTCCGGCGAGGTCCAGGCGGCGTGTTCGAGGCCCGCGCCAGGCGTTGACCTCGTCGACCGCGCCAACCGCGACGATTCGTCCGTTTTGGACCGCGAATCCCTCCGCCCGCACACCAGGGATCCCGGTGTGGACGGGACCACCCGTCACGACGAGGTCTGCGCTGCCAGTGCTCATTCGATCTCCAATCGGCGGTAACCCTGGTCTTCAGGCAGGGGAGGAGTCGATCTCGAGTGTTCTTCGGTGACCCGAGATCGAAACTCACAATGTGACATGGATGGTTTGTGAGACATGACGAGGACGCGGGTGAAGCGGGCGTATAAGTACCGCTTCTATCCGACTGAGGCGCAGCGGCAGGAGTTGCTGCGCACGTTCGGTTGTGTCCGGAAGGTCTACAACCTGGCTCTGGATGCGAGGACTCGTGCGTGGTTCACCGACCAGCGGCAGGTGAACTCGATGCTGGAGTACAAGTGTGAGTGGTATGGGCGGAACCTGGTCGTTGTTGACCGCTGGTTTCCCAGCTCGAAAACGTGCTCCAGCTGCGGCAAACTCGCCGAGAGTATTCCGCTGCACGTTCGTGAATGGACGTGTGATGGTTGCGGTGCGCGGCATGATCGGGACGTCAACGCCGCTCAGAACATCGTGGCCGCCGGGCTGGCGGTGTCGGCCTGTGGAGCTGGTGTAAGACCTCAACGGGAAAACCTCCCGGATTGGGCAACCGGCGACGGAGCAGGAACTATCGAGCGCGAGCTCGATGGGAATCCCGGTCCTTAGGGCCGGGAGGAAGTCAACCATGGCCTCCTGTCCGGGGGGATCGGCTCACGCTAGTCAGGCAGGAGGACGTGCTCAGCTGCGTCGCGCGATTCCGGCAGCACCAGTCAAACGTTGTGCAGCCAACGACAACAGTCCGCAAGTGGGGCGTGGTCGGTTAGGATCGGCGTGTTTCGGAGCCCTCCAACGATGGAGGTGGGATGTCAGCCCTTGCTGCGGCGGATGCCATGCGGTCCCCGGCCGGCCTCGACCTGTGGCGGTCGGCCGTCACCAGCGCGGTCGTGCCCCTGGAGATCGAGGAAGCGGGCGGTGTTCCCTTCTTGGGCCGGTTGGACCGGACCGTTGTCGGGGATGTCTCGCTGTTCGACATCACTGCGACGCCGCACGTCGTGCGCCGGACACCGGAGCTGATCGGGCCGGGCGACCGCCGCTTCTACAAGCTGAGCCTGCAGCTGCAGGGGACGGCCGTGCTGGAACAGGACGGCCGGAGAGCGGAACTGCGCCCCGGCGACCTAGCCATCTACGACACCCACCACCCCTACGAGCTCTCGTTCCCGAGGGACAACCACGCGATGGTCATCATGTTCCCCCACGAGCTGGTGGACCTGCCGCGGGACGAGGTCGACCGGGTCACCGCAGTCCGGTTTCCGAGCGACTCGGGCCTGGGAAAGGTGATCAACCCGTTCTTCGTCGAGCTCGGGCGGAACCTGGACCAGCTGGCCGGCACCAGCGCCTCGCGGCTGGTGGGCTCGGCGCTGGACCTGCTCGTGACGATGTTGACGCAGGAGCTGTACCGCCGGCACGGCACGGTGAACGATCCGACGCGCAGCCTCGCCCGGGAGGTGCGCGAGTACATCCTCGACCACCTCGGCGATCCCGCGCTGACCCCATCGTCCATCGCGCGCGCCAACCACATCTCGACCAGGCACCTCTACACGATCTTCTCCGGGCAGGGCGAGCCCGTCTCCGCGTGGATCCGTTCGCGCCGGCTGGAGCGCATCCGCCGCGATCTGGTCGACCCGCTCTACGCCGACCGCCCGGTCTCGTGGATCGCCGACCGGT
Organism: Saccharopolyspora sp. NPDC045839; assembly: GCF_056431645.1. NCBI lineage: Bacteria > Bacillati > Actinomycetota > Actinomycetes > Pseudonocardiales > Pseudonocardiaceae > Saccharopolyspora > Saccharopolyspora sp. NPDC045839. The sequence goes on from NZ_JBWKKH010000022.1 coordinate 77,334, forward strand.
GGGGCCTGACCGACGCCGCGCACTTCAGCCGCCTGTTCAAGGCCGAGTTCGGCGAATCGCCCACTTCGTACCGCCTGCACTTCACCGGACAACCCTCGCAGAACTGACCACCGCGCAGGGGGAGCCACGGGGCGCTGATCGCGCGTTGGAGCTCTTATGCGGAGCGTCGGTCCCGTGATGCCGCTACGAGGTCACCGATCTCCCAGGTTGACGTGATCGGCGGTGGCGTCGACCAGCAGAGCGCCGTGCTCGGCGGACACCGAGGTGGGCCGGAAGCCCATCGGCAGCTCCGGCGAGTCGAGGCTCACGGCGAAGTGCGAGAGCAAGCCCCGGTCGTCGACGGCGATGGGGAGGTTCGGCAATCTGCTCAGGCGCAGGTCTAGCGCCTGCGGTTCGATCCGGACGCTGCCGTTCCTGGCGGCGACCGTCACGGTGACGGCTGCCCGGGCCGGGAACCCCGCTACGTTCACGTTTCCCGAGATCGTGATGGCACCGCCGGGGGCGGGGGTTCGAGCTGCAGATCGTCGATGCCCGAGATCCGGCCGACGGTGGCGGCGGTCAGAGCTGAGATGCCCCACGGCACGGGCCGGAAGTGCCAAGAAGTCCTCTGTGGACAGGGTGATGGGCGGCGTGCATCTGTGCGACAGGTGCGACGACTGCCGTATAGAACCGAAGCCCTGGTAATCGGGGTGGAGCGAAGGGGCCGGCTCATTGATGGTTTGTTCGCACGAGCAACCGGGATTGGTCCCGGGAGGAGACGAGTGAGCAGGTCAGGTCCGTTGGGCAAGCCGTTTGCGATACCGAAGCAACTGGTGTGGGAGGCGTACAGACGGGTCAAGGCCAACAAAGGTGCCGCCGGGGTGGATAGGAAGTCCATTGAGGACTTCGAGGAAGATCTGAGGAATAGTCTCTTCAAGATCTGGAATCGGATGTCGTCGGGGAGCTACTTTCCGCCTCCGGTGATGGCGGTGGAGATCCCCAAAGTGGGAGGCACGAGGATGCTCGGGGTGCCCACTGTGGAGGATCGAGTGGACCTACTTGATGCGGTGGGCAGGGCAGAAGTACAAGCGGTTGCGCTCCTATAAGCGGTTCAAGCGATGGTGGTTCGGGATCGTCGATCGAGATCCCGAGCTGTTCGCTCACTGGCGATGGGTGCGCACGTTCGCCGGATTACGATGAGAAGAGCGGAGTGACGGGAGACTGTCACGCTCCGTTCGGTGGGAGCCCGGGGGTGCAATTCCCCCGGGCCACCCGACGAGGACCGGTTTCGCGGGTGCGAAATGGGGTCGCGTTGTGGGAGGCGCCGCTGTTCACCCGCGTGGGTGGTTTCGGTGTGCGCTGGACGCTTGGCGCTGATCACGCGGAGATGTGGGTCTGGCCCGCGATGACCATCGACCGGGCGAGCCGGATCATCAGGTTGTTGGCCATCGGTACTGACCTTGTCGAAAACCTCGTCCGCGCAGGTCATGCGGCGTGCTCGTACTCGTGGAGAATGCCGCCGAGGCGATCGTGTCGTCGGGTGTCGAGGCGGGTGATCGTGTGCGGGTCGGTCATGGGTGTGGGCATGGGTGCAGCGGGCGAGCGTTCGCGATGCCCTGATGGGAGTGGGAGTTGTAGAACCGTTCGAACTCCCAGAGCGCGTGGAGCAGGTGCTGTTGACGCTCTAGCACCGTGATCTGGGCGAGGATCTCGACGTCCTTGTCCCGGTCACTCATCGGGAACAGCGCAGCATGGCGAACACATTCGTCACACCCAGATAGGCGAGTAGAAACATCACAGTCGATGACCATGCCGTGGCGCTCGATAGCAGCGAAAGCGTCCGTTCTAGCGACTATGGTCGACCTGCCTCTACGCCGCGCCCGCCGCTTCTCACCAGGACGGATGAGGCTGTCGGCAAGGGCATGGGAACCGCGGTTCTGCGGTCAGGTCTGCGCTGGAGGAAGGGGCGGGGTGCTGTCGATCTCGACCCGGTTGCGGCCGGCGCGCTTCGCCCGGTAGAGGGCGCGGTCGGCGGTGGCGAAGAGGGGATCGAAATGGGTGGACCCGGCGGCGACGCCGACGCTGACGGTCGGTGGGCGGGTTCTCGGGCCCACCTGCGGCGTCCAGTCGTGGGTCTCCACCGCCGTGCGGATGCGCTCTGCCAGCTCGGGGCCGGCGGGGCTGGGATCCGGTTCCCGGTCGGCGAGCAGCACCACGAACTCGTCGCCCGCCCACCGGCAGACGAGGTCGTCGGATCGGCACTCGCGCCGCAGCAGCTGGGCTACCTCCTGCAAGACGGCGTCGCCTGCGGTGTGGCCCGCGGCGTCGTTGATCTCCTTGAAGTTGTCGATGTCCATCACGACCAGCCACCGCGCCGCGACCTGATCGGCAGTCGAGGCCCGGTGCTCCACACCGCGCCGGTTGAGCAGACCGGTCAGCGGGTCCCGGCACGCGTCCTGCTGCGCAGCGGACTCCTGGCGCTGCGCCTGGATGGCGACGCGGCGTTGCTCCAGGGCTTGACCGAGCCCGACCTGCAGCACGCGCATCGCGGTTCTGCTGGCGGCGACCATGCTGCGCAACGCGGCGGCCTCGCCGACCGGGTCGTCCAGCGCTTGGCAGATCGTGGTCAGGGCCAGCGAGAACCGCATCCGCAGCCTGGTGTCCCGGATCCATTCCGCTGTTTCGACGGCTCGGCCGGCGAAGGTCCGGGCTTCGACCAGGCGATGCTGGTGCCGGCGGATCTCGGCGAGCACCCAGTTCGCGATCGCCGAGGTGTAGCGGTCCTCCGCTTCCTCGCTCGCAGTCAGAGCCTGCACCGCGCGGCTCTCCGCTTCGGCGACCTGCCCGAGGGCGGCCAGGGCCCGAGCGCTGCCGGCCTGCGCGCGGTTGCGGACCTGTCCCGGGGAGGCCAGCGACAGCGCCTCGTCGAAGAGTTCCAGCGCCGTGCGGAAGCACTTATCGGCGGTGCCGTTGGCCCCCATGGCCCGCAGCTGCCAGCAGTTGGCATCCCGTTCCAGGCAGTGCGCGAGGACCTCCGGCTCCCCGCAGCCCCGGGCGACCTGAACCGACCGGGCGATGAGCTCGCACGCGGCATCGTGGTGCCCGACGGCCTGCAGCAGATCCCCGAGCATGCCCATGGTTTGGGCGGCGGCGCCACCCTGCGGCCGGTCGACGTCGAGCCCGGTCCACCCCTCGGCGACGAGGTCGAGGGCGAGCGGAATCCGATCCAGCCGCCACGCCAGGTAGGCCCGGTGCACGAGCACGACGGCGGAGTCCCACGGGCCGTCGACGTGGTTCGCCCCGTCGGCGATCAGCCGTGCGAAGGCGAGGCCGGCGGCGTTCGGGCGGCCGGATTCCAGCAGCACCCGGACGTGCCGGTCCGGTTCGGGGACCAGCCCCGCCATCAACGGATCGTTCTCCCGCACGGCCTCATCCTCACAGCCACGCAACCCGGTGACTTGCTGTTCTGTGCCACCGCGCTGCGTTCAGGCTATCGATCCCAGCGGATCGCTCAGCCCCACAGGCCGAGGGCGAACTCGGCGATCACGGCCGACAGGAGGAACGAAGCCGTGATCGCGACCAGGCCGACTGGGATGATCTTCCAGCCGATGCGCCGCAGCAGCGGGATGTCCTTGCCCAGAGACAGCCCTGCCAGGGTCAGCATGATGGTGGCGATCGAGAGGAAGTCCACCGACTTTACCAGCGGGTTCAGCACCTCGGCGCCGGGGAACCAGGGGCTCGAGATATAGGCGCCCACGGTGGTGATCCACACGATCGCCGAGATCTTCCGGGACACCTTCGCGAGGAGGAGTCCGAGCAGGACCAGGACCAGGAGCACCGCGTAACCGCCGACGACCTTCCAGCTCAAGGCGCCAGCCGCGATGGAGGCGGTGCCGATGCCCAGCACCGTCAGCAACCCGAGCGACAGCCACAGCGGCAGGGTGACCTGGGCGGAGGCCGCGGCGACCTGCTCCCGGAACGCGCGGTTGTCCGCGACCTCGTCCGTCCCGGCACCGGCGGAAGCCGCCGACGCGCTCGACTCAGCTGCGGCGGTGTCCCGGCTGCGGGTGAGCAGCCGGTAGAACCGGTCGGCCAGCGGCAGCGCGATGTAGATCCCGACGTACACGCCCAGGATCGTGGTGATCAGGTTCGACACGGCGGCCATGCCCAGGATGGCCTCTTCTTCGGCCGGATACGCGTCCACGATGCTCGCCGTGGACGCCGCCATCATCGATCCGGACCCGACGCCCGCCCCCATGGCCAGCGCCAGCGGATCGAAGATCCGCCAGTTCGCCACGAGGGACGTCAGGAGCGTGATGAACACCGCGCCGAAGAGTGTGCCGAACACGTACATCGCCAGCACCCCGCGGTACTGGTCCGAGTCCGGCCCGTACTTCTCGGAGACCATCGCGAACGACGGCTCGCGGTCCAGGGAGAAGGTGGCGCCGACCGTGGCCTTGCCCATGCGCAGCAGTACGGCCAGCGGCAGGGCGAGGGCGATCGTCCCGAGCAGGTGGCCGATCTCCTGCATCAGCAGGGCGGGCCCCGCTTTGACCAGGGCCGGCAGGCTCGGGCCGATGTTGAAGGCGAGCCGGGCCACCAGCAGCATCACCGCCACGCCGACCAAGGCCGAGGCCGCTTTCTGCAGGTCCAGGCCGAGCGGCTTGAACCGCTGCATTGACACCAGCAGGCCGAGGACCAGCCCCCACACCATCGGGAAGATGATGACGGACCCGATGCCCAGGTTGACTTCGAGTTGGCCGACGAACTGGACGAACAGCGCGATGATCAGTGCCAGGGCGGCGATCGGCAGCGTTTGTTTCGTTCCGGCCTTGGCCGGGGCGGCGGAAGTGATCATCGGACTGCTGCTTCCTGCGAGGGGTTCCGGCGGTGGGCCGCCGCGATGAACCGTTTTTTCTGCTGGGTCGGTTCCATCACGCCTCCTAGTAGCGGAGCGACGGGAATGGTGCGCCTGCGGCGCGGGTGGGCACCCAGACGGCCTTGGTCTGGGTGTACTCGTCGAGCACGCCCGGGCCCGAGGAGCGGCCGTGGCCGGAGTCGCCGAAGCCGCCGAAGGGGACGGCGACGTGGATCGTCTTGTAGGAGTTGATCCAGAAGGTGCCAGCCTTGACCGAGCGTGCCACATGGTGGGCGCGGGACACGTCGCCGGTCCACACGGCGCCCGCCAGGCCGAAGTTCGTGCCGTTGGCCCGGTCGATCGCTTCCGCCTCGGTGTCGAAGGCGTCGGCGCCGACCACCGGACCGAACACCTCGCTGGTCTCCAGCCGGTTGGCGGGGGTGACCCCGTCCAGCAGAGTGGGCACGACCCAGTGGCCGGCCGCCAGCGCGGAGCCGGTCAGCGCGGAGGGTAGCTCCGCGCCGGTGACCCGGCGGCCGCCGTCCTGCAACCCCGCCTCGATCAGGGAGGTCACGGTGGCGAACTGCGGTGCCGTGATGATCGGGCCGACCTCCGTGTCGGGGTCGAGTGGATCGCCGAGGCGCAATCGCGCCGCCCGCTCCGCAACGCGCTCGACGAACTCGGCGTGGACGCTGCGCTGCACCAGCAGCCGCGAGCCGGCCACGCAGGACTGCCCGGCGCCGGAGAACACGGCCGCGATGGCACCGTCGGCCGCGCGGTCTAGGTCCGCGTCGGCGAAGACGATGTTGGCGCTCTTGCCGCCGAGTTCGAGCACGGTCGGGATGCCGGCTTGGGCTGCCGCGACCGCCACCCGGCGGCCGGTGGCCACCGAGCCGATGAACGAGACCTTCCCGACGCGCGGATCGCTGGTGAGCGCGGCGCCGACGGTGTCTCCAAGGCCGACGGCGACGTTGAAGACGCCTTCCGGCAGACCGGCCTGGTGCGCCAGCCGGGCCAGACTGAGGGTGGACGCCGGGGTGAACTCGCTGGGTTTGACGACGACGGCGTTGCCGGCGGCCAGCGGGGCTGCCGAGTTCCAGCCGGCCGTGAACAGCGGCGCGTTCCACGGGGTGATGGCCACGACGACGCCCCAGGGGACGCGTTCGGTGTAGGTGTGCCAGTTGCCGGGGACGGGGATGGTCCGGCCCATCAGCTTGTCGGCCCAGCCCGCGTAGTAGCCGAACATCTCGGCGACCTTGGCCGCCTCGCCCCGGGTGTCCCGGAGCGGCTTTCCGGTGGTGGCGGACTCCAGCACGGCCAGTTCCTCGGCGTGCTCGGCGACGGTGCGGGAGACCTCGCGCAGGATCGCGGCCCGTTCGAAGGCGTCCATCGCGGCCCACTTCGCGGCCCCGCGGACCGCGCTGGTCAGGATGGCGTCGGCGCCTTCCCGGCCGGGATCGTCGAAGTCGGCGTAGTCCTCGCCGGTGGCGGGGGAGGTGAGGGTGATGCGCTCGCCGCCACCAGTGACGATGGCGCCGTCGACGAAGGCTCCGACGCCCTGCGGGAAGACGGCATCCAAGGCCTGGCGTGCAGTGGTGGCCGAAGAAGTGGTCGGGGTGGTGCTCATGCTTCAGGGGATCCTTCGGGAGTGAGGGAGGGCGCGACGGTTCGCGCGATCTCGGTGAAGTCGGCGCTCGGGCCGAGGCGGGCGAGGGCGTCCTGCCAGCGCTGGCTCGCGGCGGCCAGCAGGTCTGGCTGCTCGCCGCGCTGGCCGGCGATCTCGATGGCCAGCGCGGCGTCCCGGGCCATCAGCCCGAGGGAGAAACCGGAGTCGTGGCTGCCGGACAACACCCAGTTCGGGTACATCGCGGCGGAGACCTTGCTGCCACCGGAGGCCCCGCTGATTCCCGCCGCCGCGACGGCGGGATCCACGCCGTAGGCCTTCGCGACGGCGAGGGCCTCACCGACGGACACCAGGTTGGCCGCGGCCAGGACGTTGTTGAGCAGCTTGACGACGTTGCCGGAGCCGGGACCGCCGAGGTGCTGGTACTGACCGCCGGTCAGGGTCTCCAGTACGGGCCGGGCCGCGTCGAGGGCTTCCGCCGTGGCCCCGACGAAGGCGGTCAACCGGCCGGTCGAGGCCCCGTCGCGCCCGCCCGAGACGGGTGCGTCGACGAAGGCCGTGCCACGTTCGGCGGCGAGGGCGGCGAGCTCGGCGCTGGTGGCCGGCTCCGACGTCGTCGTGTCGACGATCGCGATCGTGCCCGCGCTCTCCAGCAGCCGGGGGACCGTCGCCTCGACGGTCCGGGCGGAGGGCAGCGACAGGACGACGTAGGGCGTTCCGGCCAGTGATCCGACATCGTCCACGGTGCGGATGCCGTCACTTTCCGCAGCGGAACGCGCGTCGGGAGAGGGGTCGAAGCCGGACACCTGCCAGCCCGCCTGGTGCAGAGCGGAGGCCATGGCACCGCCCATCGACCCCAGGCCGACGACGGCGATTTGCTTGTTCATCAGAGCTCCGTTTCGCGGAGGACGTTCCGATTCGTCCTAGTCGAGGTAGATGTCCAGGTCCTTCCACAGCTGCTGGGTGCGGCGGATCGCGGCGCGGCTGCGCTCCGGTTGGGCCGCCTGCATCCCGGCGAGCAGCCCGTAGACGACCGAGGTCGCCGCGGTGACGGACTGGAAGAAGGAGATGCCTTCCGATGGCACGATCAGCAGGTGGTCGGCCACGGTCGTGGCCAGCCGGCCTCGGCGCATGTCGGTGATCGCGATGATCGTCGCGCCGGCGGCGCGGGCCGCCTCGGTGGTGGCGATGAGCTGCTTCATGGACCGCCACATGTTGATGACCACCAGGACGTCGCCCGGTCCAAGGCTGTTGATGGCGGTGGCCAGGTGCACGCCGGCCCGGTTCTCCAGGGAGATCGGGTAGCCCATGGTGGAACCCAGGTGGGCCATGACGCTGGCCGGCCCGGCGAAGGAGCCGACGCCGACCACGAGGATCGACTTCGCCGCGGCCAGCGCCGCGATGGCGGCCTCCGCGTCGGCGGCGGTGTTGGTGTCCAGCGTCTGGCGCAGGTTGTCGATGTCGTGCGTCAGGGCGTCGTGCAGCGGGCTGCGGTGCTCACCGTGCTCGACGAGCGTGTCTTCGGAGGAGATCAGCACCAGGTAGCGGGAGCGCAGCTCGCGCTGCAGGTCCGGCCAGCCCCGGTAGCCCAGCGTCTGGGCGGCGCGGACCACGGTGGAGTTGTTGACGTCGGCCCGCTGCGCGATCTCGGCGATGTCCGCGTAGGACGCCAGTTGCGGATTGCGGGCGATCACGTCGACCACCCGTGACTGCGCCTTGGAAAGCGGTACGTCGGGCAAGACGTCACCCAGCCACTGGGCGTCGGCGTCGCCGAGGATCTCGTCGTTCTGTGCTGTGGACATGGCCCTTGCTTCCGATGCGAGGCGGAGCGCGCTGCAAGCGCGGTTGCGACAATGTACATCGCAATTCTGGTTGCAGGAAGGTCCTGCCTCGCCGAACCGGCTGGCAGCTATCGACGACGTCTTGCCGTTGGAGTCATCGCCGCGGGACGAGTGCGCCTCGTGCGGCGCTGTCGAGGAGGTAGCCGAGCACGCCGATGACCAGGATCACGGCCATCATCTGGTCGTAGGCGAGTTGGTTGCGGGCGTTGAGGACCTGGTAGCCGAGGCCCGAGTCCACACCGAGCATTTCCGCCGGCACCAGGACGCCCCAGGCGACTCCGAGCGTCACTCGCAGCCCGGTGAGGATGTGCCCGCGGGTTGCGGGGAGGACAACGGTCGTCAGCACCTCGCTGCGGCTGGCGCCGAGCAAACGGGCCACCAGCAGGTGACCAGGCTCGACCGCGCGTCGTCAGTTGCGACGGATGTTCCAGGACTTCATGTGCGCCAGGGCATGCTCAACGCGGGCTCGGACGCGCTTGTGAACGGTGTTGAGTTCTTCCTTCCATGCGGGAAGTTCGGTGCCGTCGACGGGTTTGCGGTACGGCATGGTTGCCTCACGGTAGCCTTGGTAGCCGCCATCAGTCATCACTTTCGCGCCCGTGCAGTGCTGGTCGACACCGGATTCGGTGTACGCCCGGCAGTCGTTACGGTTGCCCGGCAACGGTTTTCCGAGAGGGTCTTGCCGCGAGTCTCGGGGACCTGGGTGGCGACGAAGACGATGCCCAGCACGCCGATTCCGGCGAAGACGAAGAACGTCGGGGCGATGCCCAGCGCGGCAACTGTTGGGGGGAAGCCGAAGGTGACACCGGCGTTTGCCATCCACGAGGTCGAACCAGCCCCCGGTCTGCGATTGCCGTTCTTCCTCCGCCAGCGCGCGGACCTCGGCCATCTCGGCCTCTGCGCGCTGCGGGGACCGAACCTCCTTGAGCACTGCCAGCGCATCGGCGTCGCGTCCTTGGGCGGCGAGCCAGCGTGGGCTTTCCGGCAGGCGCAGCATGCCGATGAGCAGTGCGATCGCCGGGAGTACGGCCACCGCCAGCATGTAGCGCCACACCGACGCGTGCTCACCCCAGACGTTGATGATCAACGCGTTGACGAGGAAGGCCGCGAACTGGCCTGACACGATCACGACCTCGTTGCGGGACACCAGGCTGCCACGGCGCTCCACTGGGGACACCTCGGCAAGGTAGACGGGGACGGTGGTGGACGCGCCGCCGACGGCGAAGCCGAGGACGAAGCGGAACACCGCGAGCACCTGCCACGTCGGCGCCAGGGCGCACCCGAGAGTGCCGACGATGAAGATGCCGGCGAGTAGGAGTATGTTGTGCCGGCGACCCTGCCGATCGGCGAACTTCCCACCGATCGCCGCACCGAGCGCGGCGCCGAAGATCAGGATGCTCACCACGAAGCCCTCGGTGACGGGTGTGAGTCCCAGATCGGCCTTCATCGGTTCCAGAGCACCGTTGATGACGCCCGTGTCGTAGCCGAACAGCAGTCCCCCGAAGGTGGCTACGACGGCCGCCATCGCCAAGCGTTTGGTGTGCGGGCCGGTGCGGTCGGCTGGGGTGCCGGATGTCTGTGATGCGTTCGAGTGCTGCTCATCAGGGCGACCCTCCGTCGTTGGGGGTTTCGATATGCCTGTGGTGGGGCAAGAGGTCGACGGTTCTGTCCAAAGTGGATCTACAAGTGCTCATCGACTTGTTGGCCGGACTTGTCGCGCGCGCAGGTCGATGTTTCTCCGGGTGGATGCTGCGGCGCTTCAGTGCTTGGCTTTGTGGCCCGGCTGGTGGGGACCGGGCTGGCTTCGTGCAGTTCGATGGCGTTGCCCGACGGGTCCTGGAGGAAGGCCTGTTTCGCCGTTCCGATGGGAATCGCTTCACTGACTGCTACTCCGCGGCTGCGGAGCAGCTTCCGCGTTGCTTCCAAGTCGGATACGTGCATCGCGAAGTGCTGGCCGGTGGCCGGTGGTGTATCGCCCTCGATGAGGTGGAGTTGGTGGTCGCCGACATCCAGCCAGGCGCCGCGCACGGCCGAGTCGGGCCGGTCGGTGCGCTGGCGCATGCCGAGAGCACCGACGTAGAAGTTCAGCGCGTCGACGAGGTCCCGGACAATCAACGACACGTGGTGGATTCCCTTTGGGGGCATCGGTTTCACCCGTCCACGGAAGGGTTCACAGCTCCGCGGCTGCGGCGAGCAGGTTCTTGGCGGCCAGGGCAAGACCCTCGGTTTGGGAGTAGGCGGCGTCTTCGTGCTCGATGTTGACGGCCATCTCCGGGTCGACTTCCGCGAGCGCGGTCAGGAATTCGGTCCAGTAGGCGATGTCGTGGCCGATGCCGACCGCGACGAATTTCCAAGCGGGGTTCTCCGGCCAGGAGTTGCACCAGAAGCCGAAGCCGGTTGGGACCTTGCCGGGGGCGTCAGCGGGCACCCGCGCGAAGGAGGTGTCGAGCACGCCGCGCACGTCGACGCCGGGGCAGATCGTCGCGTCCTTGGCCGCGGCGTGGAAGACCAGCGGGCCGAGGTGGCGGATGCAGGCGACGACGTCCATGCCCTGCCACATCAGGTGCGAGGGATCCATCTCGGCGCCCACGTTGGTGGCACAGGATGGCGGCACTGGCCACGATCCAGCTCACCTCGGCCAGCCAGGGCGCCGCCCGCTTGGCGGAAGCGGCCGTGGAACGCGCCATCATGCGCGCCGAAAATCCGGTCGAGGCAGCCGAAATCGTCACGCCCGCCCAGCTCGTTGTCCGGGAAACCTCCGGGTAGCCACGTTCGTCCCGCGCCGGCAGCTGGTCGCGGGGACATGCCCCGCGACCATGCTCATAGGCCGATCTCGCTGCGCAACTCGTGTGCCGGCGCTTCGAAATTCCGCGCCGCTCGCCCTGTCCGGTCGGCATCTCGGCGATGGCCCGACCGACCTCTGGACAATGCTGTGCGCATGATCTGCAGGGCGGTCGAGATCGTTTCGAGGTTGACCGCTGCGTCGATCCTTGCGGGAGGAGTCGCGGTTCAGGGGTGCTCGGCTGGTGCTTTGACTGCGAGCACTGGCACATCGGCGTTCAGCAGGAGTCGTTGAGCGAGGCTGCCGAGGACCAGCTTGCCGACGGGGGAGCGCTTCTTCATGCCGATGACGAGCAGGTGCACGTCTTCGTGGTGTTCATCCAGGAGGTTGAGCACGTGGTCGGCGACGTCGACACCGGGTTCGCGGTCGACCACCTGCACGTCGACGTCGGTTGGCAGGCTGACGATGGGGTTGAGCCGGAGGTTGGCCACCAGCAGGCCGGTGCCGCGCAGGGCGGCTTCGTTGGTGGCGGTGCGCAGTGCGACGTCGCCTTCGGTGGAATCCGTGACCGCGACGAGAACAGTCATCGTCCACTCCCTTGCACGGCTGTTTGGGTGTACTTGGTGCGCAGTTCCTCTTCCAGGCCTTCGAGGGAGCGGCCGCGCGTTTCGGGCACCCACTTGGCCACGAACGTGATCGCGACGATCCCGAGCCCGACGAAGATGAAGAACGTGTTCGAGATGTTGAGCGCGGCGACGAGCATCGGGAAGGTGAGGCCCACCAGGAAGTTCGTCAGCCACAAGGTCAATCCGGCGACACCGAAGCCGAAACCGCGCAGTTTCAGCGGGAAGATCTCAGAGAGCATCAGCCAGGTGACCGGAGAGGTGGCGCCCTGTTGGAAGGCCAGGAAGGTCACCGTGAGGCCGAGGACGATGAACGCGCGAATGATGCCTTCTGGTAGCGCCAGCGAGACCACGCCCACCAGCAGCAGTGCGCAGGTCGTGCCGATCTGGCCGGCCAGCAGCATCGGGCGCCGGTTCACCTTGCCTAGTAGGTAGATCCCGACGAAGGTCGCGAGCACGGAGATCACGCCGTTGGCGATGTTGGCCAGCAGCGCGCCGTCGGCTGAGAAGCCGGAGTTCTGCAGGATCTGCGTGCCGTAGTACATGATCGTGTTGACGCCGCTGATCTGCTGCACGATCGCGATGCCGAGCCCGACGAGCACCAGCTTCCGGATCCACGGTGTGGCCAGGTCCCGCCAGCCGCCGGTCTGCGACTGCCTGTCCTCGATGGCCAGTTGCTCAACCTCGGCGAGCTCGGCTTCGGCCCGCTGCGCCGGGCGCACTTGGCGGAGCACGTCGAGCGCTTCGTCGAAGCGGTCTTTGGAGGCCAGCCAGCGCGGGCTTTCCGGCATCACCAGCATCCCGAACCACAGCACCACCGCTGGCAGCGTTGCCACCACGAGCATCCAACGCCACACGTGCGCGTTGTCGCCGAGCGCGGCGGCGATCCCGGCGTTGAAGGTGAACGCGAGCAGCTGCCCGAAGACGATCATCAGCTCGTTCTGCGTGACCAGCCGTCCGCGTCGTTCGGCAGGTGAGATCTCCGCAAGGTAGGTGGGCACCGTGACCGAGGCGCCACCGACCGCCAGGCCCAGCACGAACCGGGACGCGACCATGATCGCGGTGGTGGGGGCGAAGGTGCAGCCAAGCGTGCCGAGCAGGAAGATGACGGCCAGCATCAGGATGTTGCGGCGTCGTCCGCGCTGGTCGGAGAGGCGGCCGCCGACGATCGCGCCCAGCGCCGCGCCGAACAGCAGCGAACTGGTGACCAGGCCTTCGGTAGCCGGGGTCAGGCTGAGGTCTTCGGTCATGAACGGAAGGGCCCCGTTGATGACGCCGGTGTCGTATCCGAAGAGGAGGCCGCCGAAGGTCGCGATCACGGTGACTGTACGCAGTCGGCGCGTGTGCGGGCCTTTGGCATCCGGTGGGACGGACGGCTTTGTCGTCTCGTTTCGGGTGAAAGGCATGTGGAGGTCCTTCGGTGTGGCCGGCAGTGCTTCCCAGCGAGGAAGGTGCCGGTCTCGTGCGCGGCGTGGCGTCAGCGGATCGCGGGACGCCCTGGTGTCGGATGTGGCCGCATCGTTCGGGTCACGATGTCGATGCGCCCTCGGCTGTCCCTGCCTGTCGCGCGCTACTGTTACGCAACAGTGCCTCGTACTATGCTGCCGGTCACATGAATTTGTCAAGACATAGCTACATGGACTTCGTTCCGGGAAGGGGGAGGAGCGCGTTGGCCGATCGAGAGCCGCGGATGCGCCGCCCGACGATGGGGGACGTCGCCGTGCGGGCCGGGGTGTCGCGCACCTTGGTGTCGTTGATCTTCCGCAACCAGCCAGGTGCCGGGCCGCAGACGCGCGAACGTGTGCTGCGCGCGGCCGACGAGCTCGGCTACCGCCCCGACACCGCGGCACGGCTGTTGGCCCGGGGGCGGAGCCGGACCATCGGCGTGGTGGTGAACATGGAGCAGCCGTTCCACGCCGAACTCGTCAACGAGATGTACCCGGAGGCAGAACGGCTCGGCTATGACGTCCTGCTGTCGGCCAGCGGGCCGACGCGCGACGGGCGCAAGGCCGTCGACGCGTTGCTCAGTCACCGCTGCGAGGCGTTGATCTTGCTCGGACCGAATGCGGATGCGCGGTACCTGCGAGACCTGGGGGAGAGCGCCGTCGTCGTCACGGTCGGATGTCGCGTCGCGGAAGCGCGTGCGGACAGCGTGCACACTGCCGATGCCAAGGGGATGCGGCAGGCCGTTGACCACTTGGTCGAGCTCGGGCACCGGCGCATCGTGCACGTCGACGGCGGCAAGGATCCCGGCTCCGCGGACCGGCGTCGCGGTTACCGGAACGCTATGCGGCGCCAGGGGCTCCAGGGCGAGATCCGGGTGATCGCGGGTGCGCACAACGAAGATGCCGGCATGGTGGCTGGGCGGTCGTTGCTCGACCAGGGTCGGCTGCCCACCGCGTTGCTCGCCGGGAACGACCGCTGCGCGATGGGCCTGATGCACGTGCTGCGGGGGGCCGGGGTGGAGATGCCGCGCGACCTGTCCATCGTGGGCTACGACGACAGCCGCCTTGCGCACCTCTCCCACATCGATCTCACCACGGTGCACCAGGATGCCGACCAGATGGCGCAGCACGCAGTGCAGGCCGCTGTTCACCGGTTGGAGAACCCGGGCGACGATCCGCGGGAGATCGTCGTGGATCCCAAGCTCGTCGTGCGGGGTACGACCGGCCCGCCGCCGTGATTCTTCCGGGCTGCGATGGCGGCCCGGAAGAATCACGGCCAGCGCGTCGTCACCAGCCCTTGACGTACTCGTTGATCTTTTCGCGCATGTAGGTCGAGGATTCGCGGGCTCGGTCTTCCCAGGCGAACACGCAGGCGACCATGATTCCGTCGAAGTTGTTGTCGCGCAGGCAGCTGAAGAACTCGTCCCAGTCGACCTCGCCCTGCCCGATGTCGAGGTGCTGGTGGATGCGAGCCGGGGCTCCGGGCGGGTTGACGATGTAGCGCAGCCCGGACGAGGCGGTGTGATCGAAGGTGTCCGCCACGTGCACGTGGGTGAGCAGATCGCCCGCCCGTTTCATGATGCCTGGAGCGTCGTTGCCCATGTGGAAGGTGTGCGGGGCGCAGTAGAGGAACTGCACGTTCGGCGAGTTGATGCCGCGCACCATGTCGACGGCGACGTGGCCGTCCTCGATGAAGTCGTCCGGGTGCGGTTCGAGCTTGAGGGTGATGCCTTCGCGTTCGAAGATCGGCAGCAGCTCTTCCATGGAGCGCCAGAACTGCCCTTCGCTGCGGTCGGGTGATTCCGGTCGGCCGTTGAACTCCGAGACCATGACGTCGACGCCGAGGTCGCCGGTGATCTGGATGGCGCGTTTCCAGTAGCGCACGGCGGCTTCGCGTTGTTCGTCTTCGGGGCCGGACCACCGGTAGAGCGGCAGCACCGAGGCGACGCCGACGCCGGCCGCATCGAGTTCTTTGCGGAACTTGCGGACGGTGGTGTCGTCCACGCGGGGGTGTTTGAAGAACGGCAGGAAGTCCTCGCGGGGGGACAGTTCGATCCACTCGTAGCCGAGTTCGGCCACCAGGCGGGGGAGTTCGAGCAGCGGGGTGAACCGGAACATGTGCGGGTCGAGTGCGATTTTCACGGTGACTCCTCGAATGACGGGTCAGGAGTAGAAGTTGGGGCGGTCGACGAGCTCGACCGCGGCGCGTTCGCCGGTGGCCTGGGCCTGCACTCCGGCCTCGCACGCCGCTGCGGCGGCATAGCCGTCCCATGCGCTCGCGGCGGCGGGGTCGACGCCGCCCTGGCGAGCGGCCCGTGCCCAGCGCTGGAACTCCTGGTCGAAGGCGGTGCCGAAGCGCCCTCGGAAGTCCTCGGTGACGCTGCCGCCCCAGCGGCCGCTTTGGTGGATGAGCGGGCCCCCGCTGGCACCGATCAGCGCAGTGCCCTTTTCGCCGACGGCTTCGCAGCGCACCTGGTAGCCGAACCCGCAGTTGACGAAGATCTCCACGTCGGCCAGCACGCCTCCGGTGGTTTCGATGGTGACCACCTGCGGGTCGATCAGGCCTTCCGGTGCAGCGGCAGAGGAGTGCGGCCACCGCACCGACACGGCGCTGATCTCCTGGCCGAGCAGCCAACGGGTGGTGTCGAACTCGTGCACCACCGAGTCGTAGATCATCATCTCGCTGGTGAAACCGGGCGGCGTCGTGGCGTTGCGGTGCGCGCAGTGCAGCAGCAGCGCGCGGCCGAGGTCTCCGGCGTCCAGCATTCGCTTCAGTTCGGCGTACTCGGGGTCGAAGCGGCGCATGAACCCGACCTGCACCAAGTGCTTGCCGCGCGCCTCCTCGGCTTCGACCACCCGCAGCGAGGATTTCGAGTCCGGGGTCAGCGGCTTCTCGCACAGCACCGGGACACCCCGGTCGATCGCGGCCAGCAGCAGCGGCTCGTGTACCACCCCGGGCGAGGCGATCACCAGAGCGTCCACGTCGGACGCGTCGATCACCTCGAAGGGATCCTGCTCGGCCCGAGCACCGATGCTTTCTGCGGCCTGCGTCGCGCGGTCGATGTCCGGATCCCCGACGGCGACCAGCCGGGCGTTGCTGATTCGCTCGTGGATGCGAAGGGCGTGATCGGCGCCCATCTTCCCGGCGCCGATGAGACCGACCCGCAGGTCCTGGTCACTCATGAAATCCTCCTGTGCCGCAAAGGTTTATCGACTGGGGAGCAGGGGCTGTTCTTAAGCGGCGCAGCCGCTTAGCCCACGTATGCAGGTTGACCACCCGCGGGTTCTGAGATTCCGCTCAGTGACCACCTACGCAAGATGACCACAACAACAATCCTTCAACGGCCGGCGCCGCAGCGGGTCAGGTAGTCGCGGGTGCGGCGGGCGATCGGCAGCGGGACGTCCGGGTCGACCGGGTAGAGGTCCTGCTCGACGATCGCGAACAGATCGGCGTCCAGGTTTTCGGTGGCCTTGATGATCGGCTCCAGGTCCGGCACTCCGGCAGGTGGCTCGCACATGACGCCGCGCTGCACGGCGGGCCCGAACGGCAGGTCCTCGGCCTGCACGCCGGCGAGGACTGCCGGGTCGACCTGCTTGAGGTGCAGGTAGCCGATGCGGCTGGGGTGCTTTTCGATCAACGCCAGGTTGTCGCCGCCGCAGTAGGCGATGTGCCCGGTGTCCAGGCAGAGCGTCACCAGGTCGGGGTCGGTGATCTCCAGGAATCGCTCGACGTGCTCCTGGGTGTCGACGTGGCTGTCGGCGTGCGGGTGGAACTGCAGTTGCACGCCGAACTCCTCGCGCAGCGCCTGGGCCAGGCGGTTGGTGCCCGTGCCCAGGGCCGTCCACGCCTCGTTGCTCAGCGTGCGGTCCTCCAGCTGCTCCCCGGTAGCCGGGTCGCGCCACATGTCCGGGATGACGACGATGTGCTTGGCGCCGAGCGCGCTGGTCAGCTCCGCGACCTGCTTGACGTGCTCCCAGGTTGCATTCCACAGGTCGCCAGACGCATTGCCGCGGTGGAAGCCGGTGAAGCAGGTACCGGCCGACAGGGTCAGGTTGCGGATGCCGAGCTCGTCGCGCAGCTGCTCCGGGTCGGTGGGCAGGTATCCGTAGGGGCCGAGTTCGATCCACTCGTAGCCGGCTTCGGACACCTCGTCAAGGAAGCGGTGCCACGGGGTCTGCTTGTCGTCCTCCGGGAACCAGACGCCCCAGGAGTCCGGTGCTGAACCGACTCGCAGGCGGTTACCGGCGGCGCTGCCGTTGCTCATCGATGCCCTTCCCCCGGCGAGCGGCGATGCTGTACCGGCCGGGTGTTCAGGTGGGGGAGATGGTGTTGTCGGAGCGGGATCTGCTCGCGTGCTCGACCCGATCGTCTGCCGATGGGAGTGGCGAGGAATCCGTCGCTGTCCGGTAGTCGGTAGTTTTCACCGCCGCGACAACCCTGTCAAGAAAAAGTCCTGACATATTTACGTACGGAGCAACGTCCGATGGGTGCGCAACCGGCGGCATGCCGGTTGCGCACTCGCGGCCTCAGGAGTCGCCGCGCAGGGAGAGGTCGAAGGAGTAGCGCGAGGCGCGGTAGACGTGCGAGCCGTATTCGACGACCTTGCCCGCTTGGTCGTAGGTGGTGCGTTCCATCGTGAGAAGCGGTGCGCCCACGGGTTCGTCAAGCAGTTCGGCGTCGGCCTCGGCGACCACGCGCGCGCCGATCGTCTGGTGGGCGGCGTGCAGGTGCACCCCGGCCGCGCGCAGCAGCTGGTAGAGCCCGCGCTCTTCGAGTAGGTCGTCCTCGGGCTCGATCAGGCCCGCGGGCAGGTAGTTCTGCATCCGGGCGATCGGCTCGCCGCGGGCGTAGCGGACCCGTTCCAGGTGCAGCGCTTTGTCCTGCTCGGAGATCCCGAGGATGTGCGCGATCTCGGGAGAGGGTGTGATCACCTCGTTGGTGAGGACCTTCGTGGTGGGTTTCTGGTCGATCCGGGCGAGGTCGTCGAAGAGGCTGCTCAGCTCCAGCGATCGCTTGACCCGGTTGAACACCACCTGGGTGCCCGCGCCGCGCTTGCGCACCACCAGCCCCTTGTCGACCAGGGAGCCGATCGCCTGCCGGATCGTCGGGCGGGACAGGCCGAGTCGGGCGGCGAGCTCGATCTCGTTGTCCAGTCGCGCGCCCACGGGTAGTGCGCCGGAGTCGATCGCTTCTTCGATCTGACTGGCCACCTGGTAGTACAGCGGCACCGGGCTGCGGTGGTCCACGGAGATCTGGGTGGCTGGATCCCATGGGGACTCCGGGGATCGGCGGCGCGTCGAGGTCACCCCCACATGATATCAAGACCACCGGACGTGTTTAAGTAAGTATGTACTGACAAAGTCTTGACAGTTGTTCGGAGCGCCGAGTAGACAGGAGTCACCACGCGTTCCGGCCGCTCGACGGCCCGCGATTCCCCTCCGGAGGTCTCTGGCATGAGCAGCCCCTTCGACGTCATAACGATGGGCCGCATCGGGGTGGACATCTATCCGCTGCAGACCGGTGTGCCGCTGCCGCAGGTGGAGTCCTTCGGCAAGTACCTGGGCGGCACCGCGACCAACGTCGCGGTCGCGGCCGCCCGGCTCGGCCACCGCAGCGCGGTGATCAGCCGCACCGGGGCCGACCCGTTCGGCGAGTACGTCCACCAGGCGCTCCAGGGCTTCGGCGTCGACGACCGCTGGGTGAGCGCCGTCGAGCAGTACCCGACGCCGGTGACCTTCTGCGAAGTCTTTCCGCCGGATGACTTCCCGCTGTACTTCTACCGCCAGCCCAAGGCGCCGGACCTGGAGATCCACGCCGACGAACTGGACTTCGACGCGATCGTCGAGGCCCGCATCTTCTGGATGACCGGCACCGGGTTGGCCGAGGAGCCCAGCCGTTCTGCGACGCTTGCGGCGTTGCGGCACCGGGCGAAGCGCGGCGCCACGGTGTTCGACCTGGACTGGCGGCCGATGTTCTGGCCGGACCACGACGAGGCCCGCAGCTGGTACCAGGCGGCGCTGCCGCACGTCACCGTGGCGGTCGGCAACCTTGACGAGGTCGAGCGCGCCGTTGGCAGCCGCGATCCGGAAAAGGCGGCGGAGCTGCTGCTGGACGCCGGCGTGGAACTCGCAGTCGTCAAGCAGGGCCCGAAGGGCGTGCTCGCCCGCACTCGCGACGCGGAGGTGGTCGCGCCTCCGGTGCCGGTCGAGGTGGTCAACGGGCTTGGCGCCGGGGACGCCTTCGGCGGGGGGCTGTGCCACGGTCTGATCGAGGGCTGGGAACTGGAGCGGACCATGCGGTTCGCCAACGCCGCCGGCGCGTTGGTTGCTTCTCGCCTGGCCTGCTCGTCAGCGATGCCCTATGCCGACGAGGTCGAGGCCATGCTGTCCCCGAATCCCAATCGCCGAGCGCAAAGCGCTTGAGCGGCAACGAAAGTGAGCACCGTGTCTGATCTGAGCATCACCGACCTCACCTGGGTGCGCGCGACGCGGCCCGAGGCGATCGCGGAAGCGGCTGCGGCCCGATCCCGGCGACCCCTGCTCGGCGACAACGGCCGCATGATGATCGTGGCCGCCGACCACCCGGCACGCGGCGCGCTGGGCGCCGGTGCCAACCCGCTGGCGATGGCCAACCGCGCCGACCTGCTGGAGCGGCTTTGCATCGCCCTGCAGCGACCCGGTGTCGATGGCGTGCTGGGTACGGCCGACATCCTCGAAGACCTCCTGCTGCTGGGGGCGCTGGAGAACAAGGTCGTCATCGGATCGATGAACCGCGGTGGCCTGGCCGGGGCGGCCTTCGAGCTCGACGACCGGTTCACCGGACACCGCGCGGCGGACATCGAGCGGCTGCGGTTCGACGCCGGAAAGCTGCTGCTGCGCCTGGACATGAGCGATCCGGGATCGCTGAACACCATGCACGGCGCGGCGAACGCGATCAACGAGCTCGCCGAGCACGGACTGATGGCCATGGTCGAGCCGTTCATCTCGCGCCGAGTCGACGGCAAGGTGCGCAACGACCTGTCCGTGGAGGCGGTCGCTCGCTCCATCGCCATCGCCTCAGGCCTCGGCGGTACCTCGGCACACACCTGGCTGAAGGTGCCGGTGGTCGACGACATCGACCAGATCGGTCGCGCCCTGGAGGCGACCACGTTGCCGACGGTCCTGCTCGGTGGTGAGGTGTCGACCGACCCGGCGGCGACCCACGAGCGTTGGCACAAGGCGCTGCAACTGCCGAACGTGCGCGGACTCGTCGTCGGCCGGACCCTGCTGTACCCGCACGACGACGACGTCGCAGGCGCCGTCGACGCCGCGGTCGGGCTGCTGTGACTGCAACTGCGGGGACGCCCCGCCCCCCGAGCTTGGAGGACCAGCGTTGACTGACAAGCGTTTCTACTGTCCCGCGGGTACGACGGCGCGCGGGGAGTACGGCACCTGCGTGGACCCGGAGTCCGCGGGATGGGGCTACTCGTCGCTGCGGGTGCTCGAACTCGAAGCCGGTGCGCACCACGATCTGGCCACCGGTGACAGCGAATGGATCGTGCTGCCGCTGGCAGGCGGCTGCACGGTGGTCTGCGACGGCGAGACGTTCGAGCTGGCCGGGCGCAAGAGCGTCTTCGACGGTGTCACGGATTTCGCTTATGCACCAAGGGATGCGCAGGTGCGGATCAGCAGCGGTTCCGGCGGTCGGTTCGCCCTGACCGGTGCTCGGTGCGAGAACCGGCTGCCCGCGCGCTACGGCCCGGCCTCCGGGGTGCCGGTCGAGCTGCGCGGTGCGGGGCAGGCCAGCCGGCAGGTCAACAACTTCGGTGCGGCGCACGTGTTCGAGGCGGATCGGTTGATCGCTGTCGAGGTGCTCACGCCGTCGGGGAACTGGTCGTCGTTCCCGCCGCACAAGCACGACGTGGAGCGAGAGGGCGAGTCGCAGCTGGAGGAGATCTACTACTTCGAGATCGCCGACTCGCACGGCAGCCCGGGCGTCGGGTACCAGCGGGTCTACCCGTCGGGTCCGGACCGCACGACTGACGTGCTCGCCGAGGTGCGCAGCGGGGACGTGGTGCTGATCCCGGACGGCTGGCACGGGCCGTCGATGGCGGTGCCCGGCTACGACATGTACTACCTCAACGTGATGGCCGGTCCGTCACCGGACCGGGCCTGGCTGATCTGCGACGACCCCGCGCACGCGTGGGTGCGCGACATCTGGGCCGAGCAGCAGGTGGACCCGCGGCTGCCGCTCTACACCGCACCTGAAGAGACCACAGTGGAGGGACGATGACCACCCGGCGGTTGACCGTCGCGCAGGCGCTGGTGCGGTTCCTCGCCAACCAGCACACCGAACGCGACGGCGAACGGCGCCGACTGATCGCCGGCTGCTGGGGCATCTTCGGCCACGGCAATGTCGCCGGAATCGGGCAGGCGCTGCTGGAGACCGAAGGCGATATGCCCTACCTGCAGGGGCGTAACGAGCAGGCGATGGTGCACGCGGCGGTGGGTTTCGCCCGCCAGAGCAACCGGATGTCGACCTATGCGTGCACGACCTCGATCGGGCCGGGCGCGACGAACCTGGTCACCGGTGCCGCCCTGGCCACCATCAACCACCTGCCGGTGCTGCTGCTGCCGGGCGACATCTTCGCGACCCGGCCTGCGGACCCGGTGCTGCAGCAGCTCGAGGTCCCACATGCCCGGGACATCTCGGTCAACGACTGCCTGCGGCCGGTGTCGCGCTACTTCGACCGGATCTGGCGGCCGGAAGCGCTGATCCCCTCCGCGCTGGACGCGATGCGGGTGCTCACCGACCCGGTGGAGACCGGCGCGGTGACCCTGGCGCTGCCCCAAGACGTGCAAGCCGAGGCGTACGACTGGCCGGAGGAGTTCTTCGCCGAGCGGGTGTGGCGGGTGCACCGCCCGGCGCCGGACGCGCGGTCGGTCGTCGAGGCCGCCGAGCGGATCCGGGCGTCGAAGCGTCCGCTGGTCATCGCCGGTGGCGGGGTGCACCACAGCGGTGCGGAAGAAGCGTTGCGGGCTTTCGCCGAGAGCACCGGAATTCCGGTGTCCGAGACGCAGGCGGGCCGCGGCTCGCTCGGCTTCGACCACCCCTGCGAGCTGGGGTCCATCGGGCACACCGGCACGGCGGTCTCCGACGATATCGCCCGCGCCGCGGACCTGATCATCGGCGTCGGCACCCGCTACTCGGACTTCACCACCGCTTCCCGGACCCTGTTCGCCAACCCGGACGTCCGGTTCGTCAACGTCAACATCACCTCGCTGGACGCCCACAAGCAGGCGGCGACCCCGGTGATCGGAGATGCGCGCGCGACGCTGGAACAGCTGACCGAGGTGCTGGCCGGGCATCGCGTGTCCAAGGACTACGTGCAGGAGTACCGTGCCGGCGCGCAGCGCTGGGCGCAGGTGATCGAGCGGACGACGCGAAGCGCGGCCGGGGACGAGCGGCCGGGGCAGGCCGAGGTGCTCGGCGTGCTCGACGAGGTCCTCGATGACCGCGACGTGGTGATCAACGCGGCCGGGTCGCTGCCAGAGGACCTGAACAAGCTGTGGCGCGCCAAGGAACCGCGGCAGTACCACGTCGAGTACGGCTTCTCGTGCATGGGCTACGAGATCCCGGCGGCGATCGGTGCCCGGCTGGCCGACCCCTCGCGTGAGGTGTTCGCGCTGGTCGGCGACGGCACCTACCTGATGATGCCGACCGAGCTGGTCACCGCCGTGCAGGAAGACATCAAGATCAACGTGGTGCTGGTGCAGAACCACGGCTACGCCTCGATCGGCGGCCTATCCGAGAAGGTCGGCGGCGAGCGCTTCGGCACCGCCTACCGCTACCGCGACAAGACCGGCGCCTTCACCGGCGAACCACTACCAGTGGACCTGGCGGCCAACGCCGAGAGCCTCGGCATGGACGTCCTGCGAGCATCCACTGTGGACCAGCTGCGCAACGCCCTGCGCGCCGCCCGGGCCGCGGAGCACCCGACGGCGGTGTACGTCGAGACCGACCCGGCCAAGGCACAGCTGCCGCCGGAGGCGTGGTGGGACGTGCCGGTGGCCGAGGTCTCCACCCGCGAGAGCACGCAACTGGCGCGCAAGCGCTACGAGGACCAGGCGCGTGCCCAGCGTCACCACCTGTGATCTCCAGATCGTGAGGAAACTGCTTTGAACACCATCAACCATTTCATCGACGGCAAGCCCGCGGAGGGTGTGTCGGGTCGGTTCGGGGTCGTGACGAACCCGGCGAAGGGGGAACAGACCGCGCAGGTCGCCTTCGCTGATGTGTCCGAAGTGGACGCTGCGGTGGAGTCGGCGGCGAAGGCGTTCGCCTCGTGGGGCACCGCGTCATTGGCCAAGCGTACGCAGGTGCTGTTCAACTACCGCGAACTGCTGAACTCCCACCGCGACGAGATCGCGTCGCTGATCACCGCCGAGCACGGCAAGGTCCACTCCGACGCCCTGGGTGAGGTCGCCCGCGGGCTGGAGATCGTGGAGCTGGCCTGCGGGATCCCGCAGCTGCTCAAGGGTGAAACCTCCACCCAGGTCTCCACCAGGGTCGACGTGGAATCGATCCGCCAATCGCTCGGGGTGGTCGCCGGCATCACGCCGTTCAACTTCCCGGCGATGGTGCCGCTGTGGATGTTCCCACTGGCCATCGCCTGCGGCAACACTTTCGTGCTCAAGCCCAGCGAGAAGGACCCTTCGGCCACGTTGCGGCTGGTCGAGTTGGCTTCCGAGGCCGGGCTGCCCGAAGGCGTGCTGAACCTGGTCAACGGCGACAAGACCGCAGTGGACCGCCTGCTGACCCACCCGGATGTTGCGGCGGTCAGCTTCGTCGGGTCGACCCCGATCGCCAAGCACGTCCACGACACCGCTGGTGCGGCGGGCAAGCGGGTGCAGGCGCTGGGCGGGGCGAAGAACCACATGCTGGTGCTGCCGGACGCCAACCTCGACCAGGCCGCTGACGCGGCAGTCTCCGCGGCGTACGGCTCGGCTGGGGAGCGATGCATGGCGGTTTCGGTGGTGGTCGCGGTCGACCCGATCGGCGACGAGCTCGTCGACAAGATCGCCGAACGCGCTCGCAACCTCACCATCGGGCCGGGCGCAGACCCTGCCTCGGAGATGGGCCCGCTGATCACCCGCGAACACCGGGATCGGGTCGCCTCCTACGTTCCGAAGTCCCGCGAGCAGGGTGCCGGCGTGGTCGTCGACGGCACCGACTTCGTTGTCGATGGGCACGAGGACGGGTTCTTCGTCGGCGTGAGCCTGCTGGACAAGGTCACCCCCGACATGGACGCCTACCGCGACGAGATCTTCGGCCCCGTCCTGTCCGTCGTCCGAGTCTCCTCCTACGAGGAAGGGCTCGCCCTGATCAACTCCTCCCGCTGGGGCAACGGCACCGCGATCTTCACCCGCGACGGCGGCGCAGCACGCCGCTTTCAACTCGAAGTCCAAGCCGGCATGGTCGGTATCAACGTGCCCATCCCCGTTCCGGTGGGCTACCACTCATTCGGCGGCTGGAAGGACTCGCTGTTCGGTGACCACCACATCTACGGCACCGACGGAATCCGCTTCTACACCCGAGGCAAAGTCACGACGACCCGCTGGCCAGACCCCAGCGACGGCGGCATCGACCTCGGATTCCCCAGCAACACCTGACCATCCCCATCCGATGGCGGCGTGGTGGGGCGATGCGCCGGACGAGGACGCGCCTATTTCCGACGACCTTCGGGGCCGCTCCAGCGGACGGTCACGTCTTCGGGCATCACCTGAGGTCAAGGGGCTGCAGGAGCAAGTCTTGTCAGCCTGCCGTTGCGGCCGGCGAGTTCACCGAAAGGTGAACTCGCCGGTTTCGGTTTTGGGTCGGTTGTGTTCGCAATACGGTCGCATGCTTCCCGATCTTTTCACCGGGGTGTTCGTCGGTGTCACCTCCGGGCAGTGAAGCGTGCTCTGATGGCAGCCGGTCAGCGAAGAAAACAGGACTCCCACTCAGGGGAGACCGAATTTTCGGTAGGCCCGCTGACCAAGGGGACGAAGCAGTTGATCATCCCCGGAGCTGTCCGGACCGCGGGGTTCGCCAGGCCTGGAAGCCTGCGACCTCGAGGTGATCTCCCTGCCGGAGGAACTTCCACCGATCCCGGGCAAAGTCCGGCCACAAGCTGCCATCGGGCGCTCCACCTCAACGCTTGGTTCCGGGCTGGAACCGCGGTTCATGCTCTGACTGCACGAGCACATGTTCACGCATCTGCCAGAGCTACAGCCACTCCAGCTACCCCGGGATACGCGCATCGCCCTTCCCCAGCGCATCGAGAAATACCAGAAGGGAGGTGTGCCATCGGCGGCGATCGACTCGACCGGTGGTGTCAGGGCTGGGCGGACGCGTTGGAAGCGCCGGTCGGAGTTGACGAAGGTGCCGTCCTTCTCCAGGGGGAGGCGGCGGCGGGGAAGATGACGTCGGCCTGCTCGGTGGCGCGGGAGCGGAACATGTCGTGGCAGACGACGAATTCGCACGCGCCGAGTTCGGCGCGGACGTGACCGCTTTGCGTGATGTCTTCGCCGATGACGGAGAGGGCTCGCAGGTTTCCGGTGATCGCGGCGTCGAACATCTGCAAGATGCGCAGACCTGGACGTTCGGGCAGTCGATGTCCCCAGGGGGTGTTCGAAGCGGATGCGGGTCGGTCATGCGGCATGCCCAGCAACCACATCAACATCGCCCACCGCTCACCGACCACGTCCAATGCCGCGGCCAGCCCACAGTGTTGCCCGTACGATCGGCGGGCGGCTCTTGCGGGGCGCCGTTGCACGCCACCGTTTGACCCGACGGGACCGAGTCGCACCTCTCCGTGATCCGGTCATGTCAGCGGGGTGTCTCGGCATCGTGCGGAATGACCGGCGGGATCCCACCGAGCAGCCCCCGAGTGACGTTATTCGACGACCTGGCGGCGACCGTTGCAGTGGGAGTCGTTTCGGCGCAGCCTGCCGCACATGGGTTTTGCTTGGGCTGCGAAAGCACCCGGGGTAGTGCCGAGGACCCGGCGGAAGTGACGCGTGAGATGTGGCTGATCATGAAATCCGACCTCGGCAGCGACCTCAGCGGGCGGGCGCCCTGCCAGTAGCAGCCGCCGAGCGCGATCCACCCTGCGTCCTGTGACGTAACGGTGGGGAGCGATTCCGTATGCCTGGGAGAACGCCCGCATCAGGTGGCTCGGGTGCGTCCCGAGGATCTGGGCGGCCTCGGCGATGGTGAACGACTCCACCAGCCGGTCGTCGAGCATCATGCGCAGCCGGCGGGCCAGCGGCGCATCCCGTGTCGTCGGCGGCGGCGCGCCAAGGTAGGTCTGCACGATCTCGCGTAGCGCGAGAACGCCGCACTCCGCGGCCATCCCGTCTTCCGGAGAGCGCAATGCGGCATGGATGCCGACTACGGTGGACACTGCCTGGGAACCGCGAAGTGTGGGACTCGCAACGGCGGCATCGGCGGCACGAGCCGGCAGCCAAGCCTCCTCGAGGTAGAGGACACGTTTGCGGAAGGGCCTCCCGGCGACGGCCGAACGCCCATCATGTGGCACATGCGGTGGTAGGAGCGTGACCGACGCCGGCGTCGCGTGATGTGCGGTGCGGTCCAGCTCGTAGGCGACCGCGCCGACATCGATGATCATGACTGTCCAGGAATCGTGAGTGTGTGCTGGGTAGGCGTGCTGCTCGAACGTCGCGTGCAGGACCTCCTGCACTGCCGGCACATGCGGGTGCCACGCCCGCACCGAATCGAGCATGCATCAAACGTACAAGACCCCGGTGAGAGTGCTACGGATCGTGGAAGCATGCACGAGAACGCAAGAGAGCACGGTGTGCCTGCTTCTTTCCGTGACGGTGCACATGCCGCCCGGTGCCACCAGCAGGCAACGCGACGAGGTGTGCAAGCCATGCGCGAACGGCGTTCGCCGCCCCGCCGCCGCTCGGTACTCGACCTGTGGCGGCGGGCATGGATACGCCTCCATGCGTTCTACGCCATCCAAACCGAACTACACGAACGAATGTTCTTGCTCTTCCAGCCCTGGAAGGAAGACCTGCTGCACTGGTCCTACGACGGTCGCGACTGGCACCTACACGGACACGTTGCACCACCAGCCGACCGGCACCGCCACAGCACTACCGGCGACAACATGTGTCCCGGCTGCCGTTCCCGGTGACCGATCCGGGAACCTCGTCATGGTCACAACCCTGTCGTGATCAGGCGAGTTGCCACCACCGCTTCAATCCGCAAGGGAAGGGACTGTCAATTGGTAACGTCCAGCCACTCGATCACACGGCGAAGATGATCACATCAAACCCGCTCAACCTCAGGGCCGGCCCGGATCGCCACAGTCGATCACGAAACCTTGGACAGAGCCGACAAGGCTCTGGCACGGTTTCCGGACGTTGGAGCAGCACACGGGCCGGGAGTTGTTCACGAGGTCGCCGCGTGGTGTGGAGCCGACCCCGCTCGCGCACGAGCTGGCCGGGCAGATCGCGGGACCGCTGGACTCCCTGGCCGCCCTGGACGGGGCGTCGGCACAGGCTGAGCCGGTGCATCTGGCGGGGCCGTCGGAGCTGCTGTGCGTGCGGGTGCTGCCCGCGCTCGCTCCGCTGGTCACCGATGGGGTGCAGCTGCGGGTGACGCACGGTCTTCCCGAGCCGCTGCTGGAGGAGCTGCGCGCCGGCCGGCACGACCTGGTCATCACCACCCGCCGCCCGCGCGGGCGTGCCCTGGAATTGATTCCGCTGGCCGACGAGGAATACGTCCTGGTCGCCGCCCCAACCTGGGCCGAGCGCATCGGCGACGGCGCGGATCTGTGTGCGGCGTTGCGGGAAGTTCCGCTGGTCACCTATGCCGAGGACCTGCCGATCGTGCGCCGGTACTGGCGCACGATCTTTGGAAAGCAGCTCACCACCCGAGCCGCGCTGACCGTGCCCAACCTCTACGCGGTTCTCTCTGCGGTCAACTCCGGTGCGGGGTGCAGCGTGCTGCCGCGCTCGCTGTGCCAGGAACACCTCGATACCGGACGCCTTGTCCAGTTCCACGAGCCCGAGGAACCACCGCTGAACACCCTGTTCCTCGTGCAACGTCCGGGCGCCGAGGTCAACCCCGACGTGCTCCGCGTCCGCGACCGCCTCCAGCACATCGCACGTACCTGGTAGCCGCCGGGTTGCCGGTACGGGCGGCAACCCGGCGGTACCCGGCCGCAGATCAGCGCTTGGCGTGTTCTGTGTCCACTCGGGTGGTGATGCCTGTTTCGACGATGGTGCGGGTGGCTTCGACCGAGGCGTAGGTCCAGAGGATGCGCATCGGGGCGGTGTCGGAGGCGTTGCGGAAGCGGTGGGGGACTCCGGCGGCGACGTAGGTGGTGTCGAAGGTGGTGAGTTCGTGCTCCTCACCGTCGATTTCGACGACGGCGTCACCTTCGAGGATGACGACGCTTTCCGGGCAGTTGTGGGTGTGCAGCGGGATACCGGCGCCACCTTCGAAGAGGGTCTGGCCGTTGAGGAAGATCTCGGCTCCGCGCGCCTTGGTGACCAACGGGATGGTTCGGGCCCCGCCGCCGCGTGAGAAGGACTCCAGGCCGGCGGTGTGCAGGACGCACGGCGGGAAGGTGCCGCAGTTGGGGGTGGTTTCGGTGGACATGGTGCTCCTGTCTGGTTCCGGGGTGGTCAGTGCGCGACCCAGTAGGTGCGGACGTTGGTGAATTCGCGGATGCCGGCGGTGGCGAGTTCGCGGCCGTGGCCGCTGTGCTTGGTTCCGCCGAACGGGACGCGCGGGTCGGAGGCCACGACGGTGTTGACGAACGCGGCGCCGGAAGTGATTCGGCGGGCGACCGCGATCGCGCGGTCAGTGTCGGTGCTCCAGATGCTCAGGCCCAGGCCGTAGTCGCTGGAGTTGGCGAGCGCGACGAGCTCGTCGTCATCGGTGGCGGTGGCGATCGCGGCTACCGGGCCGAAGGTCTCCTCCTCGAAGGCGGTGACACCGGGGCCTGCACCTGCGAGAACGGTGGGCTGGTACCAGTTTCCGGGGCCGTCGACCGGCTCTCCGCCGGTGAGCAGCTGGGCGCCTTGGCCGATGGACTTCTCCACCTGGAGGTGCAGCTGGTCGCGCAGGTCGGCTCGTGCCATGGGGCCGACCTGCGTGCCGGGATTGGTGGGGTCTCCCACGGTGAGTGCGCGGGTTTTGTCGACGAACTGCCGGGTGAAATTCTCGGCGATGCTGTCGGCGACCAGGAAGCGCTTGGCGCAGACGCAGCTCTGCCCGGAGTTGGTGAAGCGCGCCTTGACCGCAGCGGTGGATGCAGCCTCGATGTCGGCGTCGTCGAGGACCACGAACGCGTCCGAACCACCGAGCTCCAGAACGGACTTCTTGACCGCGCGCCCCGCCAGCGCACCCACGGCGGCACCGGCCCGGTTGCTGCCGGTCAGCGTGACGGCGGCGATCCGCGGATCGGCGATGAGCTTCTCGCTGACGGCGGCGACTTCGGTTTCCGGGATGACGAGCGTGGTGAGCAGGTTGGGCCGGAAGCCCGCGCGCACGAGCAGCTGCTCGATGGCGATCGCGCTGCCGGTGACGTTGGGGGAATGCTTGAGCAGCACCGCGTTCCCGGCGGCCAGCGTCGGGATCGCGAAGCGCATGACCTGCCAGAACGGGAAGTTCCACGGCATGACCGCGTAGACCACGCCGATCGGCTCGTAGCCGATCCAGGCCCGGGCTCCGTCGATGTCGACCGGCTCGTCGGCCAGGATCTCCGGGGCTGTGCCGACGTAGTAGTCGGCGGTGACGGCGGACTTCTCGATCTCGCCGGCGGCCTCGGCCAGCGGCTTACCCATCTCACGGGTGATCAGGTCCGCGTACTCCGCGGAGTGCGCGCGCAGGGAGTCGGCGAGTTTCGCGAGCAGGGCAAGCCGGTCCTGAAGCGGGGTGGCTGCCCACTTCGCCGCTGCTTCGTGGGTGGCGGCGAGGGCCGCCTCGACGTGCTCGGCGTCGTGACCTGGGTAGGTGGCGATCTCGGCGCCGGTGGCCGGGTTGATGGTGGTGATCGTGGTGCTCATGAGGCCTCTCAACGAGGAGGGATCGGTTTCACGCGTGGTGGCGCAGGGTTTCGGCGAGGGTGTTGTTCTGGCTTCCGGGCACGACGTGCTCTGCGACGGCCTTGCGCCACTCGGCGAAGTGCGGCGTCGTCCGGTGCGCTTCCACCGCGGCCTGATCGGTGTAGAGCTCGTAGAAGACGAAGTGATGATCGTCGGCGGTGTCGACGTTGACGTCGAAGTAATGGCAGCCGGGTTCGTCGTGGAACGTGGAATGGGCGTTCTTGCTGATGGCCTCCAGGAACGCGTCCCGGTGGCCGGGCTTGACCCGCAGGGAGACGACGAGCGCGAGCATGGGTGACTCCTTGATCTCTCGGGTGATCGGTCAGTTAGCTTCGGGCATGGCCACGCCCGTGGAGGCGGCGAGTTCGCCGAGGTCCTGCCACGTCTTGGCCGGGAGCGTGATGCCGGCGGCGGAGTTGCGGGCGAGGTTGCGCTGCTCGATCTCGCCCGGCACGAAGATCTCCGGAACGCCCGAGGCGGTGGGGACGGCCTTCGTCTCGGCGACCAGGAATTCCATCCGGGAGGTGAACTCCTCCACGGGTTGCACGGCGGCGATGTCGACGACCATGAGGAAGTGCCCGCACCCGGACCGGCGCTCGGGGTCATATGGCCCGGCAACGTCGGCGCCGAAGGAGCTGCCGGTCAGGACACCCGCCAGGATGTCGAACATGAACGAGATCGCGTAACCCTTGTGGCCCGCCATGGGCAGGATCAGGCCGTCGACCGCTTCGCGCGGATCCGTGGTCGGCACGCCGTCGGCGTCTGCGGCCCAGCCTTCGGGAATCGGCTCGCCGCGCTCCTTCGCGAGGTAGATCTTGCCGCGCGCGACCGCGGTGTTGGCGATGTCCATTACGGCGGTGCCGTAGGAGCCGGCGGGCGCGGCGATTGACCACGGGTTGGTGCCGACGGACTTCTCCCGGCCGCCCCACGGGGCCATCGCCGGGCTGGCGTTGGTGGCCAGCAGGGCGAGGCACCCGGCGTCGGCGATCCGGCGGGTGAAGTACGCGGCCGTGCCGAAGTGGTTGGAGTCGCGAATTGCGATACCGGCGATCCCGTGCGCCTTCGCCCGGTCGACGCCCAGACTCGCCGCGCGGTCGGTGACGACCTGGCCGATGCTGTCCTGACCGTCGAGGACGACCAACGGGCCGGTGTCGGTAACGATCTCCGGTTCCCCGGCGGCGCGCATCGCACCGCTGCGCAGGCGGGCGACGTACCAGGGCAGTCGCAGCAGGCCATGTGAGGAATGGCCCCACAGCTCGGCGACGACGAGGCTGTCGGCAAGCAGCCGGGCGTCGTGTTCAGGAACGCCCAGCGTCCTGAGGACGCGCGTGCCGAACTCGGTCAACGCCGGCGCTTCGACCGTGCACGAGACCATCATCTTCCTCCTCAGAACTGTATTTCGGGCAGTATACAGAGCGGAGGGCGCGACGCCAGAGACTCGGGATTGTGAGCTAGGTCCGCGTGATCAGGCCGATGGCAGGATTTCGATGTCCACGCCGTCGGTTCCGGCGAGTGAGCTGGTCAGGCCGTCGATGATGGTCCTGAGGGTTTCGGCGAGGTGGTGCGAGAGTTCGCGCGCCGCGGCGTCCGGATCGCCGGCGAGGATCGCCTCGCACATCCGGCGGTGCTCGGAATGGGACCGGCGCATGCGGTCGCGAGCGTTGTGCGCGATACCCCGGAGTCGCGCGGACTGCCCGCGCCGGTCGGAGATGGTCGTGGCCAGGGGCTCGTTGTGGCAGGCGGTGATCACGGCCTGGTCGAACCGTTCGGCGAGGTCGTAGAAGCGGGTGGCGACGGTGTCCAACTCGGGTTCATCCGCGTTGAAATCCTCTGCGATGTCGGCGAATTCGCGATCGAGTGTGCGGAACGGGCCCAGGATGTCAGGGCGGGTGAGCCCGTCGAGGGCCACCATCCGGATGGCGGCCGGCTCGAGGATCATCCGGAACTCGAACAGTGCGCGGACGCCGCGCAACGAGATCGGTGCGACCTGCGCGACCTCGCCGGGGGTGAAGTTCACGAGGCCTTCGCGAGCCAGACGCCGGATCGCTTCGCGCACGGGGGTGCGGGAGGCGCCCACCTGCTCGGCGATGAGGACTTCGCTGAGCTTCGCTCCCGGGGCGAGCGCCCAGGCCTGGATCTGCTCCTTGAGCTGGGTGTACACCGCCTCGGTCTTGCCCTTGGTCACGTCAGCCTCTCTCCGCTCTGTGGGTGTTGCTCCGAACCTAGCAGCGCCGTGGGGTCTTGCCCCGCGGACCGGCCCGGTGTAGCTTCTGCTGCCATCGCTGTATACAGCACTGTACGTCGGCTTGTGCGTCGGCGGTGTTCGACCTCGCGCCGCGCCACGCGTGTTGCGTGACCGACCAGAGGAGCAAAGATGCTCGTCGTACTCGGCTTCACCATGATCACGGTCTTCATGTACCTGATCATGAGCAAGAGGCTGACCCCTGTCGTGGCCCTGATCCTGGTGCCGGTGGCCTTCGGCCTGCTGGCCGGAGCCGGGCTCGGCATGGGCGACATGATCATGGAGGCGTTCGAGGAACTCGCGCCGAACGCCGGACTGCTGTTCTTCGCGATCATCTTCTTCGGGATGATGATCGACGTGGGTCTGTTCGACCCCTTGATCCGGGCCATCCTTCGTTTCGCCGGGCATGATCCGATGAAGCTGGTCGTCGGCACGGCCCTGCTCACAAGCGTAGTCTCGCTCGACGGCGACGGTTCGACCACGTTCATCATCGTGACCTCGGCGTTCCTGCCGATCTATTTGCGTCTGGGGATGAGCCCCGTGACGCTGACGGTGGTCGCCGCGACCGCCAACGGGGTGCTCAACACCGTTCCGTGGGGCGGTTCGACCGTCCGTGCCGCCGCTGCCCTGGGCGTCTCGCCGGTCAGCATCTTCGTGCCCATGATCCCGGCGATCGCCGCCGGCATCGTCGTGGTCGTCGGCTTGGCCTACTTCCTCGGCCGCTCGGAGCGAAAGCGACTCGGCCTGGTCGGGCTCAGTGATGCGGAAGCCGAGGCCAAGCAGCCCGCCGCGGTCCACGCGGTCGGCTCGGGTGAACCCACGACCACGTCCACCAAGGCCGCCGGTGGTGCCGGCAGCAGTGGTATCGACGAGCACCTCGAACGCCCCCACGCGCGTCCGAAGCTGATCTGGGTCAACTTCGCGCTGACCCTGGCCATGATGACGATGCTGGTCGCCGACGTCGTCGAGCCGGTGGTCACCTTGATGGTGGCCTCGGCGATCGGTCTGGTCATCAACTTCCCGCGCGTCGCCGAGCAGGCTGACCAGGTAAAGGCGCACGCCTCCAGCGCCGTCTCGGTGGTCTCGCTGGTCTTCGCCGCCACGGTGCTCACCGGAGTGCTCTCGGGTACCGGCATGGTCGAGGCGATGGCCCAGTGGCTGGTCAGCATCATCCCCGACGCGCTCGGGCCCGCACTCCCGCTAATCGCTGGCGTGCTCAGCCTGCCGCTGACGTTCTTCATGTCCAACGACGCCTTCTTCTTCGGCGTACTACCGGTGCTCACCGAGACCGCCTCGCACTACGGCATCACCGCCGAGGAGATGGCCCGTGCCGCGATCATCGGCCAGCCGCTGCACACCTCCAGCCCGCTGGTGGCCTCCTTCCTCCTGCTCGTCGGGCTCGCCAAGGTCGAACTCGGCGACCACCAGCGCAAAGCCATCTGGCGCGCCAGCCTCACCGGACTCGTGATGCTGCTCGTCGGCGCAGCGGTCGGTGCCTATCCCTTCTTCTGATCCTCCCGATCGGTGAAAGAACAACGAACCTCAGGAGCAGGCATATGAGCATCGTGGTGTTCGCCATCGAATCCGCTCAAAGCGGTGCCGCGCTGGACTGGGCCATCGAGGCCCTCAACAGCGATGAAGACGAGCAGCTCCACATCGTCATCGGTGCCTCCGATATCCCAGCCCGGCCCCCGTACGTCTCGTCGGCCACCACCGAGCGGTTCACGGAACGGGCGCGCGAGCTGGGTGCGCGGAGCACCGTCCACTCAGCCGGCGACGACGCCGCGCAGTTCGTGCTGGACCTCGCCGACCGGGAATCCGCCCGGCTGATCGTGCTCGGGCTGCGCCGCCGGTCGGCGACCATGAAGATGCTGCTCGGCAGCTACGTGCAGTACATCCTGACCAACTCCGAACGGCCGGTGGTGTGCGTGCGATGACCGCCACAGTCTTCGTCGGCTGCCGGACCACCGCCGAGCGTGGTGGCCACGGATCGGGTCTGTCCACATGGGATATCGATCGATCCGGTGCGTGGCGCCACCGCGACACGATCACGCTCACCAATCCCTCCTTCCTCACCACGGAACCCACGGGCCGTCACCTCTACGCGGTGCACGGTGACGGCTCCACGGCCAGCTCGTTCGTCCTGGACGAGCAGGGCGTTCCGCGGCTGGTCAACACCGTCGACTGCGGCGGAGCCAACCCGGTCCACCTCACCGTCGTCGACGAGAACACCCTCGCCGTCGCCAACTACGCCAGCGGCACAGTCGCGTTCCTCGCCATCACCCCGGAGGGAGCGCTGGGCGAGGTGACGGCGTCCGTCGAACTGCGCGGATCACCGGGTCCGCACGCCGAGCAGACGGGATCGCATCCGCACCAGGTGCTCATGAGCCGCGAACGTGATCGGCTCTACATCCCTGACAAGGGCCTGGACACGATCTTCGATGTCTCCCTCGACCGGAGTGCGCCGGCTGTCGTGGCCGCCACCGCGACAGCTTCCGGTGCGGGACCGCGACACCTCGTCGAACACCCCGACCTGCCGATGGCCTACGTGGTCAACGAGCTGGCGAGTTCGGTGACCACCTACCGCACGGGACGGGATCTGGAGCCGCAGCAGACCGTGCCGACGGTTCCGGCGCGGACTCCGCCTACGAGCGGGGCCGCGATCGTCATCTCACCGGACGGGCGGTTCCTCTACGTCTCGAACCGGGGACACGACAGCGTGGCGCGGTTCGTCATCGAGCCGCGCACCGGCCTGCTCGAACCGGCCGGGTGGACTCCGTGCGGTGGGCATTTTCCCCGGTTCATGACGCTCGACCCGTCCGGCCGCCGCCTGCTGGTCGCCAACGAGCGCAGCGATTCGATCGTTCCCTTCGCCATCGATCCTGCCTCCGGCGACCTCGCGAAGTCCGGGCCCGTGATCGCCACCGGCAGTCCGGTGTGCGTCGAATTCGCCCGGGGGACCGAAGGAAGACTCACATGACACCCACGCAGATCGCGTCCTTTGTGGTGCTCGCCGCCATTCTCGCCGTCTCGATCCTCCGCAAGGTCAACATCGGAATCGCCGCCTTGGTCGCCACCCTGGCCCTGGCCACGGTGACCCACACCTCGGTCAAGGACACGTTGGAGGCCTTCCCGGCGAGTCTGGTGATCCTGATCGTCGGTGTCACGCTCCTGTTCGCCCACGCTGAGCGAAGTGGGGCCGTGAATTGGATGGTGGAGCGTGCCTTGCGGGCGATCGGGCCAAGGCATTGGCTCATCCCATGGCTCGGATTCGGGCTCGGCGCTGCGTTGTCCACGATCGGCGCGTTCCCGACCGCGCCGATCAGCCTCCTGCTGCCGATGCTGGCGCGGATCGCGCGCACCTACCGGCTCAACTACCTCATGATGGCGGTCATCTGCGTACTCGGATCCAACGCGGCCGGGCTCTCCCCGCTCAGCCCCGCCGGGGCGTTGCTGGAAACCCTCGCGCGCAACGCCAAGTTGACCTACGACCCGTGGAAGCTCTACGCGATCGTGATGGCGCTGCACGTCGTCGTCGCGGCCGGAATCTTCCTCGTGCAGGGCGGTGTCCGGTCGACCCGCGCTGTGGCGGCGCTGAGCGAGCAACGCACACCGGTGGCGGTGGCGGCCGGCGGCGGACACTCCACCGGTGCCGACAAACCGGGGCACGACCCGGCGGTCGGAAACGATGATCAGGAAGACCCCCAAACCCGGTTCTCACCTCGGTACAGGACGGCCTCGCTCGCCTCGCTCCTGCTGTTCGTCGTGATCACCGTGGTGTTCAAACTGGACGTCGGTCTGACCGCGATCGCGCTGGCATTCCTGCTCCAGATCGCGTTCCGGCCTCCCGAAGGAGAATTGATCAAGCGCGTTCCGTGGAACGTCGTGCTCCTGCTCGCAGGTCTGGTGATCTACCTGGATCTGTTGAACACGATCGGGACGCTGGCGAGCATCGAGCACGCGCTCGGCGGAATCGGAAGCCCGGCACTGCTGATCCTGGTCGTCTCCTACATCACCGGCTTGATCTCGAACATGGAGTCCTCCACCCTCGCCGTCCTGGGCGTGATGATCCCGGTCGCGCTGAGCGTCGCCGGCGGGTCACCGGACAGCGTCGTAGCGGTCATGGTCGCGGTGGTCATGTCGGCGGCCGTGGTGGTCATGAGCCCGCTGCACATCGCCGGCGCCTTGGTCATCGGCAACACACCCCACGACGATCAGCAATCGGTGTTCCGGCGCCTGCTGATCTGGTCGGCCGTGCTCACCGCAGTCGTCCCGGGCGCGGTCTCGCTGTATCCGATCCTGTTCGGCTGAGAACAGTGTGCGGGAGCGGGTCCGGTCCCGCTCGCGCAGGGCTCACGACCGCAGTCGGGGGAAGAGGGTTTCGGAGTTTCCTCGGTCGATGGCCGCGCGCAGTTCCTCGTCGAGCGAGTACTTCTGGTACGTGCGGTTGAGGAAGGTGACTGCGGGGGCGGGGGCGGGGGCGAAGGGGTAGTCGCTGCCGTAGGTGATGTGGGTGGGGTCGGCGACTTCGAGCAGGCTGGGCAGTGCGGCGGGGGAGGAGGACAGGGCGATGTCGTAGTAGAACTGCCGCAGCACGGCCAGTTCCTTGTCGGCCTGGCGGTCCTGGTTGAGCATCGCCCAGGCCTGCTGGGCCTTGTTCTTGGTGTTGAGCATGGTCAGCAGGATCCGGTAGGAGATGTAGGGCGCGAATCCGCCGGCGTGGGCGAGGATGAACTTGATGCCCGGGTAGCGGTTCATCGCGCCGGAGAGGATCAGGCTGATCGCGGTGCGGGTGGTGTCGAGCAGGAAGTCCGCGGTGGCACGAACGAAATCACGAATGACCTTGTGTGCCAGTACTTTCCGAAAAGCATCGATCTGTCCATCCGCAGCGCCGACGAGCTTCGTTACGTGGAGGATCGCCTCAACCACCGGCCCCGCAGGATCCTCGGCTGGCGCACCCTCTGCCGATGTCTTCACCGCTGCGCTGGCACTATAGACCGCCAGCAACGTTGCGACGGTCGCTGGAATCCGCCATCATTCCCCCGCTCAACATCTCACTGTGCGGCTGTCGCAGTAGCCAGGTAGTCACTCTCGGCGGCTTGTGGAAACCCGTGTCGGAGATTCTGTCAGCGACATTCAGACGGTGCCGAACCCCGGGAGGCCAACCGCGATCGACTGCCGGGACCTAGCTCGCGCGCCTTCTCGCACGTCGGCGGTCTCGGGCACGCAGTGTACGAATACCGCTGTCATGTCAGAGGCGTTGCGTTGGCCAAGGGCCCGTCTTGCCCGGGCGTTTCTGCATGTCAGGTGGCGGGCTCTCGGTGGGGCACCTTTGGCACTGGTGGTGCTTGGGGTCTAGGGAAGAACCGGGACGGATTGAACGGCAAGCCCTTGCTGCGGTCGAGTGCCGCTGCGCGCACGCGCGGGCTGAGAACCTCCGCAGGCCCGCGGCACTGGAGCGGATGCACTCAGGCGGCTCGGCCGGCGAACGAGCGGCTGAACTGCTTGGACCGACACCGGGCCGTTCCACGAGTGGTCCCAGGAATTGCTGGGCCAGGAGGAGCGGCGCTCGTAAATATTGCGGCGGTACTGCTCCACTTGGCCGCGCGCCAGGAGGTCTAACAGGGTGGTCTCTACGCCAGAGAAGGCCTCAACACGGGTCCTGTTGAGCCGGAAGACGTGGTCGGTGCCGATGAAAGGAATGCCGAGGAGCGTGTGGGCCGCATCCTGCACGCTACCGGCGGCCGCGTGCGCGAAGCCGGTGAAGTGCTTCTTCCCTTGGCGGTTGGTCAAGTACTGGGCGGTCGCTCCACCGTCGCCGGCGAAGGCCGTCAGTCCAGCGGCGGCCGTGCGCGCGAGCACCCGCCCGAACCATTCGTACCGCTCCGGTGTGACGTGGAAGCCGGTGACCGAGGAAGGAGGCTCGTCACCGTTGGCGGGCAGTTGGATGTCGGGGACGTGATGCGCATCGCTGAGCTTGACGTCCAGACCACCACTCCCGGCGTGGGGCTTGCTCAGCCGGCCGCCGCGTCCCTCGGCGCGGAGTGCGTGGACGGTGACATGGCCGTCCGGGGGCAGTTCGGTGCTGAAGATCAGGGCAGGGGTCTCGTTCCAGGGCCCGATGTGCACCGCTTCCACGTGAGCCGATGCGGAGGCGAGTTGGCGATGGGAGTACTTGGCGTTGCTGTGGTTGCCCTTGCAGGCGATCGGGAGTGCCAGGGAAGGTTCTCCCGGCTTCCACAGTTCGGCGAAGAACTGCGGGTGGTAGGTACCTCGTGCGCTCCAGCCGGCGAGCAGCGTCGTGTCCGCGGGCACGATCGAGACGACGCGGTCCCGTCATGAGCGGATCGAGCTCAAGGGAAACCGAATCAGGTTCAGGACGGATACTCTTGATTACTCTGCCAATCCGGTCGGTGCTGCTGGCACGACACCGGGTGTTGGCGCGATGCGGGTACAGGCGGGGGTGCAGGGCAGGGCTCCCGAACGTCGTTTCGTTGATGTCGAGCGCAGGCCCCCGCCCAGTCAGCACCAGGTGGGGGCCTGCTGTTGCTCCTACGGGTCAGCGCTCCAGCCCGGCACCCAGGAGGCGTCCCAGCGGTCCGCGCGCGGCGAAGAGCACCAGGCCGATGCCGATGCCGCACACCGCGGTGACGGTGAAGTACGAGGCGTTGTCGATCGTGGTGAACAGCTGGCCGAGCAGGCCTGCCAGCGACGATCCCAGGGCGAGGGTGAGGAAGTTCAGCCCCACCATCTGAGACCGGAACTTCGCAGGTCCAATCCGCGTGGCCAGCGAAAGACCGATCGGGCCGACGAAGACCTCGGAGGATCCGGCCGCCACCATGAACAGGAAGATGAGGGCCAGCGGGATCACGGCGTCCCCGGTGGCCTCGGAGATGATGAGCAGGAAAAGGTAGGCGGCGCCGATCTGGACCAGTCCGATGGCGACCTTGGCCACCGGCCCGGGTTGCCGCGTCCCGAGCCGGTTCCACAGCCGGGCGATGAGCGGCGTGATGAGAACGGCCGCCAGGGGGCTGACGGTCGTGATCCAGGCGACCGGGAACGTCCATCCGCCGATGTGCAGGTCGATGCGCTCGGTGATGAGGATCGAGATCGCGGTGAACTTCTGGAACAGGAAGCCGAAGTACACCCCGGATG
This sequence comes from Saccharopolyspora sp. NPDC045839, assembly GCF_056431645.1. NCBI lineage: Bacteria > Bacillati > Actinomycetota > Actinomycetes > Pseudonocardiales > Pseudonocardiaceae > Saccharopolyspora > Saccharopolyspora sp. NPDC045839. Next base: position 116,989 of record NZ_JBWKKH010000022.1, read on the forward strand.
CCAGGAACAGCGGGAGATAACCGAGGATTCGCCGGCGCTCGTCGCCGGTGACGGCTGACGAAGTGGTCATGGTGAGGAAGTAGGCGGCTGCGGTCACCAGCGCTGCGACGGTTACCGCGGTGGAGAGGTTCTGGGCCCGGAGCAGCCCGGTGGCGACCGCCGCGCCGATCACACCGAGGAAGACGAGACCCGCCACGGCGATGAGCGGACGGCGGTTGCGGGGCAGCGGGTTGTTGATGATCTCGGCGCGTTCGGGCAGATGCTTCATGGAAGCGAGGTACTGGACCAAAGCCGCCGCCATGCCGATGGCCGCCAGGCCGAACCCGTAGTGGAAGCCGAGTTCGTTCTGGGCGAGGCCGGTGGTGAGCGGACCGACCACCGCACCGATGTTGATGGCCATGTAGAAGTAGGAGAACCCGGCGTCCCGGTAGCGCTCGTCGGGGTTCTGGTCCAGGACGAACCCGACGATCGAGGTGATGTTCGTCTTCAAAGCGCCGGTGCCGAGCACGATGCACACGAGTCCGACGGCCAGACCGGCGAAACCGGGCGCGAAGGCGAGCACGACGTGCCCGGCGGTAATGACGACGGCGCCGTACAGCACCATGTTCCGCGGGCTGCAGAGCCGATCGCCCAGCCAGGCCCCGAGGATCTGGGACAGGTACACGGCTCCGCCGTAGGCGCCGACGATGCCCGACGCGACGGCCGGGTTCAGCGCGAGACCGCCCTGCGCCAGCGAGTAGAGCAGGTAGAACGACAGGATTCCCTGAAGTCCGTAGAAGGAGTAGCGCTCCCACAGCTCGGTGAAGGCCGTGCTCCACAGGCCGCGACGGAGCGAATTCCCCGATGATTCGGGCGATTCCTCGTCGGATCTGCTTGCTGCGTTCTGGTGCGGTGTGGTGCTCATTCGCTGAGTCCTGCCAGTCTGGAGCCGAAACGGGCGATGAGGGAGGTGTCCTGGGAGTGCCTGCGCTCTTCCCACCAGTCGGCGACTCCGAAGAGCCGGTACATGGCGTGGACCCCGATCCAGCGGAGCGGTTCGGGCTCCCAACGTCCGGAATGGTGGTCGTTCCAAGGAAGCCGGGCCAGCGCGGAGTCGCGTCCGGCTGCCCGGTCCAGGAGGGTCTTGGCCGCGAGGTGGGTGGCGGTGACGCCGTGCCCGGCGAAACCGCGCGCGACGCCGATCCCGCTGGCCCGGTCGAAGGTGATCCCGGCGCACCAGTCGCGGGTGACTCCGATGGAACCCCGCCAGGCGTGCTCGATGCTGAACTGCACGTCGGGGAAGAAGAGCTGGAGGCGTTCGCGCAGGGTACGCACCGTTCGGGCGTCCACCTCGCCGAGACCGGGAGTGCCGGAGTTGAAGGCGTACGGCGAACCTCGGCCGCCGATGGCGATTCGGTCGTCGGCGGTGCGCTGGGCGTAGACGAAGGTGTGCGCGGAGTCGCCCAGGCACTCGTTTCCCCGCCAGCCGATCCGGTCCCACACGCGCGCCGGGAGCTGGTTGGTGACGACCATGGAGGAGTTGACCGGGATGACCTCGCGCTTGCCGAGACCGCGGGCCGAGCTCTCGACCTGACCGGAATAGGCCTCCAAGCAGGAAAGAACGGTCTTGCCGCGCACGGTCCCGCGTGAAGTGGTCACGACCCTGGGGGCGATGTGCGTGGCTCGCGCGCCTTCCACGATGCGCACTCCCTTGGCCTCGACCACTGCCGCAAGACCGCGGACGAGCTTGGCGGGATCGATGCGCGCCGTGGTGCGGGTCAGCAGACCGCCCAGCGCCGGCTTGATGGCGATTCGCTTCCGCACTGCGTCAGCGTCGAGCAGTTCGAGGTCCTCAGCGCGGTAGCCGTTCGCGAGGTCCGCGGCATGAGTCAGTTCGAGACGTTTCATCGCGGCCTGGGTGGTGGCCACCCGCAGATGCCCGCCTTGCTGCTGATCAGCCCGGATGCCTTCCCGCTCAAGGATTTCGAGCACGTCGGCGACGGCCCGGTCCATCTCCTCCTGGAAGGAAGCGACGGCTGCGGCACCATCCCGCCCCCGCTTGCGCGCGGCCTTGGCGTACACGGCTCGATTTCCCGGGATGAGCGGTGAGAGCCAGCCACCGTTGCGGCCGGACGCGCCGTAGCCGACTTCCTCAGCTTCCAGAACGGTGACCGACGTTCCAGGCGCCTGCACAACCGCGTGATACGCGGCCCAGAGCCCGGTCAAACCGCCGCCGACGATGACGAAGTCCTGCTCTCCGTCGGGCAGATCGGCCCGATGTCGGGCGCGGTCCTCGGCGCGGGAGGTCGCCATCCAGTGCGAAACATCGCCGTTGCGATACGAGGGCATCGGTAACTCCAACCAGGTGCGCCAAGGGGATTCAGTGGGAAGAGGTCAGTAGGTGGGAGGCGCCAAGGCCCACAGGACGCGGGCTTCATTCGAGCCGGTGGCCTCCACGACCCGATGGGGATCGCTGCTGAAGTAGTGGACCGAATCCAGCGCGGAGAGCCGGTGGTGCTGTTCGCCCACCCACACCTCCACCTCGCCGGACAGCACTAGCAGGAGCTCTTCGGAACTGCCGTGCGTGTAGGGCTCAACGCCGGTGGAGCCGCCCGGGGTGAAGTGGCCGAGCAGCACCTCCAGGTGATCGAACGACCTGGGAGTGAGCTTGATCTTCGTGGCGCCGTCGCCGAAGGACATGCCGTGCGCATCGCGAAACCGCAGGACCGGGCTGGCCGCGACCCCGCCCTGCTCGAAGAGGTCGCCCACCGCGAGCTTGAGGACCTCGCACAGCCGCTGAAGAGTCCGCACGCTCGCGTTGACCTGGTCCCGCTCGACCTGCGAGAGGTATCCCTCGGTGAGCCCGGACTGCCCGGCCACCTCCCGCAACGTCAGCTGAAGAGCCCGCCTGCGGCGCCGCAGCCGAGCTCCGATCCCCGCCTGAACACTGGGGTGTGCCTTCGACATGAACCGGAACCCTAACAAGACTTCGGTCCGATAACAACAAATTTTTCCCTCATCAAAGTTTTCTTTGATGAGGGCGAAACCGGCTAGGGCCAGGAGACCGTAGCTCGCGATCGGCAGGTGCGCCGAGGGCCTCAGTCATCGTGTGGGCGAGCTACGGCGGGGCTGCCGGCCTCGGAGGGGGACACATGCCGGGTCGTACTCGCCCTGGCCGCGCGATAGATGTCGTCGATCATTTCGGCGGTCTCGACCACATCGTCGATCCCGATCAGGACGGCGGTCCCGTTTCGGAGGTAGTGGCGTACGGCCTCCAGCTGGAAGTACGACGAACGGGTGCCGAGGTGCTCGACTCTGGTTCCAGCCGGGGTGGAGACGCGCACGCGGTCGTCCTTGCGGGGCTGGACGTAGTCGGCGACCACGAGCTCGCCCGACGAGCCGACCAGGTGCAGAGTCATGCTGAAATCGTCGTGGGTCCTCGACGAGCAGTGTGCCGGATGCCCCTGACGCGCGCGCGACCTCGACACCTTCCGCGTCATGCAGGGCCGCCCGTACCTCAAGCCCGGTGTCCCCGGAAACCGTGATCCGGTAGTCGACGACGCCGGTGGAGCCGTCGAAACCGGTCGCCACTGTCACATCGCTCACGAAACTCACCGGCGTCGTGTACAGCGACACCGATCGGTGCAGGCCCGCGTAGTTGAAGAAGTCGTGGTAGTAGCGTTGCCGTTCGCCGTCCGGAGTCCGCTCGACGTAGCCGGGCGGGATCGATTCCCAGGTGAGCCGGTTGTCGATGACTACGGTGATGCGGTTGTCCGCCCCCACGGCCACCACGGAGTGGGGCCGCCGGTCTGCCTATGCTCAGGCCCATGGCACTGGAATGGGAACAAATCATCGTCGACTCCGCCGACCCGGTCGCTCTCGGGCGCTGGTGGGCCGAGGCTCTCGGCTGGGTTGTGGTCGACGAATCCGAGGAGATCATCGAGATCCGGCCTGAGCCGAACCGGATGCCGGGTCTGCTCTTCGTGCCTGTCCCCGAGGGCAAGACCTCGAAGAACCGGCTCCACCCCGACTTCCGGCCCGACGACCAGGAGGCCGAGGTCGCCCGGCTGCTCTCCCTCGGTGCCCGGCGCGTCGACACCGTGCAGGACGGGCAGCACTGGGTGACTCTCCTCGACCCGGAGGGCAACGAGTTCTGCGTCCTGAGCGACCGCAAGAGCTGAGCGGGGACCGGGCAGCTGTCCGGGGCCCGACGTCCGCCTCGTTGACACGCAAGTCAGTCCGCCCAGGTCAGGTCACCCCTGACCGACTATCTTCGCTGTCAAAGGACAACACGCGCCGGTTTCACTCGACGGCCCGCCACCCTCACGGGCGGCGGGCCGTCTCACGCCGTGACGTCATTTCCCGTGAACAATCTGGCAATCGATCATTGCCGAACGGCTCCCGAACTCGTGGAGAAGTGACGTCCCTTGAAGTGAACGAAGCCAAACGTCACGGTGTAGTCCGACAGGTACAAGGTGATGAAGTTCCGGACCTCGCCGGCGGGCAGCTGATCGTGCCACCGCTTGATCGCCGCGACCACCCGCCGCGTCGCCGGGGCCAGCTCGACGTGGACCTCCAGCGGCGACTCGACCGTCACCAGCGGATACTGCGCCTCACCCACCCGCGGATTCGTGCCAACGATGGCGTAGGCCCGCTTCATCACCATCGCCGTGACGTGCGCCTGCTGATACCCGGTGTCGAGGTCGTTGTACTGCGCGACGTGGTCCAGGTCGGCGTCCAGCTCGGGTTTGCCACCGAGCCGGAACCCCTGCAGGTCGATACGCTCTTTCAGGGCGTCGACCACCAGGCGCGGCCAGTTGATCACCACCTGGCGGACACGCTGGTCCGGCGTTTCGATCAGCTCGGGGTGCATGTAGGACAGGCGCTGGCGGCCCTCGTATTAGGCCAACAGCTCGTGCAGCTCCGGCAGTTCGGCGTTGTGCTGCAGGATCAGCCGGGTCAGCCACTGCTGCTCGACCTGCGTCGGGGCGTCACCGATCGCCATCAGCTCACCTCCCCCCGCCGTCGGGCGACCTGGATGAAGTGGTGCTACGCGGCAGGGCGTTCATCGGCGGTCGGGCTTGGTTCGGTGGTGGGTGGCGAGGTGTTCTCGGAGCCGGGCGTGGCGGAATTGGTAGACGGCCCCTGCCCGGCGTAGGACGCCCCGCTGGTAGGCGTCTTCGAGGAAGCGTTTCGGGCGCCAGGGCAAGCGTCCGGTCAGCGGGAGCCACAGCCGCGTGAACAGCAGCCAGTTTCCCCACGCCGAGAGAGCAAGACGGGCTATAGCACCTACGAGCCCGACCGAGAGTCCGACCGCGAGCCCGCCCATGAGCATGGCGACGAGTCCGACCCCGGGCCCGGCCGTGATTCCGCCCGCGAGTTCGCCCGTGAGCCCGAACGCGAGCCCGAGCACGAGCCCGACCGCGATCGTTCGGACAAGCGTGACCGTTCGGTCGCGGGTCAGAAGTGTCCACGGGCTGGTGGCATGGGGGTCTTGGCTATCTCCGAGAACGGACACAACGACGTTTACAAGCCCGAACACGAGCCCGAGCGCGAGCCCGACCGTGAGCCCCCACACGAGCCCGACCACGAGCCCGAGCACGAGCCATTCTGCGAGCCCGGGCTCGCGCCCGAGCCCGAACGGGAGCACGAACGCGAACCCGAACGCGAACCCGAACGCGAGGCCGAACGCGAGCCCGCCGGTGAACTCGATCGCGAATCTTTTGAGGTATGTCGCTGAGGTGCGCTTTGCACTGCCTCGCCGCCGTACACGCAGACGCAGTCGTTCCGGTTCCCGTCCAGCACGCCCGCGAGAGAATCCCGTTTCATTGATAAGCCCGACCACGAGCCCGACTACGAGACCGACCACGAGCCCGTACGCGAGCCTGTCCGCGAGACCCAATTCGATCCTGTCCGCGAGACCGACCCCGATCCCGACCCCGATCCCGACCGCGAGACCGACCGCCGTCGTAGTGAGGAGGATGCGGGTGTGGCGGTGGAGGGTGGTGGGGAGTTGCCACCAGGTGAGGTCGTGGGTGTTGTGTCGTTTGAGGTGTGTAGCGAGGTAGCCCAGCCAATGGCGGGCGTTCTCGGGTGCGTGGTTCGGGCGGTGTGTTCTGTGGTCGCGGCGGTCGTAGAGGGTGGTGAGATAGGTGTCCAGGAGGTGTTCTTCGAGGTCTTCGCTGGTGGGAAACCGCTGGGTGTCTAGAAGCTCGTGGGGGTCGGGGCCTGGGTTGTCGTTGTAGGTGGTGCGGGCGAGCGTGACCATCAGCGGCGTGCGCAGCACTGGGGTGAGGTTCTGGCTCGCGGTCTCCTGGGGTGCGGTTTCGAGGTGGTTGAAGACCTCGTCCCATTCGCCGGCTCGGGTTTTGCCGGCGCTTTTGCGCAGGTAGTGGTGGGCTTGTGTGAGGGTGAGGTCGTCGAGTTCGATGGCCGCGGCGCGGCCGACGGCCTTGACCGTGCGGGCGGCTTGGGCGTATTGCTCGGGTCGGCTGGTGAGGACCAGCGGCCAGTCGACGTTGCTGATCTCGCGGATCGCGGCGCGGTGGTGCGTCTCGGGGATCTCATCGAATCCGTCCAGGACCGGAAGAATCAGCTCGCCATCGACCAGGTCCTCGGCCCCGTTCTTTCCGGTGGTGGGGTTGCGGTCTTCGAGGAACGGGAAGTCGCGGAGGAGTTGCTGGACCAGCCAGGCCCGCAGCCGGGTCGAGGTGGGGTTCCAGTCGCTGAGGCTGAACAACACCGGCACCGGAGCGGTCGCACTGGTGTTGTCGGTCAGGTCGAGGATGAGGCGGTGCGCGAGCACGGTCTTGCCCGCACCCGCGCGTCCCAGGATGACCAGCCGTTGTGAGCTGATGGCCTGGTAGGTGTCCCGGATGGCGGTGGAGTCCTCCAGCCGCACCGGGTCGTCGCGTCCTGGGGTGCCGTGGATGTTCTCCCAGTGGTCGAGCAGGTCGTCGACGGCGGTGTGCCAGCGCACCGACAGCCCGTCAGCAGGACCGCGGATTCCCCAGCGCTCCACTTCCTCCGCGCTGAGCTTGCGCACCTCTGCGAGAAGGTTACGAACCAGCTTCGTCCGCGTCTCGTCCAAGCCCAGGTGAGCATCGGACTTCGAAAGCAGCACGACATCGCCGTTCACATCGCCGCTGACCTGGAAAACGGTCCTGGCCGCACCGTGATTCTCGTTGTGGATCTTCCCGCCCGACACGCCGTGCAGTCTGCCGCACACCGACCGCAACCAAGACCAAAACCGCCAAGAACCACCGCGTGGACGATCATCCACCTGGCCCGGTTCACTGCTCGAACCCTCGCTACCTGACGATCATGCGTCCTGAACGGGCGTGCTTCTGCGCCAGCTCGCGCCAGCGCGTGACCGCCATCGCGGCAGTCGGCACGGCGTCGATGCGCTTGCCGACGGCAGCGCGGTCGGGTTTGTCGGGGCGGAGCTGGTCGGCGTCGCCGGGTGGGTGGCGGACTTCCACGGCGTCGAAGCACCATTCGGCGACGGGGTTGGCGTGGTGGGGCCAGCCGCGTGACTTGGTGAGCGCCATGAGTTCGGTCATGCCGTAGGTGAGGCCGCGGTAGGTCTGCGGGATTGGCGCGAGGTCGAGCCGGGTCTTCTGGATCTCCTGCCGGACCGGTTCGCCGCTCCATTCGTCGTATCCGGCGGCCATGACCTTGAAGTCGCGGCAGTCGGCGTAGATGACGTCGTAGTCGATGACGTCGCCAGGGGGTGACGGTGATCCAGCTTTCGTTCGGCCCCGGGCGAGGCCCGCCCGTTGGTCCGGCCGTCGAGGAACTGCACCGCCGATTCCGGTAGCCAGAACCGCCACAGCATCGACGGCATCCGGTCCAAGTCGTCGGGGATCAGCAGCGTTCAGGCGGTCTGGACCCGGCTCCACGGCCCGGTCATCAAAGCGCCGACGTCAGCCGGATCCCCGGACTCGCCTAGCCAATGATGCCAACGAGCAGAACGCATGCGGTGCGGACCACCTCCACGTCCTCCACGTGCGTGGAGAGCACGGCGGCTCGATGACTAGGTCGCTGCGGTCGATCGGACCACCTCCACGTGAGTGGAGAGCACGCGCCGACCGAGATGCACGACGCGCAGGACTCCGGATCACCTCCACAAGCGTGGAGAGCACCACTGCTTGTAGGCCGCGGTCAGGTCATCGACCGGATCACCTCCACATGCGTGGAGAGCCCTACCAGGACGAGGTCGCGGTGACCTTGATTTCCGGATCACCTCCACGTGCGTGGAGAGCACGTCCGTTCCGGCCCCGCCATCGGGACCAGGGCCGCGCTCTCCACGCACGTGGAGGTGGTCCGGTTCTTAAGGACACGAAGGGGGGTTATTGCTGGCGCTCTCCACGCACGTGGAGGTTGTCCGGTCGTTTTCTGCTCGCCGGTCCGAACCACTCGGCGCTCTCCGCGAGGTGGTCCGATGGACAAGGTCGCCGCGGCACTCGAATTGCTGCGCTCTCCACGCATGTGGAGGTGATCGGAGGTTGAACAGTGCTGCGAGGTGGCTTGCTGGGTCGTGCATGACCGGGGTGGTCTCTGCGTGAGCGTCGAGTATGCGATGGCGGACGTGCAGGAGGTTGGGGTCATAAATCCGTATGGCTGCCGCGTGCTCGCGGGAGCGGTGGGGCATGGTCGGCGTACTGGCTTGCTCTGGTGCTTCCTCCCGCCACCTCAATCGCATCGGCCTTCGCCTGTGGCTTCCGGCCGAAGCGGTCCTAACAAGAGTCGGCCAGGTCTCGCAGTCACTCAGCTCATATGCGAGCGAGCAGCGTAACCGTGCTCTGTCTGGTTTGTGTTGTTGGTAAAGACACGTTCCTGGCCAGTGTGGACACATGAAAACCGTTCCCTTATGTGGATTTCTTGGTTAGGCATGGGTGTGTAACGGAACTTGTCGTGAGAAGTAGTGATTTGATGTTGGTGATGAGGCATGACGCAAGTCCTTCGAGACCCCGGTGAGGTGGAGCGTGTTGCGGTGACGGTCGTCGTTGCTGCGACTATGTTGTCGCTGTCGCCGTGGCAGGTCAGGAAGTTGATCGCTGGCGGGAAGCTGCGGGCGAGAAATACCGGCAAGGCCTACATTATTCCGGTCCACGCCATCAGCGAGTTCTTGGATGGGTCGGATACGCCGTTGCGGCATCCCGACTCGACTTGATCACTTCGGACTGTCTTGAGTGATCGTGTTTCCGATGCGGTCGGCGAACGCCGCAACCTGCGAACAGTAGCGACCGGCGATGCATCGGTGCTCGACGGCGTTCTCCTGCGCTGCGTGGAGATGCCGTCCGTGTCTGGGGAGCGATGTGTGCCCGCGGATCTTGTCTCGTTCGGTTCTTGGACGGGCTTGGCGGTGTTGCAACACGGGAGCGCGTGATGGCGGAGATCGGTGATCGGATTGTCCTTCCCGGAGGGGTGTATGACCGCCTACTCGCAGATGCTGCGGCCTGGAGGGATTTCGCGGAGGGTTTGCACGACGAGTTGCCGGTGTTGGCGCGGTTGATCGAATCTCCACACCTGCGTGAGCTGATCCGGGACTGGTTTGAATGGGAGTGGCGTAGTCGTATGGTTCGGTCGTCTCATGCGATCAGCGCCCGCGAGGACTGGACGTTGCAAGCTGCCGTTCCCACGTTCGCCGACCTGCGGCGGCGGCGTGCGCAGCCTGGGGAAGTCGCTGCTGAAGCGTGCCGGCGTCGTGGGGAGTACGTCGGTGGTCCGGTGGATTGGCATACGGGGTTACCGGTCCGTGCGGGCTGCGGTCGGTCGGCATGAGGTATGGGCGGGAGAATTCGGATGCTGCTTCCTGGTGCGACCCGGCCGATGGCGTGGTGTATCCCGCCGGGAACACGGTGAACGCGGCGTTGGAGGCAAAGGCGAGGCGAGACAACAAGACCGCGAGGCCGCGAAGGTCCTGGGCCTCGGAACGCCCTGCGCACGTACTCGGCACGCACTCGGGACGTACTCATGCGTCGCCTACTGGATGCCGTGCGGTGTACGCGTAACGATGGGCGAATGCCGCCACTCTCTCGCTGGACGGGGTTCGAAGCCAAGCTGCTGCGTAGCGCACTGCGGCTTACCGTAAACGCCTTCGCGGACTTGCTCGGCGTGCATCCCCGGACGATCAACAAGTGGGAATCACGGCTAGCTGAAATCACGCCACTTCCTGAGATGCAGTCAGCTCTTGATACCACGCTTCAGCGGGCGCCCGGCGCCGCACGCGAGCGGTTCGACCAGCTCAGACAGCACGCTTCTCCTGAACCAGCAGGCGGGCTAGTTGAGCAAGCGCAACTTGTCCCCGTTGACGCTGCGGACCGGAAACAGGACGCGGTCGGCAACATCATTGAGTTCATCGGGAGCGACATGGCAACGCGCCGAGAATTCCTGGAGCTGTCACTGCTGACGGGGGCGGCACTGGTGGTTCCCGTGCGACAATGGGCCGCGGAGGCCCCGGTAGTACCGATCAAACCCGGCCAAGTCGGGCAGGACGAGATCCAGGGCCTTGAACACGCAGTGGAGCTGTTTCGCAGATGGGACGCTTCGGGGCAGGGCGGCCTTCACCGCAAAGCTGTGTTAGGGCAGCTCAACGCCGTAGTTGAGACACTTCAGCACCGACACGCAGCCCCCGAACAGCGCCGTTTGTACCAGGTAACGAGCGAGCTCGCCCAGCTGGCAGGCTTCATGACCTGGGATGCTGGCTTTCCGGTCGCAGCACAGCGGTACTTCCTATACGGCTTGGAGGCTTGTAAACGCGCTGGCTCGCTTGATCTCGGTGCGAAGATCGTCGGCGACATGGCACAGCTGTCCAAAGCGCTCGGCCAGTACGAAGACAGCCTCGCAATGGTTCGCACCGCCTTATCCACCCTCCCAAGGAGCGCAAGCCCGTTGGTGCGTTCGGAGTTGCATGGCCATGAAGCCTGCGCCTACGCGCGGTTCGGTCACCCCGAAGCTGCAAGCACCCGCCGCGCTGTAGAAGCTTCGCTGGAGGCATTCGATCAAGCTGCCCCAGATTGCCAACAGGCCTGGAACAGGTACATGGACCGGGCCGAGGTCGAGAGCCTCGCTTCCGCGGCTTACACACAACTCGCGCTCCAAGACCCCAGTTCCCAACGCGTGGCCACCTATGCCCGGTATGCCGAGGCTCATGCACTCGATGCTGCAGAGAACCGCCAGGATCATCGACTACGCAGCCGATTGTTCGACGACCTACGGCTCAGCAAGGTCCGCCTAGCCCAGGGCGAGCCAGAGGAAGCGGCTGTACTTGCACAACGTGCCTTGAGCCAAGCAGAGGAGATCAGCTCCTCCCACGCAGTCAGCCGCCTTGCTGAACACTCCGAGCGCCTCATTGCCCGCTACCGTGACGTTGTGGCTGTCGTTGACTTCCGAGCTAACCTGGCGGACCACGTGCACAAAGTCTCCCCAGAAAGAAAGAACGAGCTGGAGTGAGTGAAGTCGAGTTTCACCGTATCCCCGCCGAGGAAGCAGGCCAGCTCGGCGACGAGTTGGGCGACGTCTACCGGGAAGTGTTCTCAGAACCCCCTTACCAGTACGGGGACGAGCACGTCCGCCTGTTCAAGGACCGCTTCGCGGTCCAGCATCAGAGGCCGGGTGCCGGGCTGGTAGTTGCCCGTGACTCGGCCGGAGAGATGGCTGGCTTCTCATTTGGCCTGACCATGCCACCGAAAGCCCCGTGGTGGGCGGACCTCACAACCGAGGTTGAGCCTGACATGACCGACGAGCCGCCTGGGCGGACATTCGTGCTGATCGAGCTACTCGTCCGCCGCCCATGGAGGCGTACAGGGGTAGCTGCCCGGCTCCATGATCTTCTCCTGGAAGATCGCCCCGAAGAGCGAGCGACGCTTACGGTCCAGCCCGCAGCCGGTCCTGCGCAGCACGCATATGCCAGTTGGGGCTGGCGGAAGGTTGCACAGAAGCGGAATCCGCTACCTGGATCCCCGATCTTCGACGTGCTGATCAAGAATCTTCAGCAGTGATCAACTAAGTTTCTGGTTTCGTGTAGTCCGAACAGCAGAAAGCGCCCCTCATTCGGTAAGGATGCGGGGCGCTTCCGCTTCGTGGTTTTCAGCTCTGCGGGGTCAGATAGCCCACTCTGAGGTGATCAGTGCGCCGAGGGCGGTGGCAACTGCCTCGGGCATTTCGATGCCGTGGGTGGAGATCAGCCACACGACGCTGACGGCCAGCGCGCCGCCGACGCAAGATGCGGCGGCCTTCGTCTGCGGCTTGGCTTTGTCAGCGACGCGGCCCGTGCAGCCCGGATCCGACGACACGTCGAGACAGGCATGCCTTGGACTGCGTCCCGACATCGAGGCCGCACTTGCCGCAGATGAGTGCAACGGGGTCGATCGCCCAGCCGACCGCGCATGAGCCCGACCTAGGATTCCAACGCCGGCCTCTGGCGGAATCGGTTCGTGAAACAGCACGGCCCAGTCACACGACCGTGACCGATCAGCGAACTGGAAGGCCCACGCCCCAGACCACAAGGCCCACGATCGTGATCACGATGCACGCCGCCAGGGCGGTCCTCCAGATCCGGCTTCGCGCGCCGAACGCCGAGTAGAGCACCGCGGCCGCCGCCCAGCACAACACGAGCCCGGCAACGGTCCACAGCAGAGCGAACGGCAAGGCGACACTCCCAGAGCCGGAGCGCCGGTTGCTGTCGATCACCACCGTCGACAGCACGAGCCCGCCCGTGGCCAGGGCACTGGCCCCGGCCGATCCCGCCACGCGGGCTGACGCCGACTTCCAGCCGGCACGAACGCTGTCGATCTGACACGTCCTCCTGCAACGCGAGCTGTTCCTCTCCTGGCCGTCAGAGGCGCCGCGGACATCGCGCCCGCGGCGCCGGGTCATCGCGTGGAGAGATACACGGCGAGGACGGCCGTGAGCGCGTACACAAGCAGCGCAGTTGCGCACCCGATCGCGCAGCCGCGGCATCCAGGCCTGACACTGCCGTCCCCCGCATCCGAGCTTTGCGCCGCGTTTCTTGTTGTCACGCCGTCTCGCCTTGACAACAAGACCGGCTCGCTACCTACCTTTCCGCTAACCCGGAGGGCGTTGCTCCGCGCCACCTCCCGAGCCGCCAGGGGAACGGTAAGCAGCGCACTCCGAACGGCTGCTCGAGAACCCAGCGGAGTGGAGCCACTGTAGGAGCACACCTCACCGCGTTCTGGCGGTGGTCGCGTACCGGCGTGCTGACCGACCTGGCGGCCCGGGTGCAGTTGATCGCCGAGGCGATCGATGAGCTGGTTCGTGAGGTGTCGGTGGATGCCAGCATCGTGCGTGGCCACCAGCACGCTGCCGGAGCCCGCCGCACCACGGCCCGCGCCCGGGCGCGAGGTCCTGGATCGAGCGCCACCGCATGCCGTCCGCCCAGGACGCGGCCGGCCCAGCGACGTACGTGACCGCGTCGTGCCCGAGGTCCCGCAGGTGTTCGAACGCGCGTCCGACGCCCAGCTTGGTGCCGGGGACGACACAGCGCACGTCGGAGACGACCCGGTTCAGCACGACCAAGGCCCTTGGTTCGCCACGTTCCGGATAGCCCGGTCCGCCATGCGCGAGCCGGTCAGCACGGTGCCTTCGGCGGTGGGAAGGACCCGGTCCAGGCTGGTTCGCTCCAACTCTTCGGACTCCTGGGTGTCGGCCAGCAGCATCGTGTATCCGGCGGCGGCCACGGCCGCTTCGACGCCTCGGATCACGCCGAAGTACACGGGGTTGCTCACGTCGGACACCAGCAGCGCGATCGTGGCGGTCCTGCCGGTCTGCAACGCACGGGCAAGCGGGTTCGTGCGGTAGCCCAGTTCGCTCGCGACCTTCTGGATGTGCGCGGCGGTGGCGGCGCTGACTCGTCCCGGCCGCGCGAACGTTCGCAAGACGGTTGACGGGGCCACTCCGGCGGCCGCGGCAACGTCGTAGATGGTGGGGGCCCGGGCCTTGTCGCTCACCGGCCGGAGCCTCAGCAGCGGAATCCCGCGGTGGCAACAGATTGCCGTGCCGGGTGGCTCCTGGCCACCGTTTGCCAGGACGTGGTTCCCGGAGGGAATGGCGGAAGCATGTCGTGACGGCGGGGAGCCTGGTATGCGGTTGCCCGGGGCTGTGCTGTCACCGTTCCACGCTGACGACGGTACGGAATCCGGTGTTGCCGCTGGAGCTGTCCGGGGTGTTGGCGGTTCGGGCGGCGACGCGATAGCGGTCGCAGTAGGAGTCGTGGCAGAGGTAGGAGCCGCCGCGCATGGATCGATTGTGCTCACCTGGGTCGAACCAGTCGGCGCACCACTCCCACACGTTGCCGGAGACGTTGTGCAGCCCGAACTCGTTGGGCGGGAAGGCGTCGACGGGCGCGGTGCCGGCGTAGCCGTCGTCCTCGCTGTTGTGCGTGGGGAAGCGGCCCTGCCAGATGTTGCACCGGTGTTCGCCGTCCGGGGTCAGCTCGTCACCCCATGGGTAGCGGGCCTGGTCGAGCCCGCCGCGCGCCGCGTACTCCCATTCGGCCTCGGTGGGTAGACGGCGCTCGGCCCAGGTGCAGTAGGCGGCGGCGTCGTGCCACGAGACGTGCACGACGGGGTGGTCCCAGCGGCTCTCGATATCGCTCCCCGGCCCTTCCGGGCAGCGCCAGTACGCGCCCTGCACACCGCACCACCACGGTGTGCCCTGCGGCCGTGGCGAGTCGCGCCGCAGCGGGCCCGGCAGGAACTTCGCGAACACGTAGCTCCAGCCGAAGCGTTCGGCGTCGGTGTGGTAGCCGGTGGCGTCGACGAAACTTGCGAAGCGGGCGTTGGACACGGCGTGCGCGTCGATTGCGAACGGCGCGACGGTGACCGGGCGCACCGGTCCCTCGCGGTCTTGGGGGAACCCGTCCGGATCGTCGGTGCCCATGCGGAAGGTGCCGCCGGGGAGCGTGACGAGGGGCGCTGGGTCGTGCCCGCGCCCGGGCCTCGTCGGACGAGACCCGGCGGCGCCTGCTCGCGCGGGCGGGCAGCAACCGGACACCATGTACCTCCAATTTTGGAAAAACGGCTCGTCATCGGCACGCTCCGGGAGGAGGGCCTGCAGGACAACACCGCCATCGTGTTCACCTCGGACCACGGCGACATGCTCGGAGACCACGACCTCTGGGCCAAGCGGGTCTTCTACGAGCGATCCGCGAACATTCCGATGATCGTCACCGGGCCGGCTCACGACGACAGGATCGCGGCCGGTGCGGTCGACGACCGCGTCGTTGGGCAGCAGGACATCATGCCGACCCTGCTCGATCTCGCCGGCGTCGCCATTCCGGAATCCGTGGAGGGCCGCTCGATGCTCGGCCCGCGACGCGCGGAACCGCTCTACTGCGAGTTCGGCGAAGGTGCGGAAGCCTCTCGCATGGTCACCGACGGGAGATCCAAGCTCATCTACTACCCGGCCGGCAATCGGGTGCAGCTGTTCGACACCGAGGCCGACCCGCAGGAACTGCACGACCTGTCGGCCGACCCGTCGCACGCGGCAACGCGTGATCGTCTCGTCGAGGCGCTGCGCGACCAGCTCTACGGCAGCGACCTCGCCTGGATCTCCGAGGGTGAGCTCGTCGGCGAACCTGAACCGCCACTGCGCCCGGTTCTCGACCGCGGCCTGAACCTCCAACGCGGAACGCGCTGAGACCCCTGGGGGTCCAGGTCCTCAGGGCCCTGTCGTCAGCTCGGCCGAGCCGGCGATGTCGAGGACGGACGCGCCGACGTGCAACGTGAATGTGCCTGGTTCGTAGGCCCACCCGCCGTCCCAGTGCGCGAAAGCGCGTGCTGGGACGGCGATGGTGACCTCGGTGGTCTCGCTCGCGTCGAGGTGAACCACTTGGAATCCGACGAGCCAGCGCACGGGCCGGTCGATCGTCGTGTCGGTGCGGGAGGCGTAGACCTGCACCACGTGCTTGCCCGGGCGGGAACCGGTGTTGGTGACGGTGGCGGTGACGGCACCGCCACCGTCACCGTCCGGTTCAGCCATCACGTCGCGGATCTCCCACGTCGTGTAGCCCAGGCCGAATCCGAACGGGTAGGCCGCTGAAGTCCCCTCCCGCAACCAGGCGCGGTACCCGATGTGGACGCCCTCGGCATAGTGAACCTTGCCGTTGACGGGTGTCACGTCCAGCACGGGCACGTCGCGCTGGGCGGCCGGCCAGGTGGTGGGCAGGCGGCCTCCGGGCTCGCGCGCGCCGGTGAGGACGTCGCCGAGCGCGCTGCCGAATTCCTGGCCGCCGAACCAGGTCAGCAGCACCGCGGCCACGTCATCCCGCCACGGGAGTTCGACCGGTGCTCCGGCGTTGACGACCACCACCGTGTTCGGGTTCGCAGCGGCCACCGCGCGCACGAGTTCGTCCTGGTGGCCGGGAAGCGCGAGCGAGGTGCGGTCGTATCCCTCCGACTCGACCTTGGCGTTCGTTCCCACCACGACGACGGCCAGGTCCGCGCCGGTCGCGGTGGCGACGGCCTCGTCGATGAGCTCCTGCGGATCGGACTCGGTGGGTTCGGTGCCGAACTGGTAGGTGAGCACCCCGTCGAGGCCCGAGTCCTGGGCGATGTCGTAGGAGATCCGGATGTCCATCGGTCGCCCGGCGGTCGCCGTGACGGGCGCGGACAGCGTGGGAGGGCCGAGGAACGCAGCACCGAGCTGATCGCCGGAGACCGCGGCGGTCTCGTCGAGGACGAGTTCTCCGTCGATCCACATCCGCGAACGTCCCGCGGCGCCGATGCCGATCCGGACGGTCCCGGTGTCTTCAGGGGTGTAGATCGTGGTGATCTCGAGGTTGTCGGCTTCGCGAGTCGGGGCATCCCCGCCGAACCAGAACAGCGCGGTCGCCCGCCGGTCCTCGACGAACAGCTCCCGCCCGTCGCGCAGGAACGCGACACGCGCGCCCGGCTCGCCGGTGGCGGGATTGGTGATCGTGGCCGGCGGGAACTCGGTGATGCCTTGCTGCACGACGGCACCGATCGCGTAGTCGACCTGCGCTTCGGGGAACGCCGCCCGGATGCCGTCGAGCGGCGAAACCACGTGTTCGGGCACGACGGTGGCACTGCCGCCGCCTTGACTCCTGGCCTGGGCGGCATTGTGCCCCAGCACGGCGATCCGCGAAACCGTCGCCGACTCGGCCGGAAGCACGTTGTCGTTGCGGACCAGCACCATTCCCTCCGCTGCAGCCTCCCGGGCGAAGGCGACTCCGTCTTCGCCGTGGCCGTGATCTGCTTGGGCGGGCTCGAAGTCCTCGAGCGCACCGACGCGCGCCGCCAGCGTCAGGATGCGGTGCACCTTGCGGTCGATCGCCGATACCGGCACGTCTCCGGCCTCGACGGCGGTGAGCAGAGCCGGGCCCCACGCGCCGTCCGGCCCCGGCATGGCGAGGTCCTGGGATGCCCTCGCAGCGGCGACCGAGCGCACGCCGGTCCAGTCGGAGACCACGACGCCGTCGAACCCCCATTCCGAGTTGAGCGGTGTCTCGAGCAGCTCATTTTCCGAGGCGGTGGTGCCGTTGATCGCGTTGTAGGAGGACATGACGGCCCAGGCACGCGACTCGGTGACGGCCTTCTCGAACGCCAGCAGGTAGACCTCGCGCAGAGCCCGGTCGGAGACCTCGGTCGACGCGGTGAAACGGTCGGTCTCGTAGTCGTTGGCGATGTAGTGCTTCGGCGTCGCGGCCACGCCCTTGTCCTGCACGCCCGTGACGTAGGAGGCCGCGAGGTCGGCGGTGAGCACCGGATCCTCGCTGAACGCTTCGAAGTGCCGACCTCCCAAGGGGGAGCGGTGCAGGTTGATGGTCGGCCCGAGCACCACGTCGACACCCTTGCGTCGCGCTTCGACCGCGGCTGCCGCACCGTAGCGGTAGGCGACGGCGCGGTCCCACGAAGCCGCCAGCGCAGTCGCGGAAGGCAGGTTGAGCGACGGGTCGCGTTCGTCCCAGACCTCGCCGCGGACGCCGGAGGGCCCATCGGACATCAGGACGCGGCGAAGCCCGATCCGTTCGATGGGCCAGGTCGTCCAGAAGTCCCGGCCGGTGAGCAGCCGCACCTTCTCCTCGAGGGTGAGCTGGTCAACGAGCGCGCCGATGCGTTCGGCCTCTGTGGTCGATGAAGTCATTCCTGATCCTCGGTTGGGCTCGCGAGATGTGCTGGAACTTCGACGTCGTCGCTGGCCAGGTGGCCGAGCCGGACCGCGCGCACCCAGGTGCGGCGGTTCTGCGGCGGTGGTTGTACCGGGGTGAGCAGACGCCAGTAGCGGCCGTCCGCGGGCGGTGCACCGATCGCATCGCCCGGGGATCCCATCGCGGGCACGCCGGCTCCGTCACTCTCCGGCTGGTTCGAGGGCGGGTCGTCGGTCCAGACCACGACGGCGTCCTCGGCAGAGCTCACCGCGATCCCGCCGGTGGGGTCCCGTTCGACGAGCGGCGGTGGTGTTTTCTGCCAGACACCGCCCGGGCGCCACCTCTCGAGCAGTTCGTCCTCCGCGAGGAAACCGAGGTCGCCGTAGCGGGACTGCCAGTCCTGCAGCGCTTCCCGAAAGCGATGCAGGGTGCCCGCGGCTTGCGGGTCGTCGGCGAGGTTGTGCTCCTCGTACGGGTCCGCGATCAGGTCGTAGAGCTCTTCGACGGGCTTGGTCGGGGCGATGAGGCGGCGCTGCAACGGCGTGAGCGCCGAACGCGGCAGCCCCCAGGCGCGTTGCCCCGCCTCGACCGAGCCCATGCGCCGCATCTCCCGCCAGGTCCACAGCTGGTCCGGGTAGTCGCAGTGCTGCATGGGCGAGCGATCGGGGTGGTAGTGGCGGATGTAGCGGTAGCGGCGGTCGCGGACCGAGCGCGTCATGTCTTCGAGCTCGCCCATCCGGTCGCGTCCGGCGAAGACGTAGTCGTTGGTGTTCTCCCTCAGCTCGCCGCGAGCGTCGAGGAACGGGACCGCGTGCATGTGGTCCGGCACGTCGATACCGCACGCCGCGAGCATGCTCGGCGCGAGGTCCATCAGGTGAACGAGCGTGTCCGTGCTGGTTCCCGGTTCCAGGTGCCCGGGCCAGCGGATGATCAACGGTTCGTGCAGGCCCGAGTCGTTGGCCCATCGCTTGCCGCGCGGCATGCCGAGACCGTGGTCGCTCCAGAACACGACGATCGTGTTCTCCGCGAGTCCGTCTTCCTCGAGCTGAGCGAGGAGGGTGCCCACCCAGTGATCCATCTCGGTGATCAGGTCGTTGTAGCGCGCCCATGCCTTCCGGAACACCTCGGTGTCCGGGTAGTACGGCGGCAGCGGGGCCTTCGCCGGATCATGCCGGTCCTCGTCCCGGACGTGCCGGGTCCGTTCGGCGAACGCGTCGTCGTCGAGGTAGATCTGGGATTCGTGGGTGATCAGGCCGTGGAAGGCCGCGAAGAACGGCGTGTCCGCGCTCGGGCGGTTACGCCAGTGCGCGGTGTCGCTGCAGTCGTCGAACGCGCTCACCGGCACCGGTACCTGGAAGTCGGTGAACGAGTTGTTGGTGACGAAGTAGCCGGCTTCCCGGAAGTACTCGCTGAACAGCCGCACGCCGGGCGGGGGCACCGCCTTGGTCCGCATGTGCATGGTGCCGATCGCGGTGGGATGGCAGCCGGTCATGATCGCTGATCGGGAGGGTGCGCAGATCGGTGCGGCGGCGAAGGCGTTGTCGAACCGGACCCCTTCGGAAGCGAGGCGGTCGAGATGGGGTGTCACTGCGTATTCCGCACCTGGGTAGACCCCGGAGTAGGCGCCGATGTGCGGGTTGATGTCGTGCGTGGTGATCCAGAGGATGTTCGGGCGCTTCGTGGTCATTCGCGCACCCCGATCAGCTCTTCGAGGCGCTGTGAGAGCTCCTTCAGATCGGCGGCCGTGACAACCGCCGAGGCCGCCAGATCGAGCAGCGTGGCTCCCGGCGGGACGGCGACGAGCTCCGTCCCGGTCAGCCCCGGAGCCAGCTCCTCGAAAACGCGCCGCGCTCCGTCGATCGCGAGCAGCTCGACCACCGGCATCCGCAGCAGGTCGGAGGTCTTCAGGACGTCCAGGCCCGCGAGCGGTTCAGCGACGGCGGCGGCCTGTTCGGCCTGTGCTGCGACGAGCAGGTGCTGCTCACTCGGCTCGCTGTCGAAGGGGAGCCCGAGACGTTCGAACTGGCTGCGGGGAGCGTGCGAGTCGTGCATCCGCCGCGCGAGGAGCCGCATCATGCGCAACTCCAGTGCGTCGTCCCGCAACGGGTGCTCCTGGACGGGATCGTCCCGCAGATCGAACAGCAGGGTGCCGTGCTGCCACGGGTTCATCCACGTCGGCGCGGCCGGTATCCGCACGGTCCGGATGCCCTTGGTGAAGGGCAACGGGTCGCACGGTTGCCAGTCGGCCAGCTCCGCCACCGAGAACCGGGCCCGCATGTGCGTGGGCATGAGGGTGTACTCATCGAGCGGGCTGTTGGACCGGTCCGCTGCAGCACGCATGTACACGTAACGTCCGTCGGTGACGTTGACGTGCCCGCCGTGGATTCCGAAAAGCGCGCTGTCGTGGCCGTTCTGGGTCGCGAGGTCGTGACCCTGCATGTCTTCGGTGGGTTCGAGCCCGAACCACCGGAGCACGGTCGGGGCGATGTCGATGGTCTGGGCGAGATCCGCACGGCTGCCGCCGCGGTCTCCGGTGCGCGGGTCCCACATGAACATCGGCAGGTGGACCAGCTCGTTGAACCAGGGCTGCACCGATTTCGCCCACCACCCGTGCTCACCGAGCAGGAAACCGTGGTCGGTGTTGACGATCAGCAGTGTGTCGTCCCACAGGTCGTGCTCGTCCATCGCGTCGAGCACCCGGCCCAGGGAGCGATCGCACATCGACACCAGGGCCGCGTACTCGCGACGGGCGTGGTCGACCTGCTGCGGGGCTTCCGTGACCTTGCGGTAGGCGGGCCAGTCGAACTCCGGTCCGTCGTAGTCGTGCGGATATCGGTCCTTGTAGTGCTGGTGGGTGAAGAAGGGTTCGTGCGGGTCGAACAGCTCGAGCTGCAGCAACCAGTTGTCGGCGGCGGCGTTGGTGTCGATGAACTCGACACCGGCGTCCACGGTGCAGGTTTGGGAGTGTTCGGCTTCGGTGGGCATGTGCGTCCGGTTGATCCGGTCCTGCCGTTGCATCCGCGCGATCTGCCCGTCGGTTTCGGAGGGATCAGCGACGTGGCCCTTCCACGGGTCGCCTTCCTGTCCGCGGAAGAACTCCCAGGTGGTGTAGCGGGTGTGGTATGTCGCCCCGCCGTCTTCCCAGTAATGCGGGTGGTCCGAGGCCAGATGGGTGTGCACACCGGCGTCGCGCAGCATCTGGGGCATCGAGTCGTCGAAGGGCTCCAGCGGCCCCCAGCTGCGGTGCAGGAAGTTGTACCTGCCGGTGTGCAACTCGCGCCGAGCCGGCATGCACGGCATCGAACCGGCGTAGAAGTTGTCGAACCTCGTGCTGCGCGCGGCGAGCCGGGCGAAGTTCGGGGCGTCGACGAAGGTGTCGGCGTACTGCTCGAGCATGTGCCGGTTGAGGCTGTCGAACATGAGGATGATCGCCTTCACCGCGACGCCCCCTCGGCGGCGCTGACGCCCGGGACGCCGGCTGGTGTGGTCGCCCGGAGGTGCCCGGGCCCGCGGTGTTGCATCGAAGTGCTCCTAACTGGTTTGCGTGCTCGCGCGGTGGGCGAGTTCGGTCTGAACCGACTGGTGGTCGCAGGCGTAGGGGCGGTAGAGGAGCGTGATGAAGGCGGCGTTGACGATCATCACGATGCCGAGCAACCAGAAGAACGTCGCCTTCATGCCGATCGCTTCGGCCAGGTATCCGGCGCCCGCCGAGTAGATCGCCCATGCGATCGCCTGGGCGATCGAGAGCAGCACGACGAATGCGGCACCGCGCAGTTCGGGAGGGGTCGTCGACATGACGATCGGCCGGTTGATCCCGGGGTTCACTCCTTGCAGGAAGCCCAGAGCAGCGTAGATCACCGCGAAGACGACGATGTTTCCCCAGTTGATCTGCAAGGTCAAGGCAACCACTGCGAAGGCGAGCTGTGCGAGTTGCAGCAGCAGAACGCGCCCGGACCGGGGGTTGCGGCGGGAGACCCGGTCGGTGACTTCGCCGCCGATCCACGTGCCGAGGAAGTACCCGATGCCCATGGGCATGAGCACGAGAGCGGCCACCGCATTGCTGTAGTGGTAGACGTCGACGAGGAAGACGACGCCGAAGGTGAGGATCAGCAGGTGTGAGGACAGCAGGCGCTGGACGACCATCAGCTGAAAGGTGCGGATCCGCATCAGGTCCTTGACCCGTGCCCAGGTGAGTTTCAAACGGGCGTCCCGCTGTGCCTGGTCCAGGCTGGCCAGCTGCGGTTCGGAGGCGCCGATTCCCGGGTCCTTCAAGAAGGCCAGCGTCAGCGCGCCCATCACGATGTTGAGTGCGCCGGAAACGAAGAAACCGTAGCGCCAACCGTCCTCGATCAGCGACAGCATTCCGATCAGCGGACCCATGACCACATTGGACAGTTGCAGGGAGCCGTAGAGATAGCCGGTGGCACGGCCGCGCGTCTTGTCGTCGAAGAGATCTCCGAGCAGGTCGTTGACGATCGGTTGGGCGCCTTGGAACCCGGCCGCCGTGATGGCGTAGAGGACGAGCAGCTGGGTGAAGTTCTGCGAGAAACCCGCCGCGATTCCCCAGGTTCCCCAGAGGCCGCTGCAGATCACCAGGACAAGCTTGCGGTTGTACCGACGTGCAAGCCACATCCACATCGGACTGGTGGCCATGCCGATCAGCTGCCCGGCCGCGACGAGTACACCGAGTGCGGACGTCGGGATGGCCAGCGCGCTGCGCAGAACGGGGAAGAGTGTGGTGACGAGCTTGTTCTCATCATTGTCCACCACCAACGTGCCGGTCAGCAGCGCGAGGCCGCGCCAGCGGTGGCGGACCGGTGTGGTGGAGTCGACGTTGGGTCTTCTGGATGGGCGGGTGTCGTCGGTGGGGGTACCGGGCTGGGGCATCGTTGCCTCCTCGGCCACGCTGCAGGAGAATCTTCCTGGAATTCAGCTCGCTGATAGTCGAATGTGGACGATGGCAGGAGGCCGGTCGTTGGGTCTGAGCGCGCGGACGATCGCGTTCACCGGTGGCCGCTATCGGGCTGCGTGGCGGTCGCCTCGGACTCGAGCTCGGCGAGCACGCGTTCCAGCCAGTCGATCCACAGGTCCATGCCCACGACGCCCTGGTCGTGGATGAGATCGCCCAACCGCTGGGCGAGCGCCTCGTCCACGCCGTCGATCGGCTGCATCGGACCGACGGATCGGTCCCGGTCGCGGTACAGCGAGACTTCCGCCTTGCGGGTCTCGAGCTCGGTGCGCACCAGGCGGAGCAGGGCCGCGCGGTCGAGCGGGCCCCCGTAGTGGAACCGCACGAGGAATTCGGAATCGGTGAACTTGCTGGGCGGCTCGTAGGGACTCGCTACCCACTCCCGCAGTACCTGCTCCCCGACCTCGGTTAGCCGGTAGATCTTCGAGTCGGGACGCCCGTCGTTCGCCTGGACCTCGTAACAGACCCACCCCGAATCGACCATGCGGGACAGCAGCCGGTAGATCTGGCTCAAGTGCACCTTGGAGCGGATGAAACGTCCCTCTCGCTCCAGGTACTTGCCCAGCTCATAGCCGCTGAACGGCCGCCAGGACAGCAGGCCCAGGATCACGTGCTCGAACTTCATGCCACCCTCGCGGACTCGGTATGTGAGTCGTCGTATAGATGAAGAGTGTTATATGCCTGTGGCATGGAGCTGTCAACTCCTACCGAGCACGGACGCTGTGCCCCTTCCCGCGGGACGGCCCCGGCTGCGACCAGGCCGAGTCCGATCGGCTCGGTTCCCATCAGGAACTCCCCGCCATCCAGCCGCACCATTCGGTTGGAGGGCAGCGTGGCAGTGGTCATGGCGGGCCTTTCGGCAAAGGGACTGGTCACAGGTCCAGGACGAGTCGGTCGGACAGCGAACTCGGCGCGCAGACGAACATGTGGTCCGCTGCAGCGCGCTCGTCGTCATCGAGCAGCGAGTCACGGTGATCCGGCTCGGCCCGCGAGGATCGTGGTCTCGCAGGTCCCGCAGACGCCCTTCCGGCACGAGGACAGCACGTTCACCCCGGCGTGGGTGATCGCGTCCAACATGGACTCATCCGGCGCGACTTCCACCATCTGGCCCGAGCGCCTGAGCTTGAGCTGGAACGGCTGTGTGCGGTGGGCTTGTGATTCTCCTCGGGTAGGAACCGCTCGGTGCCAACTGCCCGGGAGGGTGTCCGAGTACTGGCGTTCTATCGCAGTGAGGAGCCCTTCGGGTCAGCAGCAGATCTTCGTTGCGGAGCCCGCGGTCGGCAGCCACTTCGGCAGGTCGAGTCACCCCGCGGCCAGTGATCAAGCGAACTGATAGGTCATCCTCGCCTGTGCCCCGTGACGCGAGTGCCCGGGAAATTCCAAGGCCACTACCTGGGCCGCACAGGCGGGAGGTAGCCGCCGACTTCGGTATCTCGGTGGGCTGCTTGGCCAACTGGATGCGTGCCGCCGAGGTCGAGGACGGCACCCGCGCCGGCGTGACCCGCGAGGACTCCGCTGAGCTGCGGGAACTACGTAAACGCAACCGATTGCTGGAGCAGGAGAACGAGGTCCTGCGCAAGACCGCCGCGTATCTCTCGCAAGGTGCTCTGCGGGGAAAATAGTCTTCCCGCTCGTCCGTGACCTGGCCGCCACCGACGCCCCGATCAGGGTGCCGGTGGCGGTGACGTGCAGGGTGCTGGGAATCTCCCGGCAGGCCTACTACCAGTGGCTGCGTGGCCCGGTCTCGCAGCGGGACTGGGATGACGCGCATCTGATCAACATCGCGTTGGAGATCCATGCTGATGACCCCACCGAGGGGTATCGGTTCGTCGCCGACGAACTCGCCCAGCGTGGCTTGGCCGCCTCGGAGAACCAGGTGTGGCGGATCTGTTCGATGCAAAAGATCTTTTCCTTACGCGCCAAGAAGAAAGGACGACACCACAAGTCCGGTCCGCCGGTGCACGACGACCGCGTGGCACGCGCGTTCACCGCTCCAGCGCCAAACGTCACCTGGCTCACCGACATCACCGAGCACCCCACCGGCGAGGGCAAGCTGCATCTCTGCGCGATCAAGGACGTGTTCTCCAACCGGATCGTCGGTTACTCGATCGGCCCACGCATGAAGTCCTCGCTGGCCGTGACGGCGCTACGCAACGCCATCCAGCTGCGCAACCCCTCCGGGGCGGTGGCCCACTCCGACAGGGGCAGTCAATTTCGATCGAAGAATTTCCGGCGCCTGCTACGGCAGCACGAGTTGTCCGGGTCGATGGGCCGGGTCGGCGCCTGTGGCGACAACGCAGCCATGGAATCGTTCTTTTCCTTGCTGTAGAAGAACATTCTCGACACGAGACGCTGGAAAACCAGAGAGGAGCTACGGCTGACGATCGTGTCCTGGATCGAGACGAAATACCACCGCCGACGGCGTCAACGCCGCCTCGGCAAACTCACCCCGGTCGAGTTTGAGGCCATCTACACCGCCGCACACGCGGCCTGAAACCACTCGACCCCGAGTGTCAACAAAAGTCTGGGCAGCCCCAAATGCCGTCGTGGTGAGCGATGTGGAAAAGGCGCCCGGGGGGAGTCAGGTGGGGACCAGGAAGGCGAACGTAAGCGAATGAGCCTTTCCGCGTAACGGTTTGTTGCGCCACCACGACGTAAGCGCAAGCGCGCAAGCGGACCTCCATGCCAGCAGGGCATGGTGCCACGGCATCCTCGGCGACGCACGGAAATGCCAGGACTCCTTGAACCAGGGAGCCGACGCATTCGCGCGAATCGACCCGGACGCCGTGCCGCCCTGGGCTCGTCACGTGTCCCAGGCCGAGATCGACTCGCACCGTGCACATGCCCTCGCGCTGCTCGCCCGGTCGCAGCCGTCCTTCGCTCCGACTGCGATCGAGGAGCTGAACAAGGTCGTAAACAGCGACGACCTGACCTACCGACGCACACGAGCGTTCCACCTGCCCGACCTGGCGGCGAACTACTTGCGCGTTGGCGAGATCAACGCGGGCATCAGAGTCGGCTACGACGCGCTGGCGGGAGTCAGTGAGCTGTCGTCGCGGCATACGCGTGCCCGGTTGCAGATCATCGCCACCGCCGCTGAGCCACTCGCCACGACGTCGGACGAGCTCGCGGCATTGTGCACCAACGTTCGCGCCACCATCGACAACGAGGCGTAGCCACAGCCAGCTGCGCTCATAATGCCGTCCATCAGCGCGAGGCGCCTGCTCAGGGCGAGCGTCTTCGCACACGTCTCTGGGATTGCCTGAGGTACGACCTGACCGCCCCTGCTCGTCCGTGGCATGGACACGTTCGTAGTCGTCCGAGTCGAAGGTCACTTCACCTCCTACGATGTCGTGGAGGGTGCAACTTACTCGGCTGGGATTGCATTCGAGCGCACTCGGACACTTTGCCGCCATCCGCTACCTAATGTCGGCGGCATGGAGCTGTAAGACCCATTCGCTTCCACACCATCATGAGGAGTGGCACGGTGTTTCGTGCGCCGCGGCGGAACTGAGCAGCGAAATCACCGCCATGGAGTCGTGCGAAGCGTCCTGCCTGCCACGAGACGGTTGTTCCGGAGAGACGAGATCGAGCTGCCGGCCTGCCCGGTCGACGGTGCGGGCGCGGTTGCGGTGAGTTCGATGCAGCGGTGGACTACGGCGTTGTGGTGATCGAGGGCGGCGCGGCCGGGTTGACCGGTGGGATGGTGGTGCGAGGGCCCGCCGGCGAGTGGTCGTTAACATTGCCGGCGAGCCGTGCGGCACGCAGGCCGACCACATGCACTGTCGAGAGACGGCATGGCCCCGGCGGAGATGTACTCGGTTGCGCGAGTAGGTGACTTGACTGAAGGGTTCGGCGCTGCGTGGCTGAACCGGCAACGGTGGAGAATCCGGGTCGCGCTGGCCAACGCGATCCGGACGCTCCGTCTCGGCGGATCCGGAGCTCCGCGCCGAAAGTGAAGATCGCGAGCGCTCATTCGAGCTTCGTGACCGGCGGCGGAGCCCAGTCACCCGACAATACTTGGGGCTTGGGCCAGTACATGCGCAGGTTCATCGAGAAGGAACCGGTCGCCGGTGCCGGCAGCCAGTTCGATTCCTTGTCCGCGCCCGGCGAGTCGCGCTGGATGTACAGGTCGAGCGAGCCGTCAGCGTTGAAGCGGAGCTTGTCGCGGTCGCCGATGGCGTACCGGTTGATCGGGTTGGCGGCGAAGAACTGGCCGTCGTTGTACATGGTCAGCGACCAGAACCCGCGGACCGGGGGGATTTGGTCCTTGGCGAAGTGCATCAGGTAGTGGCCGTCGCTGGTGAACGGTTTCCCGTTCCCGTCGGTGAACGCGGTCGGATAGATCGCGTCCTCGATCGTGTTGGCGCCCAAGCCCGTGAACGCGATGCGTGCCCGTGCCCGATAGTCTGTTCCGTAGGTGCCGATGCCGGTCATCCAGGTGCGCCACCCGTTCTGCAGAGCACCGCTCTTGGACACGCTCGACTTGATCGCCCCGAGCGTTGCCGCGGGAGCTGCCTCGAGCGCCTGTCGCGCCTCGGGTGAGGCCGACGCGAGCGAGAATGACTGGCCTGCCTCGATACCGATGCGCGCCATGCGCTGCACCATCGGGGAGTCGTTGTCGTGTGGTGGGTTCACCTTCATCAGTTCGGCGAACAGACCGAAGAACTCCTGCGGGCTCATCTTTGCGATCTGCTCCACCGGGGCCGTCTTCACATCCCACGCGGGATCGACGGCGGTCTTCGGTGCGGTGTACTGCGTGCCGAACTGGCTGAGCGGCAACGCGGTGAGTTCGTCCTGGAACTTGTACACCTCGGGGTAGTCGGGCGTGCCGTTGGTCTGGGTACGGCCGATGATCCAGCCGGTCGGGGTCGGGCTGTGGATCAGCAGGGCGCCTGCCGGGAGCTCACCATTCCATCCCTTCGCCGCGAGTACGATCGTTTGCTCCTGATTGCCGGTGGTGCGGCTGCCCGGTGAAGCGAAGACGTCGGTCCACATGTCCAGCATCGCCAACAGGTGATAGCGCTCGCCCGAGGCTGGAACACGAATGGCGAGCGGCTCTTTCGATACGTCGAACCAGAGGCTCGAGTACAGCGTGTCGGCGTTGGGCCGGACCACCCTGGTGAAATTCGCGTCGGGGAAAGCTCGCATATGCTCGAACTGATTCATCGGCGCCTTCTCCATGGACGCGCGCCGCGTGAGCTCGGCGAGAACAAGCGGATAGGCGTAGGTGTAGGCGTCGGCCGCTATTTCCCGGGCGTTGTCCGCGGAGATGGGCGGCGGTGCCGCGGCACCGCCGCGCGAACCGGAGTTCGTCGTATTCGCGGGTGAGGGTGCGCACGCCGCCGCGCAGATCACCAGGGCAATCGCGCAGACCGCGGATGCGATGCTGCGCCGGTAACCCCTGCCTCCGATGGAAGTGGTGAAGCTCGTCCGCTTCCGATGAGGTGCCGGGTCGTCCCGGTGCCCGATCGCGTGGATCGATGAGGAATCGGTCATCATCGTGTCCTTCTGTGTGGTGAGTTCGGACTGTGTCAACACCCTCCGGACGGGGGGACTCGGTGGGGCACCGAAACGAGAAGCGTTCTCGTAGCTCGGCCTTCCTGAACTTGCCCGTGGCGGTGCGCGGGACCGCCGCAACGAACTCGAACCGTTCGGGGACTTGCCACCGTGCGAATGTGCCGGCGAGATGCTCGCGTAGGTCGTCCGGGCCGACGCCCGCGCCCTCGCGCAGCGCGACGACGGCCAGCGGGCGCTCGCACGGTGCCCCGCAACAGTCGCGGCGCGAGTTGCGCTAGTGCCAGAGTCCCCCTGAATTCACGCACGATGTGGCAGTGCCGCGGGAAGCATCGAATCGTCAAATGGCTGAAGGGATTTGATCAGCGGTGCGAGTAGTTCACCGGCACGCGCTGCGGTGAGTACATCTTCAGGGGCAAGTTTGATGAATTCTCGCGCGGATGTTTCGTACTCCCACACGTCCTCGCCGATCAGTCTGCAGCGGTCGTCGTAGGGCCACAGCATCATGCTGGCGGTGCGTACCAAGTACATTGCATCGGGGTCGATGCCGGGAAATCCCTGAGCGAGTTCGGCGCCGACGGTCTGCTGGTAGATGGTGGCCCGCGAGACGACCATGTGGTCACTGACGGCGACCTCTTCGTCTTCTGCGTAGAAGACGCATTGGTCGGTCTCGGTCCACGCCCGATACACGGCCTGCACCTGATCGGCTCCTTCGAGCCGCAGCTTCTGTCCCAAGAAGTCGAATCGATAGACGGGGCTGGCGACGGTCATATCCGGCTCGAAGATCTCCTCGAAGCGTCCGGCCATCTCGAGGTAGCGATGCCGGTTGTAGGCTTCCAGCAGGTAACGATGCCTGGGGTTCTCGGTCGCCGCGAGAGCGCGATCGACAGCGATGTTCGTCTTGGTGATGTCCATATTGAGCATTGATGTGATCCCTTCCGTTGCTGAGGCTGGTCGTGAAGCGATGCCGGTGAGCCCGAGGGCTGACGGATGTGTTGCCGCACTGTCGGTGACGGTCTGGCGGGTGCCGCCGTGCCGGTCGATCGCTGATTTCGAAGGTAGGAGACGGGGCTCACGTTCTCTCGGCCTCCCGCGACAACGTTGCGGGCACCCTTTGTGTCGCCAACACAGTTCTCCGGTCATCACCGCCGGAGTTGGGGATCTATTTGGCTGCTTCAGCCAGTTTTCCGGCGAGCCAACGAGCCAGAGGAGGGACGGCACGCGAGACCGCGTACATGAGGTGTGCCTCGGTCGCGATGGGTGCTACGGCGCGGTTGTGGTCGATCGCACGGAGGATGTTGCGGGCGACGCGCTCGGGGGTGTAGCCGCGCTTCTTGTACGTCGCGGCGAGGTTCTGACGTCGCTCGTCAGCGTCGCCCTTTCCTCGGATGGGGCTGGTCTTGGCGATGGCGGTGTTGATGATGCCCGGGCAGACCGCGGTGACGCCGATGCCGTGGGGCCGCAGCTCTGTGCGTAGCGCTTCGGAAAGGCCGAGAACAGCGAACTTGGTGGCGCTGTAGGCCGAGAGTTCGGGGTTGGCAAGTAGACCTGCGGCGGAGGAGAGGTTGACGACGTGGCCGCCACGGCCGCGCTCGACCATGGCGGGGAGGAATGCGTTGCAGCCGTGGACAACGCCCATCAGGTTGATCGAGACCAGCCAGTGCCAGTCGGTGAGGCTGGTGTCGAGGAAGCCTCCGACGAGTCCGACTCCAGCGTTGTTGACCAGGAGATCCACACCGCCGAATCGAGTGCGGGCGGCTCCGGCGAACTCGTTCATGTGGTCCGAATCCGACACGTCCACCCGCGTGGTGACGATGTCACGCCCGGCGCGCCGAATGGCGTCGGCGGTGTCGGCCAGGCCCGCCTCGTTGATGTCACATAGTGCGAGGTTCGCGCCCCGGCGGGCACACAAGAGAGCGAGCTCGCGGCCAATACCGCTGCCGGCGCCGGTGATGGCTACGACGCGGCCCGTGAGATCTGAGGTATTGATTCGAGATGGGGATGGGAGCATGTCCGGACACTAGGGCGGCGCTGGAGCGGTGTGCTCGTGCGCGAGCACTAAGATGTTCGCTGCTCGTTGTCTAGGGGAGACAACCGGGCGTAGATTCTGCCGTCATGGAGGTCGAATGGCCACCGGCCCGCGAACCAGCCGGGCAGCGGGTCTGGCGGGAAGTGCTACGACCGGTTGCGGTCGAGATGACTGCCTCCGCCGATGATCTTGCACAGCAGGCTGTCGCACGGATGCAGGCCGAGTGCCCGGAGCTGTTCCCGGACGCGCAGACGGTCGAGGAGAATCTGGTCAGCACCGAGGCGAGTCTTCGGCAGCTGGCTCAGATCATCGAACTCGCTAAGGACCCGCGGCGGGTGGAGCTTCCGCCGTCGACCCTGGCCATAGCCCGGTCAGGGGTGCAGCGGCAGATTCCGCCCGCGAAGCTGATCCGGTTCTATCGGCTGGGGCACGAGCACGTGTGGAAGTGGATGTTCGCTCGCATCACCGCGTGCTCTCACAGCACGGCTGAGCAAGCGACGGCGATCGAGCTTGCCACAGGCTGGCTGTTCGCCTACACCGATGGGGCGATGCAGCGGGCCGAGCAGGCGTACGAGACTGAACGTGAGGCGTGGTTACGTGGCGCCGCCGCCGCCCGGGCGGCGGCGATCGAGGCGATTCTCGCCGGACGCGAGCGAGACCACCAACGCGCGTCGACACGGTTGCGCTACAACGTGAACCGCCACCATCTCGGAGTCATCGCCTGGGCCGAATCGGCGCCCGAAGACGGTGACGCGCAGCCACCGCTGAGCGCAGCCCTGACGGCGCTCGCCCAAACGATCACAGCCGAAACCACCCTGATCCACCCATTGGGCTCGCTCGCAGTCGCGGGATGGCTCAGTTGGGGCCGCGACTTCACCGCGGACGACATCAAGGCCGCACAACGTGCCGACCGGCCGCTGGATCTTCCGCCCGGCGTCCGAGTGTCGGTCGGCGAGCCGGGCCAGGGACTCGACGGCTTCCGCCGCACCCACATCGAGGCCAACCACGCGCGGCGGGTTGCGTCATTGACCGGGCCACACGCAGACACGCTCACGCACTATCGCAACGTGGCCGTCGCCGCGCTCGGTACCGCTGATCCCGAACTCGCGCTGTCATTCATCACTACTGTGCTGGGGGCGTTGGCCGACAACGACAAGACCACCCGCCGAATCCAGACGACGCTGTCGGCCTATCTGGAAGAGAACCGCAGCCGCAGCCGTACCGCCGATCGCCTCTCGGTCCATCCGAACACGGTCAGCTATCGGGTCCACCAGGCTGAGGCGCTCCTCGGTCGCAGCGTCGACATCGACACCCTCGATCTCCGGGTGGCCCTGGCCATACTGCCCACACTGCCCGGCCTGGCCCGACCCCGGCCGCCCGATCTGTGACGCGAACACAATTCACGCTGCGAATACTGCTGCGGAGCGCCGAGAGAATGTGATCTGGGACTCCTGCCGTTGCGAGTCATCGGCATACGCGGCGCCGCCCGCCGACTCATCGGTGACTTCCTGGGCTCGCCACGCCAGGCTGCCACGCCAGGTTGCCATGCCTGGCGTGGCGACTCCGTTCCTGTCCTTCGCGCTCTCCGGCGGTGCCATCGCAGACCGCGGTCACCAGCAGGGCACCACACAGACCATCTGCAGCGCCACGCGGGCCTCTAGCGGGGTGTTTTCGAACGCGGGCCCGCCAGTCCACTGCATCGACGAAGACCCGACCTGTGGCACGCCCCGCCCCGCCACTCTTGATCACTCGCACAGGCGCGACACTGGCGTCAGTGCCTGCGAGACAGGAGGAGAACCGTTGGACTGGCTGCAGCGGCTCGGTGCATGGTGGCGCGACCTCGGCCAAGGCAACAGGATCGCCGTGGTAAGCGCGGTGCTCGCCACTCTCGGCATTGTGGTCTCCGTGGTGACCAGCGACTCTGGCACGTGGAGTTCACAGCCATCGGCCCCACCAGCAACCGCGGACCCGAACCCGCCCGGAACCACCACCCCGGCCCCACCTGCCACGCCGCAGGGGGTCGGTGATCTCTCGGATGCGCCGAGCGCTCTCATCCTCACGGTGACGCCCGACACCGGGCCCCGGGGGAAGCACGGCGACCGTGACCGGGGAAGGGCTTCCACCCCGGCGAGCGCGTCCGCGTGACCTGGGGCAAGTACTCGTCGACGGGGAAGGTCCTCAAGGACGTCGAGGCCGACGACAAGGGAACCTTCACCGCGGAGTTCGTCATCCCGGCGAAGAAGCAAGGTGTGGGTGACTGGGACTACCACAGCGAGGGCTCGATGCGGATCCTCGCCACCGGTCTGACCAGCGAACGACAAGCCGACACGTACTACCGGTACACCCTCTGACAGTTCGAACTCCACCACGGAAAGCGCCCGCGAGCACCTGCAGAAGATCGTCCGGGACTTGGCGGACCGTGGCTAGCCGCACGCTAGTTGGTGTTGGCCATCTCGAGACCGAGCGGAGTTGAGAAGCCGTCTATGACGCGGGCGAATTATCCATGCGAAAGGAACGCCACGGATGAGCTCAACCTCAGTGTGGAGCCCGGAGAAGACGAGTTCCTTGCCTTCGAGGCGCAGCCGGTATCCGGGTGTGATGAACGCGTTCGCCGTGCTGCGCCTGCTGCCGATGCGTGATCGGGACAAGGGCATCGAGCCGCCTCGACCGTCTGGGAGATCTTGCAGTCCGCCGAGATCGACGAAGAAATCGCCGTGCACGAACCGGTTTCGCGAATCGCCGACCAGCAAGTGCGACAGTGGCAGCAGCCCGCGCTGATGCCATTCGATCACCTCGGGCAAAGCCTCGACGATGCCCAGAGAGCGTACGCGCGGATCGTCCAACACGGCTCGGGCGGTGTAGCCGAGCCCGAGCCCGCCAACCACCGCATCGAGACCGGTACCCGGCAGCTCGGCCAGAGACCGCCGAGCGAGTTCGGCCTCACCGATCGTGAACAGGCTCGACATCAGGAACTCGTCGCCGAGCTTGACCTCGTAAACGTCCACTTCGAGCAACGGGTCCGGCCGGCGGCGCAAGCTGATCACGCCCATCGGCGTCTCCCGCCAGTCCAGTTCCTCGAAGCGCACACCTCATTGTCCTTCCCATCTCCGCTCATCCGCTCGCCACAGTTGAGATCACTCCGGGAGTGGGATGGCTGTTCATCACGAACGTCCGCGAGCGCGCCCTGCGCGGCAATACTCGAATCGCGAAGACGGCGCCAGAGCCCGAATTTGCGGCTGACGCCGTCCCGCAGCCGCCGCCGGCCTTCGCTGATTCTCGTCCGTGAACGAACGCGAGCAGCGGGTCCGAGGCTGTAAGTAACCTGCACAAGCTCCGTCCTCACTTTCGGCGTGTTGAACAAAGTGCAATGACGGCACCTGCAGCGGTCACACCATCAACCACGGCTGTCGACCAGTCGTCGCTGGTGCTGCTGGGTGGTGGGACCGGATGGAGAATCTCCGTGGTGGAGGTCGAACGGATCGCGTTTGTTCTGGCTGGGGGCGGGGCGCGTGGTGCCTATGAGGCGGGTGCGCTGTCGGTGCTCGTGCCTGCGCTGGAGCGGCTGGGCCAGCGCCCGCGAATGTTCGTCGGTACGAGTGTGGGCGCGCTGAATGCGGCTTATCTCGCCTCCGTCCACGATCGCAGCGGCGAGGAGGTCGCCGCCGGCTTGCTGGAAAGTTGGCGGACGGTCGGCCGGACGGGGGTCATGCGCCCGCTGTACCGCCAGGTGCCGCTGGTGGCTGTGCGGTATCTCGGCGAGGTGCTGTCCGCGCCCGGGGTCCGCTTCTCCAGCCTGCTGGACCCGGAACCGTTCGAGCGCAACATGAACAAGTGGATCAACCTGGCGGACATGCACCGCAACGTGACGGACGGAGGTGTGACCGCGGTGGCCGTGGTTGCCACGGCCGTTCGTGGCGGTCGTACGGTCGGATTCGTCGAGGGTGTGCCGGGGCGCTCGCTGCACCGCTCGCACATCATCGACTACCTCCCTGCGCAGATCGACCACGCGCACCTGCGGGCGTCCGCGGCGCTGCCGGTGCTGTTCCCGCCGGTCAGACTCGACACGCCGGAGGAGGCTCGCGGTTGGTACGTCGATGGCGGGACGCGGCTGAACACCCCGATCAAGCCGGCGTTGGACCTCGGCGCCGACCGGGTCGTGGTCATCGGTACCGAGGCGGTAGCCACCACCTCGCACGAGCCGGGCCGATACGAAGGAAAACCGCCGGATCTCGTCGACGGCGCCCTGCACTTGCTTGAGGGCGCACTCGTTGACCCGTTGGCCGAGGACATCGTTCTGCTCGGCAACGTCAACCTCTTCTACTCCGATCCGGCCTTCGCGATGGCCGCCGCGCGTTATCGCCAGGCACGGGGCAAACCCCCGTACCGCCAGGTTCCCTACGTCTTCGTCGCACCAGACCACCGCGGTGCGATGGGCGAACTCGCGCTGAAGATCTTTCACAAGCGAGTACGCGGTCTGAGCCTGCACGCGCTCGGCCGACGGTTGCTTCAGCAACTGCTCGGTGGTGACAGCCCCAGCCATGGCGAGTTCCTCAGCTATCTGCTGTTTGACCCCGAGTTCCTCGAGGAGCTGATCGCCATGGGTCAGCGCGACGCACATCGCTGGCTCGACACCACGACCGACGCAGACCAGCCATGGCAGATTGGACCACTTCCCGCCCTCACTGCGAAGTCCTCAGCCGACCGGAGCCGGTAACCGACGCACGGTCAGATCGCACTCGGCAACCGCTCGGGAATCAAGCCGTATTCGGTCACGGCGACGACCAACGCGTGGCCTGCCGCCAACGGCGGTGTGAACATGCTCCCGCCCCGGGAACTCGGAACACCCGTCCCGGTGCGAAAGACCGAACCTGCATAGCAGGTCACATCAAGCAACCGTTGTGGTGCGCCGCAGTGCGACACGCTCCACTTTCGGGGCATGTGAGCCATTGCACCGAGCCGAAACGAACTTTACCGGGCGCATTAGGTGACGAACAGTCAACTGTGGACATGCATCGGAAGTGCACCGCGTGGCGGTCGCGTTGGGCGTCGTGATCGCGCTGCTCCGCTGGGAGCATATCCCCGCCTACCTGGATGGTTCTCGCAGACGCGATCGTCGTCCCGGATCAGGTGGCACCCTCGAGTCTGCTCAGCACCATCCTGCTTTGGCCAGGAGAATCAGGAGATTCCGGATCCGGAAGGTGGTGTCGTCGTGAGCGAGTCTCCCCTGCCTATTCCGGCGGTGTTCCTGCTGTCGTTGATCCGTGGGAGAACGACCACGGGTTGCAGCCCTAGCGGCCGGCGTCAGCACACGGTGTGACAGGAGACGAAGCGTGGTGGTTCGCGAAGGATGCGGCGGCGTCGCCGGAGTGGTGCCCTTGGAGAGGAGCGCCGTGTCCATGAACGCTGATGTGGTCGATCTCGGCCGTGACCGTGCGTCCGAATCGGCACAAGGATCCGGGGGAGAGTTGCGGTGGGTGGCGTCTTGCTGCGCCAGGAGAGCGGATTCGGGATGGGAACCACCACCGGGCACGCTGGCGGATCAGATCGCTGCGCACGTGTGCCGAGTCCTGGGCATTTGATTTCGCGAGAACTGTTCACTACACGGAATGCTTTGTGCTGCTACGAACCAGGTTCCGCTCAGCGGACCAACGATGTGCGGATACAGAACCGGACACCGGTAGTGAGGACCGACGATGACAACGGGTAAGGTCAGTGCGGTCGACCAGGCGTTTTTGAGTTTGGAGCAGGACATTGCTCCGATGCATCTCGGCGCGGTCGCAGTGTTCGCGCCGCGGCGCCCCGTACAGCCGGAACGAGTGGCTGAAGTACTCGCAGAGCGTGCACAGAAGATTCGGCAGTTGCGCCTGCGGGTCCACCGCAACTGGTTTCCTCTTGGGCACGCGCAGTGGGAAGAGACGCCCGGATTCCGCGTCCAGGACCATGTCCATGTCAACCAGCTGCCCTCACCTGGCGGCCGTGAAGAGCTCGCCATGCTCGTCGCCGAGCTCAACGCCGTACCGCTGGATCTGAACCGGCCGCTGTGGGAGCTGAATCTGATCAGTGGTCTGGACGGTGGTCGATTCGCGGTTCTGGCGAAACTGCACCACGCCCTGGCCGACGGCTGTGCAGCGGTCGAAACCGGGCTCGGACTGCTGGACGGCTACACCCCTAACCATGCACCCCGGTCAGCCGAGCCAGCAGATACCGGATCTATGCTTGACGCCGTCTGGCGAGCGGCGGGAGTGCTCTCACGACCGCACGAGCTGCTCGCCAGCGCGCTCTCCACCGCCGTTGAGGTTCCCGGAGCTGTGCGGAAGACCGTCGACGCCTTAGGGATCGCTTCCTCCGTGCTGCTCAACGTGCGGCTGGCAACACCCGGATCGCCGTTCCACGTCCCTGCATCCGCCGCGCGTCGCGTCGCGTTGATCCCTCTCGACCTGCGGGAGGTGCGCAGGATCCGCAACCGCCACGGTGGCACGACCAATGATGTCGCCATCACGATCGTGACGGGAGCTTTGCGTCAGTGGCTGGCCGCCCGCGGGCATCCCCTCGACGGGTACACCGTGCGGGCGCTGATTCCAGTCGACCGTCGGCCGCGCGGGAAGTCGGGCGGCGAGAACAACCAGCTGTCGGGCTGTTTGTGCGAACTGCCGGTGGGTGAGCCGAACCCGGTGGCACGGTTGAGAAAGATCCGGGCCGCGATGGACCACAACAAGCGGGTTGGGCCACTGCGGGGGCCCGGTGCCCTCCCCGTGCTCGCCGGCCGGGTGCCGCCCCTCGCACACCGGATAGCGACCCCGCTTGCCAGTCACGCCGCAGGTCTGTTGTTCGACACCATGATCAGCAACGTGCCACTGCCCGACATCCCTGTGTCGCTGTGCGGCGCTTCGCTGCGCGAGCTCTATCCCCTCTCGCCCCTCGCCGCCGGCCACGCACTGTCCATCGCTGTGACTTCGTACCAGGACGTCGTCCACGTCGGCGTGCAGGCCAACCGGCGCGCTGTCGGGGATCTGGAGAAGCTCAGCTACGCCCTGCCGCACGCAGTCGCAGAACTCGACGACACCGACAGCTGAAGGCCGCGCCGCAAAGTACCTCCGTGAAACATTTCAGAACCACTTTGGGGTGGCACCCCTTGCGGCGCTGTGGAGTGAAGGTTCAACGATGCGAAGGCCACCGCACAGCAACATCGTGGTGCAGCTTGAGTCGAGTCCGCCTCGCTGGGTGATGGGATATGTGACCCGGGATGGCAAGTGGCGCGAGTACGCGTGTATGCCGGCGACGCCGAGTGACGATGAACCAGCGGACCGCGTCGACCTCGACGGGGTCGTGCCGTGGGCCGCTCGCACACTCGGCCTGCAGATCCGCCTGTGCCGAGTGACCGATACCCGGCGAGCGACGTGGTGGGTCGCCACCTGAGAACCGGTGCGGGACCCGGCTTATTCGTGCCGGTTGGCCAGGAAAGTGTCGACGGCTTCCCGCCCGTGGCGGACCAAGGTCTGCACCATGTCGGGGTCCGCGTCGAATTCGGTGATGCCCACCTCTGCCGTGTCGATGGCGATAGTGCGGTTGCGGACCTCGGGACGGTCGAGGTGGGTCTGGTCGTTTCCGGCGAACGCGGTGACGACCACTTTCTTGAGCAGCTCGAACGGCGGCGGTAGCGGTAGCCCGAGCGCCGGGAAGACCTGTCCGATCTCGGCGGGCAGATTGGGCAGGATGCGGACCCCGATGGTGGGCCAGCGCGGCTGCTGCCTGTCGACGCGGTCGAAGATCTCGACGGCGAAGTTCGACAGCACCGCGCCGTCCACGATCACTGAGGCCGCGCCGGTGACCGGGTCGGTGAGTCGTCGGGGCTCGAAGTACAGCGGAATGGACATCGACATCCGCACGGCATCGGCGACGGACTGGTCATCGGGCTCACGGTGGAAAAGGTGGTAGTCCCACGGCAGACGCAGGAGCCGACCGTGAGTGACGTCGGTGGCCAGGACAACGAGCTTGTAGTGCTGATCGCCACGAAGGTGGGGGTCGTCGCCATCGGGGTCACGACGGAGATCACCGAACGTCGTCACCCCGAGTGCACGCAGCTCACGGTCCAGCCAATCCCGGACGTAGTCGCCCTCGTACGCTCCATTGCGGGTGAGCAGTGCAAGCCCCTCGCTGATCAACGGCAGGCGTGGCAGCGTCCGATCAGGCACCCTGCGCAGTTCCAGCCGCCCCATGGCGCCGTGGATCTGCCTGGCGTCGGCACCCGCCGCCGCCAGCGCGCCGACCAGAGCTCCGACCGAAGTCCCAGCAACCCGAGGAAACGCGAAGCCGCGCTCCAGCAGCCGCAGGACAGCTCCGACCGTCCCGATTCCCTTGACCCCACCACCCTCGAGCACAAGATCCGCCCGCGCCATTACAGTCCTTTCTGGCCTACCTTCGCGCAGCTGGCGCCCCACGATGTTGCGACTGGACAACGACTCCTGCCCACCAGCCGCCCACGAACCACCTGAACGGCTCTGATGATGCGCACCTACCTGCCCAGCAAGGACATCATCGAGCAGACCTGGCGACCACCCGCGCTGACCAGGATGTGACCACACTCCCGGCGGCACCGGAAGGAATCCACGTTATCCTCGCCGGCTTCTCCGGGCTTGCCGTTGGGGCTGTCCAGTTTTGGGTGTAACTGGGTTTGATGATCTGGCTTAGTTGCGTGCGGCGGACAGGCGTCCGTCGAAGGCGAGGTCGAAAGCGTTG
>NZ_JBWKKH010000023.1:0-154412 GCF_056431645.1 Saccharopolyspora sp. NPDC045839
CTGGGAAGCCCACGACTTCATGCACGACGCCTTCCTCCAGCTAGGACACTGCATGATCCTCGCCCGCAAACTCACCCCATTCTGAAACGACCCCTTAGGCAAAATTGGAATCCCCTGGCCGCTGAGGCCACCCGGCTCGGCAAGTGGATCCGCCCCTGTGCGGCAGAATGCACGTGTGGACTCCGTGCGCACCGCTACCGGCTTCCGGGTTACCGACCTCGTCGCTTACTTCGCCGGGCGGTGGGGGCTGGACCGGAAGATCGTCGATTCCGCCGGTGCGCGTATGGCTACGCTCACCGGCGTCGCGAGCTTCACCCCTGACGACGACGCGCTCGTCTACCGGGAACGTGGAACGCTGGTCATGGGGGAGTACCAGGGACCGGCGACCCGGGTCCTGCACTTCCGGGTGCGTGGCCCGGGGCTGGCCGACGTGCATTTCGACCACGGCGGTTTCTTCCACGATCTCGACCTGCGCGACGGCCGGTGGTCGGTGCGCCATCCCTGCCGCGATGATCTTTACCATGGCGAGGTCGTCATCCACGGCCCGGATGACTGGTGTCAGGTGTGGACGGTCACCGGCCCGGCCAAGAGCTATACGTCCACCACTGCGTTCCGCCGCCTGTCGGTCGAGGACGAAACCTGACCGCGGTCGCTGGTCACAGTGTTTCGTCCATCGACGCGTGCGGGGCGGGCCGGCACCGGATCGACCGCCGGGTGGTTCCGTCAGTTGAGCGAGGTGATCCGCGGTGCCAACCGCCACACGATGGCGGCGGCCAGGGCGATGACGGCCATGGGGATGATCAGCACCGGACCGGTGGGGGCCGACAGAGTGCCCAGGCGATCGGCCAGGATCGTCGGGACGAGCAGCATCGTGTTGTTCACCGCATGGACGAGGACGGCGACTTCGAGGCCACCGGTGCGCTGCACCACCACCGAGAGGGCCGCCCCGCAGATGATGTAGTAGGCGAGGGTCCAGCCGTTCGCGCCGCCGTGGATCGCACCGAACAGCACAGCGGTGACGGCAGTGGCGACGGTGAACGCGGCGGCCGGGCGGCGGAAGCGCGCACCGATCGCGCGGGAGAGCAGGCCGCGGAAGAGGTACTCCTCACCTGCGGACTGAAGGGGCACGGTGATCACCGCGACGGCGGAGAGTGCGATCGTCGTCGCGGTCAGCCGGATCGGTCCGGTCGGCATGACGAACTGCAGAACGACCATGTACGCGGCCCACAACGGGACGATGACGACAGCGGCACGCCCGAGAACCCGCCACCGGAAGCCACCTGCCGACGACGACAGCCATCGAGGCTTCTGCCGGTAGATCGACCACTGCAGCAACCCCGCCGTTGGGATCAGTGCGGCGAGCAGGAGGTTGCCGGCGATCCAGAACCCGACGGTGAACGACGGCGCAGCCGGATCGAACGGTGTCACGCCGAGGAGGCGGTCGAGCGCGGTTCCGGCCGGGGCGGCGGCGACGAAGAGCACGGCGAGCAGCGCGCCAAGGCCGGCCACCATCGCCAGGATCGTGCGCCACACCTGCTGCTGGTCCCGATACGCCTGGACGTACGACAACGACTGCGGGATCTTGCCGCGTTCGTCGATGTTGCCGTCGCGGGCCGGCGGTGCGTGGTTCATGTCGTCTCCTCGGTCCGTGCTCACGTCATCGCGCGTGATGTCTGGACCGAGGAAAAACTACGACGTAGCGTCGGAGTCAAGGTTGCCGGCTGGAACGGAGGGCCTTCCATGAGGTCGCAGGAACTCGCGGATCTTGCCGGTGTGACCGTGCGGACACTTCGGCATTACCACCAGATCGGTCTGCTCCCCGAGCCGCCCAGGTCCTCGAACGGCTACCGGCGATACACCGCGGTCCACCTGGTACGGCTTCTGCGCATCCGGCATCTCGCCGAGCTCGGGGTGAGCCTCGTCGATGTGCCGGCCATGCTGGACGATGAGTCGACGGACACGAGCGCGACGATTCTGGAGCGAGTCGAAGCCGGCATCGACTCGCAGATCGAGCGGTTGAAGGCGCAACGCGATCTCGTGCGCGCCCTGCGCGTGGAAGGGCGCAGCCCCGGCATCCCGGCCGACGTCCACGGCGACCTCACCCGGCTGCACGACGTCGCCCGCCTCCCGCCCGATGCGACGAGACTGGACCTCGACGTCGCCACACTGATGGGGCACCTGCCCGGCTCCGACGTCCGTGCGCGTCGCGAGGAGCTTGCGGCCGTGGGCGAGCACGCGCAGAGCACGGAGTTCCTGGATGCGCTCAGATGCCTGGCCGAAATGCCTCCGGACGCCACCGACGAGCGCAGGCAGCGCGTCGCGGACGAGTTGCGGACCCACGTGCAGGCCATCCGGTCCGGCACGAGCTCTTCGCTGCCTGCGAGAGCTGCCCCGCTCATCGGCCAGCTGCTGGAGCAGTACTTGAACGCTGCCCAGCTCGACACCTTCGTCCGCATCGCGCAGTAGCCGCCGTCGCCGGGCCGCTCATATCGCCCCGGCCGGCGGTAGCGCGAGGGCCGATGCCACCCGTGCCGAGATCGGCGAAGACCTCGTCGGGTTCGAGCCAATCGTCCACAATGGACCAGAAGTTCACGGAGGAGCCCTGTCTTTCCGCAATTTCCACTGAAATCGAAGATTCGATTTCAATGGAACTTGCGGATCATCGGCGTGTCTCACCACGACACGCCGATGCCTGTGGACAACTTCCGCAATTTCAATGGAAATCGAAGGTCCGATTTCCATTGAAATTGCGGATGGATCAGGGCCGAGGCGGGGTGTTACCGGTGTCCGGCGGAGCCGGGGGCGGACAGGGCCGGGATGTCCGGGTGGTCGAGCAGCGTCTCGACGACGGCGTCCACGGCCGCGCGCAGCCCCGCCTCCCGGCGCCGCACGATCGCGACGTTGCGGTGCACCGGCGTGCTGAGCTCGCGGGTGATGACCGGGGTGCCGGGCGGGACTGCCAGCGCGGGCAGCAGCGCCACCGACCGGCCGGACTCGACGTGCTGGAGCAGCAGCAGGCAATTGCTGAACCGGCAGGCCACCCGGGGTTCGAAGCCGGACTCGTGGCACAGCCGCTGGGTCAGCTCCGCCATGTAGGAGCCCGGCCGGTCGCACGCCCAGGTCTCCTCCGCGCATGCGGCGAGGTCGATCACCCTGCGTCGCGCGAGCGGATGGTCCGGCGGCAGGACCAGCACCACCGGGTCGGTCCCCAGCGGGACGACTTCGAGGTCCCGGTCCCACGGGAACTTGACGTAGTCCGTGGTCGTGACGATCACGTCCACCTCGCCGGTGCGCAGCGCGGCCCCGCTCTCGTGCGGCTCGGACTCGATCAGCTCCACGTGCAGGTGCGGGTGCGAGTCCGCCAGCCGGGCCGCCGCCGGCACGGCGAGCGTGTAGATCGCGCTCTGGAACACCCCGAGCCGGACGGTGCCGATCGGCTCGTCGTTGAGGGCGCGCAGCTCGGCCTCCGCCTCGGCCATCTGGTCCAGGATCTCGCGGCCCCGGCGGGCCAGGGCGATCCCGGTCCGGGTCAGCCGCACCCGGCGCCCGGACCGCTCGATGAGCCGGCTGCGCGTTTCGGTTTCGAGCACGGCGAGCTGTTGGGACACCGTCGACGGGCTCATGTGCAGCGTCTCGGCCACCGCGCGGACGGTGCCGAGGCTGTCGAGCAGCCCGAGCAGGCGCAGGCGCCACGGGTTGAGCATGCCACCATTGTGCAGTTCCATCGAACAGGATCGTCGAAATCGTGTGATGGACGCGCTGCTACGTCCCTTCGTAGCGTCGGGGCCATGCTGGACGACACCGCGTTGAACAACACTGCGAACACCGCACCCGAACGCCACCTGGTCCGCTACTCGGGTCGCGGCGCCTTCAGCCCCGGGATCATCGCCCGCGCCGAGGGGAGTTCGGTGTTCACCGAGGACGGGCGCGAGCTGCTCGACTTCACGTCGGGGCAGATGAGCGCGATCCTCGGCCACGCCCACCCGGAGATCGTCGCGACCGTTCGCGAGCAGGTCGCCCGGCTCGACCACCTCTACAGCGGGATGCTGAGCCGCCCGGTGCTCGACCTCGCCGAGCGGCTCGCGGGGACGTTGCCGGAGCCGCTGGACAAGGCGATGTTCCTGACCACCGGTGCCGAAGCGAACGAGGCCGCGCTGCGGATGGCCAAGCTCGTCACCGGCGGGCACGAGGTCGTTTCGTTCGCCCGGTCCTGGCACGGCATGACCCAGGCCGCGGCGAACGCCACCTACAGCGCCGGGCGGGTCGGGTACGGGCCCGCCGCCCCGGGGAACTTCGCCCTGCCGGTCCCCGACCGGTTCCGGCCGGGAATCGTCGACGCCGACGGGAACCTGGACTGGCGCCGGCAGCTCGACCTCGGCTTCGAGCTGATCGACGCCCAGTCGGTCGGCAGCCTCGCGGCCTGCCTGGTCGAGCCCGTG
The DNA here is from genome assembly GCF_056431645.1 of Saccharopolyspora sp. NPDC045839. Taxonomy (NCBI): domain Bacteria; kingdom Bacillati; phylum Actinomycetota; class Actinomycetes; order Pseudonocardiales; family Pseudonocardiaceae; genus Saccharopolyspora; species Saccharopolyspora sp. NPDC045839. Next base: position 4,440 of record NZ_JBWKKH010000023.1, read on the forward strand.
CTGAGCTCGGGCGGCGTCATCGACCTCCCGCCGGGCTACCTGGCGGCGCTGCGGGACAAGTGCCGCGAGCGGGGCATGCTGCTGATCCTGGACGAGGCCCAGACCGGGCTGTGCCGCACCGGTGACTGGTACGCGTTCGAGCGCGACGGCGTCGTCCCGGACATCCTGGTCCTGTCCAAGACACTCGGCGCCGGGCTGCCCCTCGCGGCGGTGTTGACCAGCGCCGAGATCGAGCAGCAAGCCCACGACCGCGGATTCCTGTTCTTCACCACGCACGTCAACGACCCGCTTCCGGCGGCCGTCGGCAACACCGTCCTGGACGTGCTCAGCCGCGACCGCCTCGACGTGCGCGCCCGCGAGCTCGGCGTGCGGCTGCGCGGCGGGCTGGACGAGCTCGCCGCGCGGCATCCGGTGATCGGCGACGTGCGCGGGCGCGGCCTGCTGGTCGGGCTGGAGCTGGTCGACGGGCCGGGCGGCGAGGACGCCGACAAGCTCGGCGCCGCCGTCACCCGGCGTTGCACCGAGCTCGGGCTGCACATGAACATCGTGCAGCTGCCCGGCATGGGCGGGACGTTCCGCATCGCGCCGCCGCTGACCGCCACCGATGCCGAGATCGATCGCGGCCTGGCGATCCTCGACACCGCGCTGGCCGAGACGACCGGCCGCTGACGGCCGCCGGATGATCCGGCGTCCTCGTGCGTGAACCGCCCCGCTGCGGGTCGAACTTGCCACAACGGCAAGAGCGTTTCCGGGTCGTGTTGATCGGTGACTAGTGTGGACCGATCAACGCTCTGAAGCAGGTTCGGAACATGACGCAGACGGATCACGCCGCGGATCCCCGCTCCCACCAGGAAAGGCAGCGAATCCTGGACGACCTCGTGGTCGCTCAGGTGCTCACCGGCCGCCCGGGACGGACCGGCTTCCCGCCGGTCGCAGTTTCGGGCGCGGGGCAGGAGCCGGCCGAGGATGATCGGTCACGCTCAGGCTCTCGTGAGCTCGTGCCGCGGGCGGTCATCGGCCACCGGTTCGGCCCGCCCGGCCCCGCGGGCGGCCTGCGGTGAATCCGTCGCTGATCCTGCTGATCGCGGTGTGCGAGTCAGTGGGCGTGGGACTCGTCGGCGCCGTGGTGCTGCGCTTGCTCCGCCGGTCCTCGGTCGGGAACTCGCTGATCGTGGTCATCGTGATCACCGTCTGCGGGACCAACGCGAGCACCATCACAGTCGTCCTCGTGACGCAGTCCGCCGAAGTGCCGGTGGTGGTGACGCTGCTGGTCAACTTCGTCGCCGGCGCGGTTTCGCTCGGGATCGGCCTGCTGCTCGGCAGGTCCGTGATGAAGGGCAGCAGGCGGCTGGCCGACGCCACCCGCACCTTCGGCGTGGCCGAGCGGTTCCGGCTGCCGGAGGACCCGCCGAGCGCGGAGCTCGCCGAGCTGGCGCGGGAATTGCGGATCACCAGCGACAAGCTGGTGGTTTCCAGGCGGCGGGAACGGGCGGTCGAGCAATCCCGGCGGCAGCTGGTCGCCTGGATCTCGCACGACCTGCGCAGCCCGCTGGCGAGGCTGCGGGCCGTGGCGGAGTCCATCGAGGACGGTGTGGTCGGCGACCTGGACGACTACCTCGGGAGGATCCGCGCGGACACCGAGCACCTCACCGCGATGGTGGACGACCTCTTCCAGCTCTCCCAGATCCAGACCGGGACGTTGCACCTGAACCCGCGCGAGGTGGCCCTCGACGATCTCGTCAGCGACGAGGCGGCCGGACTCGACGTGCTGGCCGCCGGCCGTGGGGTCCGGTTGCGCGCCAGGTCGGTCGAGCCGGTCACCGTCCGGGTGGACGACCGGTCCATGACCCGGGTGTTCAACAATCTGCTGTCGAACGCGATCCGGTACAGCCCGGAGCGGACGACGGTGGTGGTCGACGTCCGCGCGGTGAACGGCTGGGCGGTGGTGTCGGTGTCGGACGAGTGCGGCGGGATCCCGCCGCAGGATCTCGGTTCGGTCTTCGACATGGGATGGCGTGGCCGCAAGGCGAAGACCGGGGCGGAGCGGGGCGGCGGTTTCGGGCTGACCATCGTGCACGGGCTGGTGCACGCCCACGGTGGCCACGTGTCGGTGCGCAACGTGCCCGGCGGTTGCTGCTTCGAGGTCCGGCTGCCCCTGATCCGCTGAGCCGCCGGTCACGCGCAGCCGCGCAGCGTCGCGGTCGCGAGTTCGGCGCGCGACCGGTAACCCGTGCGCTGGAAGAACCTGGTCAGTCGCCCCTCCACGCTCTTCTCGCTGGTCCCCAGCACGGTGGCGACCTGCGAATTGGTCAGGCCCTCGGTGATCAGGGTGGCCAGCAGCCGCTCGTTCTCCGCGACCGTCGCGTTGCGGCCGGGGACGGCGACGTTGCGTTCCCGCATCAGCAACCGCAGCCGCGCACGGGGGATCAGGGCACCGAGCTCGCCGAAAGCCTCGTACGCCGCGAGCAGGAGCTTCCGGTCGGTGAACCCGCGTTCGGCCAAGGCGGTGACGGTGGTCGCGAACTCGAAGGGCCGGCCCCGCTCCGCCGCGAGTTCCAGGGCTTCCGCCGCGGCGTCGGGGTCGCCTTCGACGAATACCCGTGCGAGCAGCCGGTTCTGGTGGGCCTCGGCGGTGCCGAGCTCGTCCGCGATCCGCTCGATCCGTTCCGCGCACAGCCTCGCCGCGTCCCGGTTGCCGAGCCGCGCTTCCGCTTCGGCGATGTGCAGCCACAACTCCTCGGTACCGGCGATGGCACCGGTTTCGGCGGCGGCGGTGAGCGCTTGCTCGACGACGGCGCGCGACTGCTGGTGCGCGCCGATCGTCAGGTCCAGCAACGCTTCCGGGAGGGCCAGCCGGTGCGGCAGCAGCAGGTGCCGGGAGCGGGCGTCCTCGATGGCGGCCCGGGCCCGGTTCAGCTGGCCGCGCGCGGTGAGGATGGTCGCCATCTCCCGGAACATCGCGGCCTGCCCGGGCGGATCGCCGTGCTGGGACGCCGTGGCGATGGCCGACCGGGCGAGGTCCAGCGAGCGGTCCCACTGCCCGGACAGGCCGGCGCGGACCGCCCCGCCATCGGCCGGAGCGTCGGGGGAGCCCAAGCCGAGCGCCTGGAGCAGCGTCCGGGCCGCTTCGACGGCGGGTGGGGCGGCAGTCGGAGCCGTCCCGCCCGCGACCGCCACAGCGGCCTCGGTGAGGGCCTGCCCGAACGCGGCCGGGCCGGTGCCGCCCGCGTGCCACGTGCCGTACCCGGCGAGGAGTTCGTCGCGCGCCTCGGACCAGCGGTTGAGCAGGCAGAGCGCGGCGGCGCGGGTCACGAGCCGGGTCGCGTCGCCACCCGAGTGCCATCCGAGCACGGCGATGTCTCGCAGCGCGGCCGTGTTCCCGGTGCTCGCGAGCCCGGCGGTGGCGATGATCTGCAGCTCCTGCACGGAATCCACCGCGAGCCAGTCGTGGTGGTCGCGCAGCGCCGCCTCGGCCGCCTCGGCGGCAGGGGCCAGCCTCTGGTGTTGGGCGCAGAGAACGGAATGCCGGTGCAGCGCTGCGGCGCGGCGAGCGGGATCGGCGATCAGCCCGCACGCCGCCCACCGCCACCGGACGGCGCGGGCGTCCTCCGGTGCGGCCTCGCCGTGGGCCAGCAGCTCCGCCGCCGCCCGCTCGGTATCCACGAGCCTGCCCGCGTCCACGATCCGATCCGGCAGGTAGCCGTCATCGGGGCAGGTCGCGGCACGTTCCCAGATCGCGGTCACGGCCAGCTGCGCGCTCCTGCTCCGCTCGTAGGGGCCGAGGCACGCGGTCAGCAACGCGGCGAGCATCGGCATGCGGAACCGCCACCCGCTCCGGAACGTGACCACTCCCGAAGCGCGCAGCTCGCGAAGGACGTCGAGGACCTCGTCTTCGCCGATCCCGGCAGTCGCGGCGATCAGCGCTGGCGCCGCCGCGCCCAGCGGATGCAGCACGGACAGGGCCTTGGCCACGGGCCAGGTCGCCGGATCGCGCAGGGCCGCGAACAGCGGGTGGGTGATCGGCAGCCGGGGCGCACCGGTGCCGATCAGGTGTGCCCGGCGGTCGACGACCCGCAGCCGGTCGGCCGCCAGGTAGCCCTCGATGGCGGCGTGCACCAGGGCGGGCACGCCCCGGCATGCGTCGCGGAGTTCGGCGGCCAGCCCCGGCGCGGGTTTGGCCCCGAGCAGCGAAGTGAGGATGTGGTCCACTGCGGACACCGGCAGCGGCCGGAGCCGTTCCTCGTGCACCAGGCCGCGGGAGCGCAGCGCCGCCAGGTCGGCGCCGCTGCCGTCGCTGGGCGTGGTGGCGGTGCAGACGAACGTGATCCGGTCGCCGGCCAGCGCGTCGAGCGCGGCGGGGAGGCATTCGGGGTCGAGCCGGTGTGCGTCGTCGATGAGGACGACGAGCCGGCGTCCCCGGATCGGGGCGGATGACAGCCGCCGCATCGCGGCCGCGCCGGACTCGCCGCGGACCGGCGGCGCACCCAGCTCGTCGGCGATCCTGCCCACGAGACCGGGGAAATCGCGATCTCCGGCGGAAACCCTGACGTCCGCAGTGGAGACGTCCAGCTCGGACAGCCGCGCCCGCAGCTGCGCCAGCACCCGGCTGCGGCCGATCCCGGCCGGACCGGTGATCACGACCAGCGGCCGCCCCGGGCGGCCCGTGCAGACGTCGAGCACGCGGGCGATCAGTTCCTCGCGGCCGGACGAACGGGCATCCAGCCCGGCTTCTCGGGCAGCGTCGGCGGCGTGGGGTGTCCGCCGGTCCGCGATCTCGGGAAGAGTCGGGATCGTCCGGTGGGGCGTGGGGATCGTCGGTCGCGAGTTCAGCACGAACCCGAGTATTGCCAGCCCGCCCCGGCACATCGAGTTCCAAGTCGTGAGGAGATTCTTAAGCTTTTCTTGCCAAGCCACCCGCTGAGGTTTTCCAACCTCGTTGTGCGTGGCGGTGCGGGTGGCGGAACCTCAGAGGCTCCCTGGACTGTGGGTGCCCTGACTTATGTATGCCCAATACACGGCGTCAGGGCCGTCCTCGCCGGGAGAACCCCGGAGGGGTGGGCACAGTGAACCCGCGGCGGTGCCGGTGCCGTAGGTGGGCTATGCGCCTGCGGCGCATGCGACACCCCACCGTCGTGCGGCTTTGCGACCCGCGGCTGCGGGCCGACCAGGATGAAAAACGCTCACTGGTTCGGAATCCTTGCGCATTTCTGAATTCTGTCGTTCAGGAGCCTTTCCAGGCCCCGGTTCACGGGTCATCCGGCATTAGCGTCCGCCCCGACGCGGCAAGTGCATCGAGTCTGGCGCGACGGCGCCGGGAACGGGGACGGACGGCAATGGGGCGGGAACAGATGGCGATCGAGGGCAGGGATGACGCGCTGGCGGCGCTGCGGTCCGCATTGCGGACCAGCGCGCCCGGCGGTCGCCTGCTGATCGTCCGCGGTGATGCCGGTATCGGGAAGACGCGACTGCTGGACGCGGCGGGCCGCCGCTGGCGGACCAGGGGCACGCGGGTGGCGCAGGTTCGCGGCCGATCCCGCGCGACGGCGGCGGAATCCGGCACCGACCGGTACGGGGTCGGCGCGGTCGTCGACGCGCTCCGGCAGGACTTCGACCGGTTCGGCGACTGCGGGCTGGTCGACGCGATCAGCGCGCTGGCCCGGTTCCAGCAGCGCCGGCCCGAGGAGCCGGCCGCGCGGTTCCCCGCCGTGGCCGCCGAGCTGAACTGGGTGTTCGGCCGGATCAGCAGCAGTGGTCCCGTCGCGGTGCTCGTCGACGACGTGCTGGACATCGCCGACCCCGTCCCGCTGCTGCAGGCGGCCCGCCGTCCCGGTTGCCTGGTCGTCGCGTCGATCCGGCCGGACGACGCGGCGGCGTCGGCATCCGCCGAGCTGCTCGACCTGGCGGACGAGGTGATCGACCTGGATCCGCTCGCCGATGAGCACATCGAGGCCCTCGCGGGCGATGATCTGGATGAGAGCGTTCACACGGCTCTGCGCGCGGCGCTCGGGCCGCTGTACGGCAACCCCGGCACGGTGCTGGCGACTGTCGAGGCGCTGCGGGACAGGGGACGGCTCATCGCCTATGGAGACCGCCTCCGCCTCGACGACCAGGCATCTATCTGCCTGCCCTACGACCACGACCTGCTGCTGCGCGCCCGGCGGCTCGGCGGCCTCGGCCCGCGGCTGCTCGCCACGACGGCCTGGCTCGGGGCGTTCGGCATCGATGACCTGCCTGCGGTCGCGGACGCGCTGGGCGAGAACGTCGCCGAGTGCGGCCGGACCGTGGACCGGCTCGTCGAGAACGGCTTGCTGGTGGGGGATGTTCGGGGGCGGCTGTGCTGCCTGTGCCCGGCGCTCGCGGTCTCCGCGGTGGCCGAGGAGCGCGCCGCGGTGCGGTGCCTGGCGGGCCCGGCGGCCGAGTTCCCGAAACCGGCGCTGCTCAGCGAAACCGGTGGTTCGCCGCTGGCGGCGGCCCCGGCGCAGCCCCCGGCCGCCCAACCCTGGTCGGCCACCGAGTCCCGCATCGTCGAGCTGATCGGCATGGGGCTCACCAACCGCCGGATCGGCTCGGCGCTCGGGTTGAGCGAGAAGACCGTGGAGAGCCAGCTCACCCGGTTGTTCGCCAAGACCGGTTGCCGCTCCCGCGTGGCGCTCGTGGCGGCCGCGAACTCGGCCGGAAGCCTGCGGGGCGCCGCGCTGCGCGGGCGGTCCGCGGCCTGAGCAGGTCCGAAGTGGACACGAAGCCATGTTGATGAACTGGTCGGATCCTGGCGTGGACGGACGAATTCCTTGTCTCGAAATGAGTTTCACCCACAACGCATTGCGGATTCGTCATGTCCCGCAAGGATGTTCGTTCGCGGCGCCGCAGGAGATGCGGTGTCTCCTTGGGACAAGCGGATCGGCGCGGTCCTCGGCTGGTCGGCCGGGGAAACCCGGTGAGGGGATTCCCGCGAGCCCGCCCCGAGGCCGCGATCGGCCCTCCCGGCGCCGGACACTCGAATCATGTGGCTCGCGCGTTGTGCCGCCGAGAGCGCCGGGGCGGAGCGGAAGGTCGGGCGTCGCGTCGAACAGCACGCTCGCAATGCAAGTCGGAGGAAGAGCGCGATGATGACCAAGGTCGAATCGGCAACGCACACGGTGAACTCGGCAGCGCGGGAGCCCGGCGAGCAGGTTCGGGTCGCGGTGTGGGCGCAGGACCCCATCACCTTGACCGGGCTGACCGGAATGCTCCTGGGCATCGCGGACGTGTTCGTCGCGGCGGACGAGTTTCCCGCCGACGTCGACGTGCTCGTGTTCGCCGCGGACCGGGTGACCCCGGAAGTCCTGGCCAGCATGAGCAAGGCTGCCTCGGAGTCGGCGGCGCCCGCGGTGCTGGTGGCCAGGCAGTTGGAGCGCACCGTGCTGCTGCGGGTGGTCGAGTGCCGCGTGGTGGCGGTGGTGCACCGCGGTGTCGCCACGGGCGAGCGGCTGGCCGAGGCGATCCGCGTCGTGGCCGAGGGAGGCGGTGTGCTGCCGGCCAACCTGCTGGGCGAGTTGCTGCGGCAGGTGGAGAACCTCAACCACGAGGTCCTGGAGCCGCGCGGCCTGAACTCCGCAGGCTTCACCTCCCGGGAGATCGGCGTGTTGCGGCTGCTGGCGGAAGGCTGGGATTCCGAGGAGATCGGCAAGAAGCTCTGCTACTCGGAGCGCACGGTGAAGAACGTCATCCACGCCATGACGAGTCGGCTCAAACTGCGCAACCGGCCTCAGCTGGTGGCCCACTGCGTGCGGACGGGCGTGATCTGAGCGATCCGGAGATGTCGCGATGCGCACGGACGTCGTCCGTGCGGGAGAACGACTTTCGCGGTCGCTCGTACGAGCGCGCCCGTGCTCGACCGCGGTTTCCGGTTGCGGGAGCGCACGCATCTCACGGCACGGCGCACGTCGGCCGCCTGCACGCGGCTCGGTGGTTCGGACTAGGGTGGCATGAAAACGGCAAGAAGCAGGTTTCGACGATGACGCAGGCTGATCTTGGCGCGGATCACCGATTCCGGGGGCGAGAGCCGCGGATCCTGGTCGTGGAGGACGATCCGACGGTTGCCCAGGTGGTCACCGGCTACCTGCGCCGGTCCGGCTACACCCCGGTGCACGCCTCGGACGGCGCGATGGGGCTGGAACTGGCGCGGCAGATGTCGCCGGACCTCGTCGTGCTCGACGTGATGCTGCCGGGGCTCGACGGCATCCAGGTCTTGCGCGAGTTGCGCGCGTCCAACCAGGTGCCGGTCATCATGCTGACCTCGCTGGGGGAGGAGGAGCACCGGCTGCGGGGCCTGGAATCCGGCGCCGACGACTACCTCACCAAGCCGTTCAGCCCGCGCGAGCTGGTGCTGCGGGTCCAGTCCGTGCTGCGCCGGACGATCGCCATGCCGCCGGCCCGGGTCGACGGCGTGCTGCGCGTCGGCGACCTCCTGGTGGACCGGTCGGCGCGGGTGGTCAGCAAGGCCGGACGCGAGCTGAACATGCCGATCAAGGAATTCGAGCTGCTGGTCTTCATGATCCGCAACGCGGGCCGGGTGGTGCGGCGGGACGAGCTGATGCGCGAGGTCTGGGCGCACAACTTCGGCGACGCCTCCACGGTCACGGTGCACGTCCGGCGGCTGCGGGAGAAGATCGAGGACGACCCGTCCCGTCCCGCGCTGCTGAAGACCGTCTGGGGCGTCGGCTACCGGCTCGACCTCCCCGAGACCGGCGCCGGATCAGCATGACGCCGCTGCTGGTCGCGTTGATCGCGGTGTGCGAATCGGTCGGCGTGGGTCTCGTCGGCATGGTGGTCCTGCGGCTGCTCCGCAAGTACCCGGTGGGATATTCGCTGGTGGCGGTGATCATCATCACCGTGTACGCGATCAACATGAGTGCCCTCACGGTGGTGCTCGTCGCGCGGTCGGCGCAGCTGCCGGCCGACCTGCTCCTCGCGGTCGTCCTCATCGCCGGGGCGGTGGCCATCGGCATCGGACTGGTGCTCGGCCGGTCGGTGATGAACGGCAGCCGGCAGCTGGCCGACGCCACGCGCTCGCTCGGTCAGCGGTATCGGTTCCAGCAGCCGGCGGACCTGCCGAGCGCCGAGTTCGCCGAGCTCGCCCAGGAGCTCCGGATCACCAGCGACAAGCTCGCCGAGTCGCGACGCCGCGAACAGGCGATGGACGCGTCCCGGCGGCGGCTGGTCGCCTGGATCTCGCACGACCTGCGCAGCCCGCTGGCGCGGCTGCGCGCCGTGACGGAGTCCATTGAGGATGGTGTGGTGGACGACCTGCCGGACTACTGCAGGAAGATCCGCGGCGACACCGAGGTCCTGTCGGAGATGGTGGACGACCTCTTCGAGCTCTCCCGGATCCAGTCCGGGACGCTGCGCCTGGCCCCGCGGATGGTGGCGCTGGACGACCTCATCAGCGATGAGGTGGCGGCGCTCGAAGTGGTGGCCGGTGACCGCGGGATCAGCCTGCGGGCGAGGACGATCGAGCCGATCGTGGTCAACGTGGACGACCGCGCCTTCACGCGGGTGTTCAACAACCTGCTGGGGAATGCGATCCGGTACGCCCCGGAGGGTTCGACCGTGACCGTGGACATCCACGCGGTCGCGGGCTGGGCGGCCGTCGCGGTGAGCGACGAGTGCGGGGGGATCCCGGAAGGTGACCTGGCCTCGGTGTTCGACATGGGGTGGCGCGGGGAGGACCGGAGGACGCGCGGCAGCAGCGGCGGCGGCCTCGGCCTGGCCATCGTGCAGGGTCTCGTGCAGGCGCACAACGGGAACGTGTCGGTGCGCAACGTACCGGGCGGCTGCTGCTTCGAGGTGCGTCTCCCGCTGCCCGCTGCCTGAGGCGTCGCGGTCAGTAGCCGAAGTTCTGCGTCCACCACGGGCCGGTGGCGTCGACGTGCAGCCCCACACCGATGAACCGGAAGTCCGCGTTCAGGATGTTCGCGCGGTGCGGGATGCTCTGCATCCAGGCGTGCACCACCGCGGCGGGCGTTTCCTGACCGGCGGCGATGTTCTCGCCGCCGGGGTCTTCGAAACCCGCGGCCAGCATCCGTTCGAACGGCGACGGGCCGCGCGTCGCCTGGTGCGCGAAGAAGCCGCGCCGCGCCATGTCGGCGCTGTGCCCGCGCGCGGCCCGGCGCAACCGCTCGTCGACGTGCAGCGGTCCGAGGCGCCGCTTCGCCCGCTCCACGTTCACCAGCCGGACGACCTTGTCCTCGGTCTGGGTCCGCACCAGATCGCGGGTGGAACCTAAAGCCATTCTCCTGATCCTCCTGAACTTCACCGACCGGCGCCAGCTTCGCCCGTGCGACGGGCGGGGACGAACAGGTCGCGCCGCGAAGTCGGCGAACGGGCAGGAATCCGCGACTTTCGGGCAACGTTCCGGTCGCACCGTTGCCTCGTCGGGCAGCGCTTCGACCGGAAGACCGATGAAGGGCGGACCGATCGCCTCAGGCAGGCTTCACTTCCGCGCGGTGAACACTGCGGTGGGGTCTGATCCCCTTGCCCATCAACAGGTTCAGCGTGCGACTGCCCGCCGCAGTTCTTCCCGAAACAGTGCCCGCTTTCATCCCAGTACCGCCCGGAAGTGTTGCTGCTGTGCGGTTCCCGGCCGCTGCTCGGTGATGTGCACGCGCACGAGCCTCTTGCCGCGCACTCGCACCTGCACGGCGGTGCCGGGTTCCAGCGTACGCAGGTGATCGGCGACGAGGAGACCCGTCCGGCCCGAGACCTGCGTGCCGAGATCGTGTCCCGGCAGGTCGAGTCGTAGGCGTAGGTCGCCGTGTTCGGCGACGGACATCCACGCCGGTTCAAGACCGGCGGCGAGTGCCGGTGGGTGGATGGTCGCGCCGATCAGGCGCATGCGTTCGACGAGCAGGCAGACGGTGTCCCGGAGCGCGTCGATGCGGGCCGCGAGCTGCGGGTCTCCGGCCGTGGCGGAGATCAGCCCGAGCTGGGGGGTCAGTGCCGACAGGCCCGCCGCCGGTCCGTCGTGCAGCTCTCGTTCCAGCTCGTAGCGGTACTTGACGGTGCTGCGGCCGGGCGCGCGCAACCAGCCGGGCAGCAGCCTGCCCGGCCCGGTGAACCTGCGCGCGATTTCAGTCGTCATAACAGCATCGTCCCGGTGCAGACCGGGAGCAAGAATGCACACCCGCAGGGACAGGGATATCCCTCATCTCCCGAGCACAGCGCCGTTTCAGGTCCACGACCGCGTAGGCGCGGACGCCGTGATCGCCACGCACGTGGAGACCCGCATCGGGTTCCGCCCGATGGGACCCGACATCCGGCCGCTCCTCGGCGCGGTTCCGCAGGTCGCCGGGCTGGTCGTGGTCAACGGCCTGGGGCCCTCGCGCGGGCGGGGAGAATCCGCCCGTGCGACCTGTGCGATGGGTCGTCAGTTCAGGGTGTCGGGGTCCGGTCCGGTGCGCAGACCGCGGTCGAGCGCGGCGATCGCGGTCATCTCGTCCTCGGACAGCGCGAAGTCGAAGACGTCGATGTTCTCGCGGATGCGGGACGGGGTGACGGACTTCGGGATCACGATGTTGCCCAGCTGCAGGTGCCAGCGGATGACGACCTGGGCCGGCGACTTGCCGTGCCGAGCGGCGATATCGGTCAGCGTGCTCTCGCGGAGCAGCGCGCCTTGGGCCAGGGGGCTCCAAGCCTCGGTTGCGATTCCGTGCTCGGCGTGCAGGGCGCGCAGCTCGCGCTGCTGGAGCCCGGGGTGCAGCTCGATCTGGTTCACCGCCGGGACGAGCGCGCTGTTGTCGAGCAGGCGACGCAGGTGCGCGGGCTGGAAGTTCGAAACACCGGCGGCGCGAACCCGCCCATCCGCCACCAGCTTCTCGATGGCCTTCCAGGTCTCCAGGTAGAGGTCGCGAGCCGGGGTGGGCCAGTGGATGAGGTACATGTCCACGTGGTCCAGCCCGAGCGAGTCCAGGCTGCGGTCGAACGCCTCGAGGGTCGTGTCGTAGCCCTGATCGGCGTTCCACAGCTTCGTGGTGACGAACAGTTCGTCGCGGGCGATTCCGGACTCGGCGATGGCGCGGCCGACCCCGGCCTCGTTCCCGTAGATCGTGGCGGTGTCGATGGAGCGGTAACCGGCCTGCAGGGCGGCCGCGACCGCGGCGGTGGTCTCCGCGTCCGGCACCTGGAAGACGCCGAAGCCGAGCTGCGGGATCTCGATGCCGTTGTTGAGGGCGGTGGTGGGAACCATGATGTGCGGAACTCCTTGTGGGGGTTGCGGATTTGCGTCCCTGTCGCGGGAGCGGCGTCAAGCGGCCACCGGCTCGGCAGGCCTAGGGGCCGCGCTGGGATCGGTCGCCCGGCTGCGGCGATCGAGGAAGGCCGCGAGGACCGACAGCAGCAGCGCGGTGCCGGCGAGCACGGCCCCGACCCAGTTGGGCGCGGTGTAGCCGAACCCGGCGGCGATCACGACACCGCCGAGCCAGGCGGCGAGGGCGTTGCCGAGGTTGAAGGCGCCGATGTTGGCGGCGGAAGCCAGTGTCGGGGCGGCGGATGCCTGGTCGAGGACCCACTTCTGCAGCGGGGGCACGGTGGCGAAGCCCAAGGCGCCGATGATGGGCAGGGTGATCGCGGCGAGGACCTGGCTGTGCGCCGTCACGGTGAACAGCAGCAAGACGACCGCGAGGGCGGTGAGCGTGGCGAAGAGCAGGGGCATCAGGGCCTTGTCGGCGAACTTGCCGCCCAGCAGGTTGCCCAGGAACATGCCGATGCCGAACAGCACGAGCAGCCAGGTCACGCCGCCCTCGGAGTAGCCCGCGACGTCGGTCATCATCGGCGCGATGTAGGTGATCGCGGCGAACACGCCACCGTACCCGAGGACGGTCATCGCCATCGCGAGCCAGACCTGCACGTTGCGGAACGCCGCGAACTCGGTGCGGATCCTCGCGGCCTCGGGCCTGCCCTGCTCCGGGACGAGCATGGCGACGCCGAGGAATCCGATCACGCCCAGCAGGGCGACGATGCCGAAGGTGACCCGCCAGCCGGCGGCCTGCCCGACGTAGGTGCCGCCGGGGACGCCGATGATGTTGGCGATGGTCAGCCCCATGAACATCAGCGAGATGGCCGAGGCCTTCTTCTCGGGAGCTACGAGGTTGGCGGCGACCACGGAACCGATGCCGAAGAACGCGCCGTGGGCGAACGAGGCGACGACCCGGCCGATGAGCATGGCGCCGAAGGTGGGAGCGGCGGCGGAGAGCGCGTTGCCCGCGATGAAGATGCCCATCAGGAACAGGAGCATCTTCTTGCGGGAGACCTTGGTGCCCAGGACGGTGAGGATCGGTGCGCCGATGACGACGCCGAGCGCGTAGCCGGACACCAGCCAGCCCGCGGCCGGGATGCTGACGCCGAACTCGCCGGCGACCTGCGGAAGCACACCCATGATCACGAACTCGGTGGTGCCGATTCCGAAGGCGCCGATGGCGAGGGCCAGGAGCGCGAGAGGCATGTGCACGGCCTTCCGTTATGAATGCGTCTGAACCTTACGAGCGTCGACAATAGTTGCAGACGCGCGCTAGTTCAATGTGCAGTCAATGTGACGTGGCAGATAGTTGCATGCGCCTCATAAGAGTGCGAGCTCGGTGTTGCAGGTCTCTCCCAACACAAGACCGTCCGCACCTGATGCACCGGTGCTCCGGTGCCCGGATGTCCGCAATTTCAATGGAAATCAGAGGTTCGATTTCCATTGAAATTGCGGGAGTTGTCCACAGGTACCGGCGTGTCGTGGCCTGACACGCCGGTGGTCCGCAGTTTCCATTGAAACTGCGGACCACCGGGACGTAGATCACCGTTGTGCCGGTCTGCGCAGTGCCCAGGTGGCCGAGCGAGTGCCTGGGCACTGCGGGTTCCGTTACTGCTGGCCGGCGAAGCGGGCCGGTTGGAGGGCGGGGAGGTCGGTGCGGCCGATGAGGCGCTGGGGGCGGAAGTCCGCGAGGATCTCCGCGGCGTTCCCGGTGAGGAGTTCCTGCGCGGCGAGACGCCCGAGGAGTGGGCCGAGCGTGATGCCGCTGTGCGTGCAGAGGGTGTAGATCTTGCCCTTCTCGCCGAGGAACCCGGCGACGGTCAGGCCGTCGGCTGGCATGGCGCGCTGGCCGATGCGCAGGGATTCCAGGTGGACGCCTCCGGTGCCGTCGAGCAGGTCGTTGAGGCGGCTGCACAACTGCCCGGCGTGGTAGCCGTCGAGCGCCGGTGGGTTGGCCGGGTCGGCGTCGGCGTCGAGGTCCAGGCCTTGCACGATCAGTCGGCCGCCGCCGTCCGGGCGGACGTTGAGCCGCGGCGTGGTGAGGATGCGGTCCAGCCTCGTGGGGAGCGGGTTGGTGTAGCCGAGCATCCCGACGGTCGCGGTTCCCGCGGCGTCGGGGTCGGCCACGGGGATGCGGTGGCCCGCCGACGCGGTGAGCGCCTCGGTCCAGCGGCCGACCGCGAGGACGACGGCGTCGGCCTCGGCGACACCGTCGGTCAGCTCGATCCGCACCCCGCCGTCGGTCTCGGAAAGGCCGGTCACCGTCGCGGGGCAGCGCAGGCGTGCGCCGTGGTCGCGTGCTTCGCCCCACAGCCGCGATACGAGCAGCGCCGGGAAGACGTGTCCTTCGGTGGGGTAGTGGGCGATGTCGGTGACGTGATCGGGGATGCGCAGGTCGGGCACGAGTTCGCGGGCCCGCTGCGGGGTGATCCAGCCGACGGGGTAGTCGCGGTCGGCGAGTTCCGCGACCGAGGCGGCGAGCCGGTCCGCGCCCGTGGCGCCTTCGGCCCACTCGAGGTTTCCGTTGCGCGCCAGCCAGGTCTGCGCGGGGTCCGAGGCGAGCGCGTCGTGTTCGGCGAGGCCGGCGACGTTGAGGTCGTGGTAGGAGCGCGGGTTCTTGCTGTGCGAGTTGGTCCAGGCGAACGACGTGCCCGACGTCCCGGCCAGCGCCGCGGACCGTTCGAACACGGTCACCTCGGCGCCCCGCAGGGCCAGCGATCGTGCGACGCTGGCGCCCAGCACTCCGAGGCCGACGACGGCGATCCTCTTGCTCATCGTTCCCTCACAATCTCACTGCGAACGGCCGGCGCGGGTGCGTCGGCCCTCTTGCTGGACGTCGCGGCGGTCATCAGCAGCAGCACCACGGCCGAAGTGGCGATGCCGTACACCGCGTAGGGCACGGTGGTGTCCAGCACCTGCGCGACACCGCAACCGACGATGCCCGCCACCATGCTCGCGATCGCGGTCGCCGGGGTGAGGTGGCGGCGGCGGTGCAGCAGGTAGCCGAGGAAGATCGGCGCGGCCAGCGCCGCCGCCGAGTAGGCGTAGGTGGCCACGAGCCACGGCAGGGCCTGCGGGAACACGACCGCCAGCACGGCGGCGATGATCGACACCGCGACGGTCAGCAACCGCGACAGCGCGACGGTCCGGCGCTCGCCGGCCTGCTTGCCGGCGATGTTCTGGTAGACGTCGCGGGTCAGGTTGGCGGTGACCGACTGCAGGGCGGCGCCGCTGGTGGCGACGATCGTCGAGACGAGGAACGCCGCGAAGACGATGAGCATCCAGGACGGGAGCTGGGTGAGCAGCCAGCCGGCGGCGTCCTCCTGGGAGGCCAGGTTCGGGTTCATCGCGTGCACCGCGAGCCCGATGCAGCCGGCGTAGACGCCGCTGATGAGCATCGTCAGCCCCGAGAGCCCGAGGCCGCGGCGCGCATCGCTGATCCGCTTGGTCGCGAACACGCGCTGGTAGTAGAGCTGGTTGGTCAGCGTTCCGGGGATGATCGCGGCCGCCCAGAGCCAGATCTGCTGCCAGCCCACGGCCGTGATGCCCTCGAAGCCCCACAGCCGCTGCGGCACGACCTGGGTGACGTGCGTCCAGCCGCCGGCCAGCTGGATGCCGTAGAGCGCGACGACGAGCGCCATGGTGATCTTGAAGAGGCCGAACACGAAGTCGGCCCAGGCCACCGAGGTCAGCCCGCCGGGCAGCACGAACGCCAGCGAAGCGAGGGCGATGACCGCGACGAGCACGGGGAGGGGGATTCCGGTCAGCTGGCCGAAGAGCCGGGCGAAGGCGACGAACTGCGTCGCGATCCAGCCGAACGGGACCACCAGCGCGGCGAGCGCGGCGATGGCGGTGAGCAGCCGGTTCTGGCCGAACAGGCGGGTGACGACGTCGGGCACGGTGGTGAACCGCTGCTCGCGCAGCCAGCGCGCGATCAGCATGAGCAGCAGGAACCCGACCAGCACGCAGCCTTCGTAGATGAACACCGACCACCCGGAGCTGTAGCCGATCCCGACGTGGGCGATGAGCACCCCACCGCCCGAGGCGGCGGCGAACTGGGTGATGACGACGACGAACAGCGGCAGCGACTCGTTGGCCGCGAGCCAGTCCTGGGACGACTTCGCTCGGCGTCCGAAGTAGACGGACATGGCGGCGCCGGCGCCGATCACGAGCAGGCTGGTGAGAACGATCCCGACCAGCTGTCCGGTCGAACCTGTGGGCATGGTGTGCCTCCAGTGATCACGCGTTGGTGAAGCGGCTGGGGTCGAGGTGGTCGATGTCGTGCGCGGTGCCGCCGGTCAGGACCAGGTCGGCGCCGATCTCGCCGAAGACCGGTGCGAGCTTGAAACCGTGGCCGGAGAAGCCGGTCATGACCGTGGCGTTGCGCAGGCCGGGCAGGGCGCCGAGCAGCGCGTGGTCGTCCGGGGTGAACCCTTCGGCGTAGGTGCCGATCCGGATCGGGTGCGGCACGACGCCGGGCAGCAGCCGGGCCGCGGCGGCCGATGCCGCGCGGACGAACTCCGGGGAAGCGTTGCGGGGCAGGGCGTCCGGGCCGTCCAGCACCGGGAACCCGAGGTGGTGCGGCACGGTCTTGATGGATGCGCCGTCCAGTGACGGGAAGCAGGAGAACCCGGCTTCGCGGTGCCGGCGGATGGTGATCGGCAACCGGTCCGGCTGGTGGGCGGCGTGGTCGCGGGCCGCCCACCAGCACGCGGTGATCAACCTGACCTCGACCGGAAGTCCTCGCAGCGGCTCCAGCCGCGACGCCCACGGTCCGGGCGCGAAGACGACGTGATCGACGTCGAAGTCCTTGCCGTTGCTGGTGATTCGCCATCCATGCGCGGTCTCGGAGACCTCCTGGACCGGGTGGTGGGACAGCAGCGTCGCACCGGATGCCTCGGCGGCGTGCAGGGCTGCCTGCACCGCGAGCTCGGGGCGGAGGACGCCCGCGGCCGGATCGAACACCGCTACTTCGTCATCGTCGACAGCGTGCTGGGGAAAGCGCTTTCGGGACCGGTTCGCGTCGAGGACTTCGTGGTCGAGCCCGTGCTCTTCGGCGCAACGCCGGACGGCCTGGACGTCCGGATGGTCGGCGCGGCCGATGGTCAGCCCGCCGCACATCGTCAGCAGACCGGATCCGGACGTTCGCTCCAGGTCGTGCCACAGGCCGTTGGACCGCTGCAGCAGCGGAACGTAGCTCGATCCTTCCTTGTAGACGGTCCGGAAGATCCGCGATTCACCGGCGGATGCGCCGCGGTCGTGACCGGGGGAGTAGGCGTCGAAGGCCAGTACCTCGGCCCCCCGACGGGTGAGCTGCCAGGCGGTCATCGCACCGATCACGCCGGTGCCGATGATCGCGATGCGCGGGATTGCCAATGGTCACGCTCCTTCGTGCGCCGATGACGACGTTCACCGGGGATGGGAGGTCCGTGAAAATGCGCACGGCGTATCGGCCGATCCACTGGGGATCGGCGGCTGAGAGGGGATTCCTCGTTACTGGGGAATCGTTTGTTCGAGGAAGTACTCGACGAGGTCGGGGCGCATGATCAACCACGCCACTTCGGCGAGATCGCCGTCGGTCAGCCAGGTCAGGCGCCGCAACCGGATCACCGCCTTGCCCGCGGGCAGCCGCAGCCGGTCCGCGGTCGCCTCGTCGAGGTTGATCGGGTCGATGTAGACGCGGGACTTCGCCGCGGGAACGCCGATGCGGGTGAAGTAGTCGTGCACGGTCAGGTGGACGAGGTCCTCGTCCTGCAGTCGTGGTGCCAAGGAGAACGGGATGACGGACAGTTCGACGGCGATCGGGTTGTCGTCGACGTCGAACTTCAGCCGCCGCAACTCGTGCACCGGCGCGTCGTCGGCCACGCCGGGCAGGTCGACGTCGGCGTCCCGGGCCGGGAGCAGCGTGATCGAGTCCACCGCGTGCCGCCCCGGGATCTCCGGGCCCTGCAGCACCGGGTTGGCGACGCGCAGCAGGTTCTCCTGCCGTGCACTCGATGCGACGAACGTTCCGCGCCGGCGGTGGCGCTCCACCAAGCCCGCCTGCGCCAGCTCGGTCAGCACTCGCTGCGCGGTCGCGCGGCCGATCGAGTGCTCCCGCTGGAGCTCGGACTCGGTCGGCAGCCGGGTTCCAGGCGGCAGCGCGCCGGAGCGGATCTGCCGCTCCAGCTCGTTGCGGATCCGCAAGTACGCCGGGACTGCCATGGGAGGAGAATCTAGCGGGCACCAATTGACCGGTCAATAAGAGATTTGCACGGTCAATACCGTTGCGAGCCGCGGGCCCGGGTATGAGCTGCCTTACAGGCAAGCGGGAGATATTTGGATTTTGAGATTCCAGTTATCTAGTGTCGTGCTCGTGCGGCTGACCAAACGAACCGATCTCGCGCTGCGGATAGCGATGCGCCTCGCGGTCCTGGACGACGAGGCCGCGCCGACGACGCGCGAGGTCGCCGGCCAGGTCGCCGTTCCCTACAGCCATGCCGCGAAGGTCGTCACGCTGCTGCAGCGCCTAGGCGTCGTCGAGGCTCGCCGGGGCCGAGGTGGCGGGCTTGCTCTGACCCGATCGGGGCGCACCGGATCTCTCGGCCGACTCGTCCGCGAGCTCGAGGGCGTGGGCGATGTGGTGGGCTGCGAGGACGACCCGCCCTGCCCGCTGCGGTCGGCATGCCGACTGCGCACTGCGCTGCGCAACGCCCAGGAAGCCTTCTTCGTCGCGCTCGACCCGATCACCATCGAGGACCTGGTGGCCGCCCCCACCGGACCGATCCTGCTGAGCCTGTCGTCGAGGCCGCCGGCGGGCTGACCCGGAACGCGCCGCGCCCGGTGATCCGGTGCGGCCAAAAATACGAATATTGGATACCAGTTTGGAGTTGGCCGATGTTGTCCGAGGAATCGATCGAAACGGTGCGCGCCACCCTGCCGGCGGTCCGCAGCGCCATCGGCGAGATCGCGTCGGTGTTCTACGACAAGCTCTTCACCGCCCACCCCGATCTGCTGCGCGACCTGTTCAACCGGGGCAACCAGGCGAGCGGTGCGCAGCAGCAGGCCCTGGCGGGATCGATCGCGGCGTTCGCCTCGGCGCTCCTGGAACATCCCGGCACCCCGCCCGAGACGATGCTGAGCCGCATCGCGCACAAGCACGCGTCCCTGGGGATCACGCCCGACCAGTACGCGATCGTGCACACCAACCTGTTCGCCGCCATCGCCGAGGTGCTGGGCGAGGCCGTCACGGACGAAGTCGCCGCGGCGTGGAGCGAGGTCTACTGGTCGATGGCGGACGCGCTCATCGCGATCGAAACCCGCCTGTACGCCGAGGCGGGCACCCCCGACGGCGACGTCTGGCGCGACTACCGCGTCGTGGGCCGCCTGCCCGACAACGACGTCGTCACCTTCCTCGCCCGCCCGGTCGACGGCTCCCCGCTACCCGCGTCGCGACCCGGCCAGTACGTGTCCGTGCAGGTCGAACTGCCGGACGGGGCGCGCCAGATCCGCCAGTACAGCCTCTCCGGCGCGCCCGCCGACGCGGTGCAGTTCACGGTCAAGAAGGTCGTCGGCAGCCCGGACGGCGAGGTCTCCAACCACCTGCACGAGCGCGTCGCCGAAGGCGACGTCCTCCGGATCGGGGCGCCCTTCGGCGATGTCACGCTCGGCGACGGCGACGGCCCGGTCCTGCTCGCCTCGGCCGGCATCGGCTGCACACCGATGATCAGCATGCTCGACCACCTGGCGGCCGCCGGCTCGTCGCGCCGGGTCATCGCCGTGCACGCCGACCGCGCCCAGGGCAGCCACGCATTCCGCGCCGACCTCGACCAACTCGTCGCGAAGCTGCCCGACGCCACCGCCCACGTCTGGTACGAGGCCCCCGAAGGTCCCTGGCCTGCCGACCGCACAGGTCTGGTCGACCTGGCCGCGATCGGCATCCCGGAAGGCATCACGGCCTACCTGTGCGGCCCGTTGCCGTTTCTGCGCGCGGTCCGCACCCAACTCCGCGAACTCGGCGTCCCGGCGGCCGACATCCACTACGAGGTCTTCGGCCCCGACCTCTGGCTCGGCCAGGACTGACGTTTCCGGGCAGTGCTCCGATGATTCGGTCCAGCCCGCATCGCTGAACCGCGTCTCGACCACCAGGGCGCCGACCACGCCCGGACATCTGGATGCATCGTCGGCGCCACCTGGTGCGCGTCTGCGATCAGGCGAGCAGTTCGCGCGCGTCCGTCCACATGTGAGTGACGATTTCTCCCGCCGGTGCCGTGGTCGCCAGGGCCGCGCTCTGACCGGCCCAGTGGTTGACCCGGTCGAGACCGGCCGCACCGCCTCGGCGCCACTGGCCAACCAGCCGCCGCTGGACGGGATAGGGGGCGGGCAAAGGCGCTTCGTCGCTCGTCCACGCCGTCACGAATGGCGTCGGCACCGCCCGGCCGAGTCGGCCGGTGTACGCGCGGGTGGTGACCGTTCGCTCCGGCGACAGCCCTTCCATGGCGGCCGACCAGCCGTCGTCGATGCCCGCCTCGGGGGAGCGCAGCAACGCGGTCCCCACCTGGACCGCGCTCGCACCGAGGGCCAGCGCGGCGGCCACGCCACGGCCGTCCGCGATTCCGCCGGCCGCGATGACCGGAATCCGCAGCCGGTCGGCCAGATGCGGGATCAGGGCGAACAGGCCGACGTCGGTCTGCTCGGCCGTCTGCGGGTCGAAGCTGCCCCGGTGCCCGCCCGCCTCCATGCCCTGGGCGACGACCGCATCGGCGCCGGCGTCCTGGGCGGCCAGGGCGTCGGCGAGGTTGGTCGCGCAGGCGAACCACGCGATGCCCGCCTGGTGCAGCCGCTCGACGTAGTCATCGGCGAAGAGCCCCATGATCGACGAGACGACCGTCGGCCGGGCCGCCAGCATTGCCTCGCACTGCTCGGCGAAATCCGGGCTCGGGGACCCGGCCTCGCCCGCTTCGCCGAATCGCGTCAGGAACTGCTCCGCCGCCTGCTGCCGCCCGGGGTCGTCGACCGGCGCGTCCGGGATCCAGGTGTTCAGCTGAAACGGGCCGGACGTTCCCGCGCGGAACCGCTCCACCCAGTCGCCGATGAGTTCGGGCCGGTCGAGCACCACCCCGTTCGCGCCCATCCCGCCGGCTTCGGCCACCGCGATCGCCAGCCGGGGCGGGCAGGCACCGGCCGTCGGCGCCTGCAGGATCGGCACGCGCAGACCGAAGCGCGCGCAGAAATCCCGGACTCGTTGCTGCATGTGCAGTTCCTCCCGTGGGTGTTGCGGAGCGGCGGACCAGGTCACCGGTGTGGGACCTGTCCGCGGTGGTTGCGATCAGGTCTGAGGGTGCGCCTGGCGGATGGATGCGGCGAGCCGGGCATCGGCGTCCATCGGTGCGAGCGCGACCGGTTGCTCGATGCCCACTGCCGCCGTCGGCCCGGTCGGGATCACCGCGCTCTCCCCGTTGTCGATCTGCGTCTCCGGTGCAGGAAGGACGCTAAGCTCTGCTGGGCATCGTGTCCAACGATGAGTGGCGAACGCCGCCATCGCCATCGACGAACCCTCAAAGCCGGGAGCGAGCACGTGGAGTTGTCGGATCTGCAGGTGTTCGTCGCCGTGGCACGCGCCGGTGGCATCACGCGCGCGGCCGCGGAACTGCACACCGTGCAGTCCAGCGTCAGCGCGCGAGTGGCGGGGCTGGAACGAGAACTCGGCGCGATCCTCCTCCGCCGTCACGCCCGGGGAGTGGCCTTGACCGCGGCCGGGGAGCAGTTCTTCGGTTACGCCCAGCGGATCACCTCGCTCGCGGACGAGGCCCGCCGCGCCGTTCGGGACGAAAGGCCCTGCGGGCCTTTGCGGATCGGAGCGATGGAGACGACCGCCGGGATTCGGCTGCCGCCGGTCCTCGAGTCCTACACCGCGGCCTGGCCGGATGTCGACCTTTCGGTGCTCACCGGCCCCACCGAGTCGTTGGTGGCGATGGTCAAGGACCACGCCCTCGACGGAGCGCTCGTCGCCGGCCCCGTCAACGACGTGGATCTGCACGAAGAAGAGGTCTTCGCCGAGGAACTGGTGGTCGTCACCGCGCTGAGGCACCGAGACCTCGATGACGCATTGCGCGGACCGAACGGCCCCCGGCTGCTCGTGTTCCGCGCGGGGTGTTCGTACCGGCGCAGGATCGAAGCCGTCGTCCGGTCGCGCGGCGTGGAACCGAAGGTCCTCGATTACGGCACTGTTGAAGGCATCCTCGGCTGCGTCGCCGCCGGTCTCGGGGTCACGATGCTGCCCCGGGCGCTGGTCGAGCATTCCGGACTGCGCCACCGACTGCGCCTGCACCGGACAACGCCTGCCGATGCGACCGCGACGACCGTGTTCGTGCGTCGTCGCGACGCGCACGTCACCATGGCGCTGAACGAGTTCCACGGGCACCTGCACGCCGCGGCCGACCGCAGCGTCGGCGCGGTCTTGCGCACGGTCGCGCCAGGAGAGGGCGGGTAGCTCCTCCCGGGGCTGTCGTCTGTTGCCCTCCTGGCGAATTCGGCCTGAAGGCCGGGCGTCGCCCGGTCGCAACGGTGGTGCCGCTCGCGCGTGCCGTGTCCGTGGTGGGGGTGGTGCCGGCGGCGTGGTCGACATAGAGTTGATTGCGCGAAAGTGATCGATATATGCTGCAAACAATCATGTTGGAGCAAAAGTGCGCAGTCTTGCCGGTGCGCGCACGTGGCCGCGGTGCGGGAAGGTGACCCATGGACGTAAGGACAGGTGTGCTCGGGTGCGGGCTGCGGGTGGGGATCGCCGACCACGCCCACCGGCCTGGTGAGGGCTCGCGGATCGTCGCGGTGTGCGATCCGGACCCGGCGCGCGCCGCTGCCGCCGCACAGCGCTACGGCGACGACGTCCGGCAGACGCACACGCTCGACGAGCTGCTGGAAAGCGAGCTCGACGCGGTGTTCGTGGTCAGCCCCGACCACCTGCACGAAGAGCACGCCATCCGCTGCCTGGAAGCCGGGCTCGCCGTCTACCTCGAGAAGCCGCTGGCGGTCACCACGGCCGGCTGCGACCGCGTCCTCGCCGCGGCGCGGCGGTTCGGCGGCAAGCTCTACGTCGGGCACAACATGCGGCACATGCCGGTGATCCGCACGATGCGCGATCTCATCACCTCGGGCGCGATCGGGGAGGTCACCTCGATCTGGTGCCGCCACTTCGTCGGGCACGGCGGCGACTTCTACTTCAAGGACTGGCACGCCGACCGGAGCAAGAGCACGAGCCTGCTGCTGCAGAAGGGCGCGCACGACATCGACGTGCTGCACTGGCTGGCCGGCGGGTACAGCAGGCGCGTCAACGCGATGGGCGCGTTGACGGTCTACGGCGACATCACCGACCGCAACGAGCGCGAGACCTACAAGACGGGCCACGACTGGGCCGAGTACGAGCAGAACTGGCCGCCGCGCAGCCAGACCGGCCTCAATCCGGTCGTGGACGTCGAAGACCTGAGCCTGGTCAACCTGGAGCTGGACAACGGCGTGCTGGCGAGCTACCAGCAGTGCCACTACACGCCGGACTACTGGCGCAACTACACCGTCATCGGCACCGAGGGCAGGCTGGAGAACTTCGGCGACGACGCGGACTCGGTGGTCAAGGTGTGGAACCGCAGGCACCGCGGTTACGCGCCCGACGCCGACCGGGTGGTGGAGGTCGAGCGCGTCAGCGGCGGGCACGGCGGCGCGGACCCGCGCATCGTGGCCGAGTTCCTGGCGTTCGTGAGCGCCGGCGTGCCGACCGTCACCTCGCCGATCGCGGCGCGG
Source organism: Saccharopolyspora sp. NPDC045839 (assembly GCF_056431645.1). Lineage (NCBI taxonomy): Bacteria > Bacillati > Actinomycetota > Actinomycetes > Pseudonocardiales > Pseudonocardiaceae > Saccharopolyspora > Saccharopolyspora sp. NPDC045839. The sequence goes on from NZ_JBWKKH010000023.1 coordinate 28,486, forward strand.
GAAGCGGTCGCGACCGGTTGCGCGGCAACGGAATCGCTGCGCAGCGGTGGAATGCCGGTCGAGGTGACCGCGCCGGACGCCGCCCTGATCGACTACTTCGAGCGGCCCCACGTCAGCTCGTCCTGACCAGCGCTCCGCTGCGCCCGCCGCCTCGGCGGGCGCAGCGAACGCTCCGCGGCGCCAGTGGTGAAACAGGTTTTCAAGCTGCTTCCTGCCCGCGTACGCGTGGTCAGGTCAGCCCGGCGATGAACTCGCTGAGCAGTCGGTTCGCCGAGCCGGACTCGAACAGGCGCGCAAGGTCTGCTCGGGCGATCTGATGCCGGAATTCACCTTGGTGCGAGGCGTCTCCGGCGTTGTGCACCAGTTCGGTCCACCACGTCGCGAATGCCTGGTAGTTCCACACGTGACGAAGGCACGTCGACGAGTAGCCGTCGAGCAGGCTGAAATCGTGATCGTTGGTCTGGTAGTGGACTACGGCGTTGGCGAACACTTCGGCGTCGTGCAGGGCGAGGTTCATTCCTTTCGCGCTCATCGGGGGAACGATGTGGGCCGCGTCCCCGAGCAGGTACAGCCGGCCGTAGCGCATCGGGCTGTACACCACGCTGCGCAAGGGCACGAGTTGCGTGCCGGCGATCGGGCCCTTGGCGGCCATGGGTTCACCGAAGCGGGTCTCGAGTTCGTCCCAGATGCGCTCGTCCGTCCACTGTGCCGTGGAGCTGTCGAGCGGGCACTGCAGGTAGAACCGGCTTGCGTGCGGACCGCGAGCGAACTGTCCGGCGAATCCACGCGGGTGGAGCGCCATCATGGACTGGTGATTGGCGGGGACCTCGGCCAGGATGGTCAGCCACGCGTATCCGTGCTCGTGCGAGTAGCGCGTGAGAGACTCGCTGGGGATGGCGGCCCTGCTGACGCCACGGTCACCGTCACAGCCGGCGACGAACTCGCAACTGATCATCTTCGTCGAGCCGGCACTGTCCCGGTAGCGAACGAGTGGGCGTTCGTCACCGGCGATGTTCTCCACCGAGACCTCGGCGTCGAAGCGAAGGTCTCCACCATCGCCGAGGAAAACGTCGATGAGGTTGCGGATGAGGACCTGCTGGGGGCAGAAACGGCCGTCGCCGTGATCGTTCGCGTCCAACGTGAGGGTGCGTGTCTCCCCGTCGACGCGGAAGTTCAGCGCCGGCTCGGTCGGGACACCGCCGACCACCCGGTCTTCGAGCCCCCACGCACGGAACATGCGTGCCGCCCGGGTGTCGATGACCCCGGCTCGCTGTCGCTGCTCGACGTAATCACGGCTGTGCTTCTCCACGATGACGCAACCAATCCCGCGCCGCAGCAGGAAATTGCCGAGCGTGAGCCCGGCGACTCCCGCTCCCACGATCACCACGGTGGCGTTCTCGTCCACTTCGGACGTTGATCGGTTCGTTGGCATACCCCATGGTCACCCGGCACCAGGGCTGCCTGGTACCAGCGTGTCGACACGATGTTCCGGAAACCCGCCAAGCCCGTGGTGGTCACCGGTCCCTGCGACGCAGCTCCAGCTGATACCGCCCGGGTGTCCGGCCGACGATGGCGGTGAACGCTTCGATGAAGCTGGTCGGGTTGGCCCACCCCAGCCGGGCAGCCGTATCGATGACCGCATCCCCCTCGGCCAGCCTGATGAGCGCATGCTGGACACGCAGCAGGCTCCGCCACTGGTGGAAGCTCATCCCCAGCTCGGTCTGGAACAGGCGGCTCAAAGTCCGTTCGCCGGCCCCGACCGCCCGCCCCAACTCCGCCAACGTCAACGATGCCGCGGGATCGGCATGCAGCAGGTTCGTGACCGCACGAAGACGGTCATCGGTCGGCTCCGGAAGGTACAGCGCCTCCTCGTGGCCATCCACCAGCTCGTCCACGACTACCCCGCGAAGCCGGTCCCGCGCCTCCGGCCGAAGCTCACGACCACTGGTGAGCACCAGCAACGCCTCCCGCAGGAGCGGGGATACCGCGAACACCATCGGCTGATCCGGCAACGACGCGCACAGCGCCCCGGCAACCTCCACCACCCGGACCTCGGTCTGTCCGTACGCGCGGTGGTAGTGCTCGAAACCCGGCGGCGTCCACGCGACGCGGTTGGCCGGGGCAACCCATGTGCCCCGCTCTGTCGTGGTGGCAAGTACGCCCGCCGAGGGATACAGCAGCTGCCCATCGGTATGACGGTGCGGCGCAACGCCATCCCCGTGTGCGAGCTGCCCCCGCTTCTCCACGATCTGCGTGACCAGAGCGGGCTTCTGGTGGATTACAGGCACGATATCGAGCCTACCGAGCGCGCAAGCACTGGAGAGTCCGGTCGATTCCCTCGAGCTCACCCAGCCGCCCCTGACGCCGCTGCTCCAGATCCGCTTCCGGTTCCTCAAGGCGGGGCGGCATTTTCGGGTTCAGGGGTGGAGGACGACCTTGATGGCTCCGGAGGCGCGGTCGCCGGCCACGCGGAAGGCCTCTGCGGCGTCGTCGAGGGGGAAGCGGTGGGTGATCACCGTCTGCGCGATCTCGGGGTTGCCGGCGAGCATCGCCGCGGCCTGTTCGGTGTCGCGGACGCCGTCGTGCCGGCTGTAGGCGATGGAGTGGATGTAGGTGATTTCCTTGACCAGGCTGACGATTCCCGGGATGGGCGCGGTGTGCTGGTACACGCCCAGCAGCACGACGCGACCGCCGACGCGGGCCAGTTCGGCGCACCGGGCCAGGCCGGCCTCGCTGCCCGCAGCGTCGATCACGACGTCGTAGACGCCGTCCGCCGAGCCGAGTCCGAGGCGTTCCGCCGCGACCCTCTGGTGCTTGTGGCGCACCTCGACGTCGACGTCGAAGCCGCTTTGCCGGGCTGCCGCCGCAGCCAGCAGCCCGATGCTGCCGCCGCCGACGACCGCCACCCGCTCCCCGGGCTCGAGTGCCGCGCTGCGCACACCGTGCCAAGCCACCGACGCCGGCTCCACGAGGCAGGCGTCGCGCACATCCAGGCCGGACGGGAGCCGGACGAGCATGTCCTCGGCGACGGTGACGGCATCGCACATCCCGCCGTCCCTGAATATCCCCAGCGTTCCGTGCTCCGGCGCGTCGCACCGCTGGACGTGGCCGGCGCGGCACTGGTCGCACTCTCCGCAGTGGACGGTGGGTTCGACGGCGTAACACGTGCCGTCGGCGGCGGTGCCGGCGAACTCGTGACCATAGGTGTAGCCCTGTACACCACCGGTCGCGAAGTTCACGTCGGTCCCGCAGATACCCGCCGAGGCGATGGTGAGGCGAACCCCGGGCACTCCCGGTTCTTCGACCTCGGCCACGAGGATGCCCGAATCGGTGTTTCGTACGGCGCGCATGGTGATTCCTCTCCGCTCCAGTTATGCGAACGCCGTTAGCTTAGACTAAAGTGATAGATGTTCGCATAGCGGTTACCCTTGCCCGGTGCGCGAACCGATGACGACAGCCGGGACGGGCGATCCGCCGCCGAAGAGCGAGCCGGGAACGAGGCCGGGCTCGGCGGCCTGGTGGCTCGCCCGGGAGCAGGAACCCGCGCGGCAGCGGCGGCGCCGGTCGTTGACCCTCGAGGCCATCCTCGACGCGTCCATGACCCTGCTCGACACGCGCGGTGCAGCCGCGCTGACGATGCGCAACCTCGCCGAGGCACTCGACTGCACGCAGGCGTCGCTCTACCGCCACGTGCGCAACCGCGAGGAGCTGGTGACCCTGCTCGTCGACCGGGCCCTCGACGTGGCGAGTTCGGTTCCGCCCGACGGCGCGGACTGGGCCGAGAAGGCGGCGTGGTCCGCACGCCTGTTCCGCGAGCACCTGCTCCGGCACCCTGGCGTTGCCTCGCTGCTTCGCGGGACCGAGCGGCTCGGTCCCAACTCGCTGGCCGGGAGGGAGTACTCCCTCGAACTGTTCATCGGCGCCGGTCTCAGCCCACGGCTCGCGGCCGCCGCCGCGTCGGCGCTGGCCACCTTCGTGATCGGCTCGGTGCACTTCAACCTCGGCCTGGACGCGTCGGATTCTGGGGAGAGCCGTCACCGGCGAATGCTGTACCGCTCACGAGACGCCGCGGCCTTTCCACTGCTCGTCCAGCACGCCGATGTCCTCGCGGAGGTCGGCAGCGACGACGAGTTCGAAGTCGGCCTCAACGCACTGTTGACCGGATTCCGGCTCCTGACCGAGCGCGAGGACATCACCCGCGACTGATGTGGAACAGGTGCGAGGAGGGCGGCCGCGCCGCGATGGCTCCGACGCGCGCGCCCAACAGTGCCGCGCCGATGTGAATCGGCAGTCCGTTGTGCACATCGGACGTGCACCAACTCGTCCGTCGCGGATGATCGCTCATCCTTGATCAACACGAGTTGGTGCGGTCGACTGACCGGTCACCGCGATCCGTCGAGCGCGGCGCGCGGATCGGCGTCGGCGACCTCGGCGGCGAAGTGGCAGTGCGAGACGTGCCCCTCGCCCAGGTCGTGCCCGGCCGGAACGGTGTGCGCGCAGTCCGGTCGGGCCATCCAGCACCGGGTGTGGAACGGGCAGCCGGGCGGCGGTGCGATCGGCGACGGCGGGTCGCCTTCGAGCACGATGCGCTCCTGCTCCGGTTCGTCGTCGAAACCGGGGCGCGGGATCGCGGACAGCAGGGCCCGGGTGTAGGGGTGCGCCGGGTGGTCGTAGACCGCGTCGCAGTCGCCTTCTTCGACCACCCTGCCCAGGTACATCGTCGCGATCCGGTCGCAGAAGTGCCGCACCACGTCGAGGTCGTGCGCGATGAACACGACGGTCAGCGACAGTTCGCGCTGCAGCTCGGCGAGCAGGTTGAGGACCTGCGCGCGCACCGAGACGTCGAGCGCCGAGACCGGTTCGTCGCAGATCAGCACCTCCGGGTTCAGCGCGATGCCGCGGGCGATGCCGATGCGCTGGCGCTGTCCGCCGGAGAACTCGTGCGGATACCGGTCGAGGTGGTCCGGCCGCAGGCCGACCTGTTCCAGGAGCTGCTCCAGTCGCGGGCGCAGGCCCGACCCGGGCAGCGCGTCGCGATGGATCCGGAACGGCTCGGCCAGGATCGAGCCGACGGTCTTGCGCGGGTTGAGCGAGGCGTAGGGGTCCTGGAAGACCATCTGGATGTTGCGCCGCATCCGGGTCCGGGCAGCGCCTTTCGCGCTGTGAACGTCGACGCCCCGGTAGCGGATCTGCCCGCTGGTGGGCTTCTCCAGCGCGGTGAGCAGCCGGGTCAACGTGGACTTGCCGCACCCGGACTCGCCGACGATGCCCAGCGCCTCGCCCTTGCGCAGCTTCAGGCTCACGCCGTCGACCGCTTTGACGGTGGCGGATCCGAGGCCGAACCGCCCGCCGCCGCGCTTGCGGTAGTGCTTGGTGACGTCGTGCACCTCGAGGATGTGCTGATCGGTCACGATGCGACCTCCGTCCAGAAGTGGCACCGGGTCTGCCTGCCGTCGTCCAGCTGCAGCAGTTCCGGTTCGACCGACTCGCAGTGTTCGCGCGCGATGCTGCAGCGGGGGTGGAAGCTACAGCCCGCGGGGCGATCGGTGAGGCTCGGCGGCAGGCCGCTGATCGCGGGCAGCGGGCCGCCGCGGTGCGACCGGCGCGGGATCGAGGCGACCAAGCCCTGGCTGTACGGGTGGATCGGCGCGGTGAACAGCCGGCGGATCGGCCCGTGCTCGACGACGCGCCCGGAGTACATCACCAGCGCGCGGTCGGCCATCTTGGCCGCGACACCGAGGTCGTGGGTGATCAGCACCAGCGCCAGGCCGCGCTCGGCCTGCTGCTCGGCGAGCAGGTCGAGGATCTGGGCCTGCACGGTCACGTCGAGAGCGGTGGTGGGTTCGTCGGCGATCACGACCTCCGGGTCCAACGCCAGCGCCATCGCGATGAGGATGCGTTGGCGCATCCCGCCGGAGAACTGGTGCGGGTAGTCGCCGGCGCGGCTGGCCGCCGCCGGAATCCGCACCCGGTCCATCATTTCCACGGCCTGCCGCCACGCCTGCTTCCGCGACGCGCCGCGGTGCAGCCGGTACAGCTCGCCGATCTGCTTGGCCACCGGTTGCACCGGGTTCAGCGCCGTGAGCGCGTCCTGGAAGATCAGCGACACGCGCGATCCCGTTGCCGCGCGGCGTTGCCGCTCGGGCAGCGCGAGCAGGTCCTGGCCGGCGAGCTCGACGGTGCCGCCGACGATCTCGGCCGGCGGCGTGTCGAGGATGCCCATGATCGCCTGCGCGGTGACGCTCTTGCCCGAGCCTGATTCGCCGAGCACGGCGAGCGTTTCACCCGCGTCCACGCTGAAGCTGACGTCCTGGACGGCGTGCAACCGCCCGGCGGGCGTGTGGAAGTCGACGCTGAGGCCGCGCACGTCGAGAACCGTGCGCCGGTCGTCCTCGGCCTGGTGCGGCGCGGACCGCGCCTTCGCGTTCACCGAAGGAACGTAGTGTCGAGGGTCTCCCGCAGGCTGTCGCCGAGTACGACGAACGCCAGGACGGCACCGGTCAGGAACAGGGCCGGGTAGACCAGCAGGTGCGGGCTGGCCTGCCACTGCTGCTGGGCGGTGGAGAGCTGGAGCCCCCACGAGATCGCGGGCGGCTGGAGCCCGATGCCGAGGAAGGTCAGCGCCGCCTCGGCGGCGATGACACCGCCGATCTCGAGGGTTTTGAGCACGATCAGCGAGGTCAGCGCGTTCGGCGCGATGTGCGTGCCCATGATGCGCAGGTGGCTGCCGCCCAGCACGCGCGCGGCCTGCACGTATTCGAGGTTGCGGATCTTGAGCACCGAGCCGCGCATGTAGCGCATGCCGCCGGGCCAGCCGAAGACGATCAGCACCAGGCTCACCGTCCAGATCGTGCGTTCCTCGAACAGGTTGAGCACCACGATCGCGGCGATGATCATCGGCAGGCCGAACACCACGTCGGCGACCCGCGACACCACCCCGTCGACGATGCCGCCGAAGTAACCGGCCAGCGCGCCGAGCACCGCGGCCAGCACGAAGGTCACCGCGGTGACCAGCAGGCCGATCGCGATCGACGGCCGGGCCCCGTGCACGACGTTGGCGAAGTAGTCGCAGCCCTGCATGTCGAAGCCGAACGGATGGCCCGGCGCCGGGCCCGCGCCGCTGAGCCGCAGCTCGCAGTGCATCGGATCGGCGGAGGTGAACAGGCTCGGCCAGACCGCCATCAGCACGTAGCCGGCGGCGATCAGCGCCGCCACCACGAACAGCGGCGCGCGCAACGGCCTCGGCAGCCGGCCGACCAGGGTGAACCTCCGGCGGGGCACGGCCTGGGCGGGAGCGGGGGAGTAGTCGGTCCGGTCAGCCATTGCGCACCCTCGGGTCGATGATTCCGTAGCTGATGTCCACCAGCAGGTTCACCAGCAGGTAGATCAGGATGATGAAGGTGGCAACGCCCACCACGATGGTGCCCTGCTGGGTCTGCACCGCCTGCACCAGCAGGCCGCCGATGCCGGGCAGGTTGAACACGCTCTCGACGATCACGGCGCCGCCGAGCATCGCCGCCAGGCTCAGCCCGAGGTAGGTGACCACCGGGATCATCGAGTTGCGCAGCGCGTGCCCCCACACGACGCGACCGGCCGACGCGCCCTTGGCCCGCGCGGTGCGGATGAACTCGGCGCCCATCACGTCGACCAGGCTCGACCTGGTCAGCCTCGCCAGCGGCGCCGCGGCCTCCAGCGCCACCACCAGCGCCGGGAGGATGAAGCTCAGCGGCCAGCCGTTGGCCACGCCCGCGATCGGGAACAGCTGCAGCTTCAAGCCGAACACCAGCTGCGCCATGAACGCGATGACGAACCCGGGCAGCGCCACGAACAGCACCGTGAACGCCAGGGTCAGGTGGTCGCCGAAGCGGCCGCGGTGCAGCGCGCCGAAGATCCCGACCACGAGGCCGATCACCAGCTTGAACACCCAGGCGGTCAGCGCCAGCTGCAGCGTCGTCGGCCACCGCTCGGCGATCATCTCGAGCACCGGGCGGCCGAAGAAGTCGGTGCCGAAGTCGCCCTGGAACAGCCCGGTCATGTACAGCAGGTACTGGGTGATCAGCGGCTCGTCCAGGTGGTACTGCTCGCGCAGTACGGCCACAGTGGACGGTGGCATCGGCCGGTCGCCGGCGAGCGCGGCGATCGGGTCGCCGGGCATCGCGTAGACCAGCGCGAAGATCAGGAACGTGACGCCGAACAACACCGGCAGCATCGCCGCGAAGCGGCGGACGACGTATCCGAGCATGTCGGCATCACCCCTCGCGGCCGGGGCCGCACTCGAACTCGGTCAGGTAGTACTGGAGGTCGCCGCCGAGCGTGACCGGCGTGGCGCACGGCGCGTGCGCGGCGTAGATGGCCGGGTAGTAGAGCGGAATCGCGGGCATGTCGTCGAGGATCAGGTCCTCGGCGCGCTGCCAGAGCCGCGCCGCGTCCAGCTCGTCGCCGGTGCCCAGCGCCTGGTTGATCAGTTCGTTGGCGCGCGGGTTGTCGTAGCGGGTGTACTCGTTGCCGTCGCCGCCCTTGCGGAACATGCCCAGGTACTGGTCGGGGCTGGGGTAGATGTCGCCCCAGAGGCTCAGCGCCGGGCCGGTCAGCTCGCCGCTGATCTGCGCCTGCGTGAGCTGGGCGGGCAGCACGGGCTTCAGCTTGACCTCGGCGCCCAGCTCCTGCCGCAGCGCGTTGGAGATGGCCAGCGCGATCTGCGACATCTCGGTGCCGCCCCCGCCCCCGGTGTTGGCGTACCAGATGACCACCGGTTCCCGGAATCCACCGGCTTCCGCGACGAGGCGGCGAGCCTTGTCCGGGTCGTACCGGCAGGCCATGCAGGCATCCGCCCGGTAGGGCGCGCCGACCGCCTCGACCAGCAGGGAACGGGCCGGGGTCGCCGAGCCGCGCAGCAGCGCACCGGCCATCGCGTCGCGGTCGATCGACAGCGAGATCGCCTTGCGCAGCCGCGGATCGCGCAGCGACTCGACGTACTCGGGCACCAGCATCTGGGTGATCTGCCGCTGCTGCGGGATCGCGAACAGGCCGGAGCCGCCGAGCTGGGTGCGGGCGTCGTTGAGCAGGCCGCCGGGCAGGTTGCGCAGCACGTCGAGCTGCCCGGCCTGCACGTCGCGGTAGGCGGTGTCCTGCGACTGGTAGATCTTGAACTGGATCTCCTCGGCCGCCCCGGGCGGCACCTCGCCCTGGTAGTCGTGCCAGCGCTGCAGCACGATCTTCTCGTTGCGGTCCCAGCGGACGAAGCGGTACGGGCCGTTGCCGATCGGCGCCTGCGAGTAGGCGGTGGGGTCGGCCAGGCCCTCCTTCGGGATCGGGCACGCGCTGTAGGAGGCGATGATCTTCGGGAAGTCGTAGTTGGGCTGCCGGAGCGTGACCTGCAAGGTCAGCGGCCCGAGCACTGCCAGCCCGCGCAGCGTGTCGCGCGCCGGCGGGTCGTCGTTGACCTCGTCGAAGCCGTCGATGACGCTGAAGGTGGAACTCGCCTTGTACGCGTTGGGGCCGTAGGAGACCGAGTTCCAGGTGTCCGCGTAGGTCTGCGCGGTGATCGGTTCGCCGTTGTGGAACGTGCGGCCGGGGCGCAGCGCGATCGTCCACACCCGACCGTCGGCGGTGCGCACGCTTTCCGCGCCGCGCATCCGGAGGTCGCCGGCCCTGGCGTAACCGAGGCCGGTCAGCGGCTCGCACAGTCCCATGTAGACCTGGCTGCCCGATTGCTGCTGCGAGTTGAGCTCCGGCGGATCCGGGTACTGCGCGACCCGCAGCACTCGCCCGGCGTCGGTGTCGGGCATGCCGCAGCTCGTCAGCAGTGCCAGGCACATCCCGGCGGCGAGCACCAGCCGTCTCCGGAGCTTCTGGGGCATGTGTGGCTCTCCCTAACTCAGATAACCAGCTTGCGCATGTGTGCTCGTAAGTCGGAGTTATCGAGCAACTTCATGCAAGTTCGGTCATTATTAACGCGGCCGGTGGTGCCTGTCACTACCTCGGTCTGCATTGCCTGGAACGTGCTGGTCAGCACTCTCGGTTGGATGACGCCGCGTGGTCGGGGCGCTACGCAAGGCTTCTTTCCGGTGGTCGTCATCGCAAGGCGTCGGCTCCTGCGGCGGCGATGACCGAGGCGATAAGATGATTGATATTGATTGATTAGTCTCTTGTTCGATCAAATTCGGGCATCTAGGCTGGCGGCGTGGCGCGCTGCGACGGACTCCGCGTGGCGGTTCGGCAGTGCCCGGCCTCCCGCTGCGCCGTCGTTCGGCGGCGCACCGGAGAACGAGCTCGCCGCGGAAACGACAGGTTTGGAGGACTTGATGGCGTCTGGCGGATATCTCGTGGACGGCGAGATCGACAGCCAGCCGGAATGCTGGCTGCGCGCCGCGGAGCTGGCCCGGGAGGTCGCCGGCGTGCTGCCGGCCCGCGGTGAGCGGGTGGCCGTGGCCGGGTGCGGCACCTCCTGGTTCATGGCCATGGCGTACGCGACGCTGCGGGAGGCCGCCGGCGAGGGCGTGACGGACGCGTTCCCCGCATCCGAAATGCCCGTCGGTCGGGCCTACGACCGCGTGGTGGTGATCAGCCGCTCGGGAACCACCACGGAGGTGCTCGAACTCCTGCGGCGGCTGAAGGGGACGGTGCCCACGGTCGGGATCACCGCCGTCCCCACCGCGCCCATCGCGGAGGCCTGCGACGAGCTGGTCGCGCTGGAGTTCGCCGACGAGCAGTCCGTGGTGCAGACGCGGTTCGCGACGACCGCGCTGGCCCTGCTCCGCGCTTCGCTCGGAGCGGATCTGACCGGGGCCGTCGCGGACGCCCGCGCCATGCTGGACGCCGAGCTCGGCGCGCTCCCGGCCAGCGAACAGATCACCTTCCTCGGGAAGGGCTGGACGGTCGGGCTGGCGCACGAGGCGGCGCTGAAGGTGCGGGAAGCCGCGGGCCTGTGGTCGGAGGCGTACCCGGCCATGGAGTACCGGCACGGCCCCATCAGCATCGCCGAACCAGGCCGGGTGACCTGGATGTTCGGTGAGACCCCGACCGGGCTCGCCGCCGAGGTTTCCTCGGCCGGAGCCGACTTCGTCGACAGCGCGCGGCGCGACCCGATGGCGCACCTGGTGCTCGCCCAGCGAGTCGCGGTGGCCGCGGCGGTGAAGCGTGAGCTGGACCCGGACAACCCGCGCAACCTGACCCGGTCGATCGTCCTGGACGACATGTGACGGACAACGCCGGCGGCCCCGTGGTCGGTGTCGACGTGGGCGGGACCGAGACGAAAGCGGTGCTGGTCGACGCATCGGGGACGGTGCTGGCACACCGGCGCCGCGCCACGCCGCCGCCGTCGTCCGACACGGCCCGGCGAGTGCTGGACCTGACGGCTTCGCTCGTCGCCGACCTCTCCGAACGCACCGCGCCGGCGGCCGTCGGCTTCGTCGTGCCCGGGATCGTCGACGAGTCCCGGGGCGTCGCGGTGTTCTCGGGGAACCTGGGGTGGTCGGACCTGCCGTTCGCCTCGTTGCTCGCGGAGCGGATCGGGCTGCCGGTCGCCTTCGGCCACGACGTCCGGGCCGGGGCGCTGGCGGAACACCGGCTCGGTGCCGCCCGGGAGGCGAGCGACGCCGTGTTCCTCCCGGTCGGCACCGGAATCTCGGCGGCGCACGTGCAATCCGGTCGGGTGCATGCCGCAGGCGGATACGCGGGGGAGATCGGGCAGGTCCCCATCGAGGCCGGCGAACGCCGGCGGATTCGCCTGGAGGAGGTCGCGTCCGCGGGCGCGATCAGCCGGCGCTACCAGGACCGGACGGGGACTCCGGTGGCGGGCGCGGCGGACGTGGCGAGGCGGATCGCCGCAGGGGATCCGGTCGCCGCCGCCGTCTGGGACGAGGCGGTGGATGCGCTGGGCGGCGCGCTGATCTGGCTCACCGCCTTGCTGGCGCCGGAGGTCGTCGTGGTGGGCGGTGGCCTGTCGCAAGCCGGGCCGCTGCTGTTCGACGCGCTCACCCGTCGCGTGGCAGAGGACTGGAACCTCCAGCGCACACCGCGGATCGTGCCCGCCGCGCTCGGCGATCGCGCGGGCAGCCTGGGCGCGGCGCTGCTCGCCGCCGAACTGGTGGGGGCGAGATGATTCTCGGCGGCGGCAAGGTCGTCGCGGCGGACTCCGCCGTACTCGATCCCGGCTGGGTCGAGGTGCGCGACGGGCGGATCGCCGCCATCGGGGCCGGGCCGGCGCCGAAGCCCGTCGACGTCGACCTGCGGAATCGGTGGCTGGTGCCGGGTTTCGCCGACATGCACGTGCACGGCGGCGAAGCCCGTCTGGCAGAAGGCGATTCGCTCGCCGGCAGCACGCTCACGCTCGATCGCGCGTTGCGCAACGCGGTCGCCATCGGAATCCCGTTCCTCGACGCGCTCGCGGCGATCACGAGCGTTCCCGCCCGCGCCGTCGGGCTCGGCGGCGAAGCCGGCTCGCTGGCGCCCGGCCGACCTCGTCGTGCGCACGGACGACCTCCTCGTCGACGCCGTGTTCGCGCGCGGCAACCCGGTCATCAACCACACTGAAAAGAGGTAGCAGCCATGCCTTTGGTCGGCACCGGCAGCGTCGTCGACGCCGCCGTCCGCACCGGTCTCGGGGTCGGTGCGTTCAACGTCATCGGGCTCGAACACGCGGATTCCCTGGTGGCCGGCGCCGAGCGCGCGGGGGCCCCGGTGGTGTTGCAGATCAGCGAGAACTGCGCGCGCTACCACGGCGCGCTGGAGCCGATCGCGTGCGCGACGCTCGCCCGCGCCCGCAGGGCCGAGGTGCCGGTGGCCGTGCACCTGGACCACGCCGAGTCCGAAGATCTGGTCGCCGAGGCCATCGAGCTCGGGTTCGGCTCCGTCATGTTCGACGCCTCGAAGCAGAGCTACGAGGAGAACGTGGCCCGCACGCGCGCCGTCGTGACCAGGTGCCACGACGCCGGGCTCTGGATCGAGGCCGAGCTGGGCGAGGTCGGCGGCAAGGACGGCGTCCACGCGCCGGGGGCCCGCACCGATCCGCGCGAGGCCGTCGACTACGTCGCAGCCACCGGCGTGGACGCGCTGGCCGTCGCGGTCGGCACTTCGCACACGATGGTGACGCGCGACGCCTCGCTCGACTTCGAGCTCATCGAGCGGCTCGACGACGCGCTGAGCGTTCCCCTTGTGCTGCACGGTTCTTCGGGCGTGTCCGATGAGGACCTCGGCTCCGCCATCCGCAGCGGAATGACCAAGATCAACATCTCCACGCACCTGAACAAGACGTTCACGGAGTCGGTGCGACAGGTCCTGGCGGACAGCCCGAGCCTGGTCGATCCGCGCAAGTACCTCACCGCCGGCAAGGACGCCCTCGCGGCGGAAACCGCGCGCCTGCTCGGGGTATTGCGGCTCGGCACCGGCTCGCCCCAGGATGCGACCGGATGATCATCACCGTCACCCCGAACCCCGCGCTGGACGTCAGCTACCGGGTGGAGCACGTCCACCCCGGAGAATCGCACCGCGTCCGCAGCGTCCACGAACGCGCCGGGGGCAAAGGCCTCAACGTCAGCAGGGTGCTGCACGGCCAGGGCGTCCCGACGCTCGTCGCCGCCCCTGTCGGCGGTGTCCTCGGCGACGTGATCCGCGATGACCTCACCGCTGCCGGGATCGAACACGCGCTGCTGCCGGTGTCCGCTCCCACCCGCAAGACCATCGCGGTGATCGCCGAAGCGGACGCAGGCGAGGCGACGCTGTTCAACGAGCCCGGCAGCCACCTGGAAGACGAGGACTGGCAGCGGCTCAGGGGCCTCGTCGCCGAGCGGCTGACCGCCGCTTCGGTCCTCGTGTGCTCGGGAAGCCTGCCACCCGGGTGCGCGGCGAGCAGCTACGCCGAGCTGGTCCGGGATGCCCATGCCCGCTCGGTGCCCGCGGTGGTCGACGCCACGGGCCCCGCGCTGCTGGCGGCGGCTGAAGCCGGCGCGGACCTCGTCAAGCCCAATGCCGCCGAACTCCGCGAAACGACAGGACATGACGACCCGCTCAGCGGAGCTCAGCAGCTGCGCGACCGCGGCGCGGCAGCCGTGATCGTCTCCCTCGGCCCGGACGGCTTGCTCGCGGCCACCGATGAGGGGTTCTGGCGCGCAGCGCCGCCCTTCGCGGTGAGCGGCAACCCGACGGGCGCCGGTGACGCGGCGGTGGCGGCGTTCGCCGCAGGCATCATGCACCGGGAGACCTGGCCCGAGCGCCTGCGCAACGCCGTTGCGTGGTCTGCGGCCGCAGCGGCGGCGCCGGTCGCGGGAACGCTCGACCACCGCGTGCTCCGGGACATCGCCGGCAACATCACGATCGAGCCGCTGGCCGCCGACGAGACGTGCCGGAACCGCGGGTAGTTGCTCGAAAGCGACTCGGCGGGCAGGAAATGGGGACTCGGGATTCGGGGCAGCAGGACCTGCTGGGTGCCGGATCGGCGGGCCGTTCGCACCGGGTCTGCGTGGAACACCTGTCACCACGTGAGCGTTTATGAGCGATACTGGCCGTGGAGTGATCGATTCTGCGTTCGGCCGAAGGATGGGGGACACCGGTGGACCGGCATGCGCGACTGTCCGCGTTGCTCGACCTGCTCGGGGAACGAGGCAAGGTCACGGTGGACGAGATCGCCGAAGAGCTCAACGCTTCTGCGGCCACGGTTCGCCGCGACCTCGATCACCTCGCGGAGCAGCAGCTGCTGACCCGCACGCGCGGCGGAGCCGTCGCCCAGAACATCTCCTACGACCTGCCGCTGCGCTACAAGGCCGCCCGGAACGCGCGCGAGAAGGGGCGCATCGCCCGCGCGGCTGCGGCGATGGTCGCGCCGGGTGCGGTCGTCGGGGTCAACGGAGGTACGACCACCACCGAAATCGCGCGCAGCCTCGTGTCGCGCGCCGATATCGGCGACTCCGGTGAACGCACTTCGCTGACCATCGTCACCAATGCCCTGAACATCGCCAACGAGCTCGTCGTCAGGCCCCAGGTGAAGATCGTGGTGACGGGAGGCGTGGCGCGACCGCAGTCGTTCGAACTCACCGGGCCGCTCGGCACCCACCTCCTCGAGGAGATCACCCTCGACATCGTGTTCCTCGGCGTGGACGCCGTCGACCCGTCGCGCGGCGCGTTCGCGCACAACGAGGCCGAAGCCAGCATCAACCGCCTCATGACCGAACGCGCCGACCGCGTGGTCGTCGTCGCCGACAGCTCCAAGCTCGACCGCAGCGCCTTCGCCCACATCTGCCCGGTGGAGTCGATCGACATGCTGCTGACCGACTCGAACGCGCCCGCCGAACTCATCCAGCGCTTCGACGCCGCAGGAGTACCGGTCAAAGCGGTCTGAGTGGCGCCGGCCGGAGGGGCGACGTCGGCATCCGGCGTTTTCGTTAGTGTGGTCGCAGGGCATTGGATCTTCGCCGGGGAGGGCGAGCATGGGACTTTTCGGCGGGATGATGGGCAACGCTTCGCGGGTCGACCCCCGTTCGGCGGCGAAGGAGTTCGGGCGCTTGCTGGCGCAGGGGGAGGAGATCCATGCCGCGTACCAGTTGATCCGGGACTCGTTCCTCTTCACGGACCGGCGCCTGGTCCTCGTCGACAAGCAGGGCATGACCGGCCGGAAGGTCGAGTACCACTCGATCCCGTACCGCAGCATCACCCACTTCTCCGTCGAGACCGCCGGCACCTTCGATCTCGACGCGGAGCTGAAGATCTGGCTGTCCGGCACGGCCGAGCCGATCACGAAGCAGTTCGGCAAGGGCGTCGACGTCTACGAGGTCCAGGCCCTCCTGAGCGCCTACGTCGCGCGCTGATCGAGCCGCGAAGCAGTTGCCGGCTTCGGGCCGCGGGGCCTTGGAGATCGATTCGGTGATCGACGAGAGGGCGCTGGCGCCGAGGAGCTCTTCCGCCGCCTGGCCGAGCACTACCGCACCACGGCGGCGCACGTGGCGGCTGACGTCATCGACGAGATCACCGCGCCCTGACGCCGGTTTCCCCGCCGTGGTGGCGCAGCGAGGGGGAGGTGGCCGTCCGCACCGGCACCTCAGAGGAAGAATCTGCTCAGTTGGACGCGGGACCGGACGCCGAGCTTGGTGAAGGTGTTGCGCAGGTGGTGATCGACCGTTCGCTGGCTGATGAACAGCCGTGCGGCGATCTCCTTGTTCGTGGCGCCCTCCGCGACCAGCTCGGCGATCTCGGTCTCCCTGGGACTGAGCTCCTCGACGGAGCCGCGGACGCCGCCGCTGCTCGGACCGTCGGCCGCGCGCAGTTCTGACCGCGTGCGCTCGATCCAGTGCGGCAGCTGGAACTCCTGGAAGGTCGCCAGCGCTTCACCCAGCAGCTGCCTGGCTGCGCGGGGTTTGCGTTCGCGGCGCAGCCAGCGGGCGTAGAGCAGTTCGGTCTTGGCGAGCTCGATCGGCGCGGCGGCCCGGTCGTGCAGCTGGATCGCCGCGCGGAAGTGCTCGTCGGCGTCCGCGCCGCGTTGCGCGAGCAGCGCGTGGCAGCGGTGGGACAGGGCGATCCGCGCCACGCTGCCGGTGGTGTGCGCCCAGTCGTCGAAGATCCGCAGCGCCCGGCCGGCGTTCTCCCGCTGCCCGCAGTGCGCCGCCGCCTCGACGTAGTGCGGCGCGGCGATGACGCGGATCGCCGGATCCGCGCTCGCCGTGGTGAGCCGGAACCGGTCGAGGGCGTCGGTCGGACGGCCGTGGGCGAGATCGGCGCAGGCGAACGCCCACGAGGTCAGCACGCAGGGGCGGTCCAGGCCGTGCGCGGTGACCTCGTCGGCAATGGTGGCCAGGCGCAGCCGCGCGGTCTCCCGGTCGCCCTGCAGCGCGGACACGAGCGTCAGGATGCCGAGGTGGCTGATCGCGGAGCTGTGCAGGCCGATCGCGCGCGCGGTCCGGAGTCCTTCGAGCGAGCCCGCCTCGGCGGCTGCGTACTGGTCGAGCATCAGCGCGGACAGCGACCGGTAGACCGACGCCCAGGGGCCGAGCAGCGGCACCGGCCCGTCCAGCGAGGTGGTCAGCGCCCGGGTGGCGAGGTCGTGCGCCCGCGCCGCGTCGCCGAGGACGAAGCAGGCCTGGCTCGCCCACAGGGCCGATCCGCAGTCGTCAGTGGTCTCGGCGAGCCGGACGACCTGCCGCAGCAGCGGGACCGCCTGCCGGTGATCTGCGCGGAAGGTGGCGTCCATGCCTGCGAGGTGGTCGAGCTGGAGCCGGATCGCCGGCGGGTGGTCGTCGTGCCGCAGGCCCTCGGCGCGCAGTGCCGCGAGGTGGTAGCGGGAGAAGTCGCCGGCGTTGAAGGCGGCGGCACCGGCGAGCTTCAGCGCCGAGACCGCGAAGTCGTGGTTGCTGCCGATCAGCTCGTCGGCGGCGGTCATCAGCATCCCGTTCGCGATGGCGGGGTTGCCCTCGGCCAGTTCGATCCCGCCCCGCAGCAGGTCGGCGGTGCCGCGCGGCCCGCCGGGCGCCGCCAGCGGACGGGCCTGCCGCAGCAGCGTCCGGGCCCGCTCCCGCCCGCCCGCCAGCCACGAGTCCCGTCCGGCCTTGATCAGCCGGAGGGCCCTGGTCTCCGGGAGCGCGGTGAGGTCGGCGGCGCGCTGGTGGATGAGCGTCGAGAACGCGTGGTCCCCCGACCGGCCGACCTCGTCCGCCGCGTCGTCGAGGGCGTCGGCCAGCCCGGGCCGCGCCGTCACCACGGCCTGGTGCCAGAGCCACCGAGCCCGGTGGAGTTGCGGGTCGAGCACCTCCACCAGCATCCGGTGCGCTGCCTGCCGCCGCGCCGGCGAGGTCTCGGCGCGCAGGCACGACCGGGTCAGCTCGTCGGGCAGGCGGACGGCGTCGCCGTCGACGACCACCAGTCCCGACGCCGTGGCCTCGTCGAGCGCGCGCAGCTCGACGCGGTCACCTGTGCGCAGCAGTGTTTCCAGGTCGAGCCGTTCGTCGACCACCGCGAGCAGGACGAGCAGTTGCGCGCCGCTGGAGAGCTCGTGCAGCCGGGCACGCATGTCCGCGCGCAACCTGCTGCGCGCGGGGAGGGCGGCGGGCGGCGGTGCCGCGCCACCGAGCTGCTGCGGGGTCAGGTCCGCCGCGAGCTCGGTCAGCGCGAGCGGATTGCCGCAGGCCAGCGCGGCCAGTTCGGCACCGAGGCGGTGGGGGACCCCGTACGGGATCCGGTCCTGGAGGATCCGAACGCTGTCGGTGACTCCGAGTTCGCTCAGGGACATCGAAGGCAGGTCGGAGAGTGCTTCCACGTCTCGGCGGACGGTGAAGAGCATCAGGATCCGCTCCGCCTCGGCCCGGCGCGCGGTGAACGCGAGCGCACGCAGCGTGCTCAGGTCCAGGTGGTGTGCGTCGTCGATGCAGCAGAGCACCGGACAGCGGTGGGACTCCTCGATCAGGGTCCGATGCGTCAGATCGGGCTCGACCTGGGGAAGCATGCGTTGGAGCCCGGCCGAGGGCATCCCGGACTCGGCCCTGACCCCGCGAACGCCCAACATCCGGAAACCGGTCGCCCCGGCCCGCGCCACGTCGAGCAGGGCGGTCTTTCCCAGACCCGTCCCGGCGGAGATCACAAGCGCGCCACCGGCGCCGTCCCCGGCGCGTTCGACGAGTGCGTGCAGTGCTTCCCGTTCGCGATCCCGGCCGCGCAACACGATCTGATCGCGAGCGGCGATGATCCTCGGCGGCATCGCAACAGTGTGTACGGCAGATCGCGAACAGGACAAGAGACCTGCGTGACCCCGAAACCGGCGATTTCGCCGATGTGGCGGCGGCGTTGCCGACGCGAGACTGCCGAGGTCCCCGAGTTCGAGCAAGGAGGCTCAATGCGAAGGACACTCGGCGCTCTCATCGCCGGTTTGACGCTCGCTGCGGCAGGTTCGGCGGGTATCGCCCACGCGGAGGCGAAGACCCCGGTCGTCTTCGTGCACGGATACCTGGGTGGCGCGTGGAACTGGGGCACGCCGGAGAAGGTGCTCCGCGAGTCCGGCTACACGGATCAGGAACTCTTCCAGTTCAACTTCGACTACCACCAGTCCAACGAGAAGAGCGCGGCGCAGCTCGGCGAGTTCGTCGAGCAGGTGCGCGCCAGGACCGGCGCGGAGAAGGTCGACATCGTCAACCACTCCATGGGTGGCATGGTGAGCCGCTGGTACATCAAGGAGTTGGGCGGACAGGAGTCGGTCGAGCACTGGGTGTCGATCGCGGGCGCCAACCACGGCACCTCGTGGGCGTACGGCTGCCTGGCGTTCAGCTCCTGCCAGGAGATGGCGCCCGGCTCGGAGTTCCTCAAGCGGCTGAACTCCGGTGACGAGACGCCTGGCGACATCCAGTACAGCACCTGGTACTCGCCCACCGACGGCATCATCATCCCCCACACCAGCACCGCCGTCGAAGGTGCGCGCAACACCGAGGTCCAGGGCGAAACGCATCTCGGCATCCTGGAGGACACCGCGATCCTGCAGGAGGTCGTCAAGACTCTCGCGGCCGACTGATCGCGGGGGAGCGGCGCTGGGGACCCCAGCGCCGCTCGGGGCGTCGTTCGATCTCCGTTGCGGCAGTGACTGTCAATTTCGGCGCAAATCGGCGGAAGTCGCCCGCAGGAGCTCAGAAGACGATCGTCCAGCCCTCGCTGCCGGCCTGCGCGGCGGTGCAGCTGACGCCGTCGATCTTGAGCCCGGAACTTCAAGGTGATCTTTTTGTCCACATCGGACGCAGAAGTGGGGAATGTGCTTCCCTCCCACTTCAACATATAGCGCACCCGGGGGCTTGCGGCAAGACCCAGGTGGTGCCGCAGAATTTCCCGCCGAAGCCAGAACCTGCGGAATTGTGCTCGCGGGAGTGCGCCGCCGGATTTATGCGGGGCAGCTGGCCGAACGCGACCTTTGCTGAATCGGGGATTCATGTTCGACGTGATCATTGCCGGTGGCGGGCCGACCGGCTCGATGCTGGCCGGTGAGCTGCGGCTGCACGGTGCGCACGTGCTCGTGCTGGAGAAGGAGGCGGAGCCGGCCAAGTACGTCCGCGGGCTCGGTATGCACGTGCGCAGCATCGAGATCATGGACCAGCGCGGCCTGCTGGAGCGGTTTCTCGCGCACGGCCAGGAGTATCCGCTCCACGGCTTCTTCGCCGGTATCGCCAAGCCGTCGCCGGAAAGGCTGGACACCGCGCATTCGTACGTCCTCGGCATCCCGCAGACCATCACCGATCGACTGCTGGCCGAGCACGCCATGGAGGTCGGCGCCGAGATCCGGCGCGGCTGCGAACTGGCCGGGCTGAGCCAGGACGACCGCGGGGTGACCGCCGAGCTGGCCGACGGCACGCAGTTGCATGCGCGGTACCTCGTCGGCTGTGACGGTGGCCGCAGCACAGTGCGCAAGTTGCTCGGCGTCGCCTTCCCCGGCGAGCCCTCCACGACCGACATGCTGCTGGGTGAGCTGGAGGTGACCGCGCCGCCGGAGACGGTGGCCGAAGTGGTGGCCGAGATCCGCAAGACCAATCGGCTGGTCGGCGCCGGGCCCGTCGACGACGGCTTGTACCGCGTCGTCGTGCCCGCCGCGGAGGTGGCCGAGGATCGCACGGTTCCGCCTACTCTCGAGGAGATCAGGCGGCAGCTGCGGGTGTTCGCCGGAACCGACTTCGGTGTGCACTCGCCGCGCTGGCTGTCCCGCTTCGGCAACGCCACCCGGCTGGCCGAGCGATACCGGGTCGGCCGGGTGCTGCTGGCCGGCGATGCGGCGCACGTCCACCCGCCGATGGGCGGGCAGGGGCTGAACCTCGGCGTCCAGGACGCGTTCAACCTCGGCTGGAAACTGGCCGCCGAGCTCGCCGGCTGGGCACCGGAGGGACTGCTGGACAGCTACCAGGCAGAACGGCACCCGGTGGCCGCTGCCGTGCTGGACAACACGCGCGCCCAGATGGAGCTGCTGTCCACCGAGCCCGGCCCGCAGGCGGTGCGCCGGCTGGTGTCGGAACTGATGGACTTCGAGGAGGTGAACCGGTACCTGATCGAGAAGATGACCGCGATCGACATCCGCTACGACTTCGGCGACGGGCATGACCTGCTCGGCCGGCGGCTGCGGGATGTGACGTTGAAGCAGGGGCGCCTCTACGAGCTGATGCGCGGTGGCCGTGGCCTGCTGCTCGACCAGACCGGCTTGCTCTCGGTGGCGGGCTGGGCGGACCGGGTCGACCACGTCGTCGACGTCAGCGCGGACCTGGACGTGCCCGCCGTGCTGCTGCGACCGGACGGCCACGTGGCCTGGGTCGGTGACGATCAGCAGGATCTGCTCAGCCGACTGCCGCGCTGGTTCGGCGCCGCAGTCGGCTGACCTCGCGGCTCGACGTCCTGACCCCGCACGGGTCGGCGTCTCTTGTGGACGATGGTGGCACGCCGATGTCAAGCCGCCGTGTGTGCCAGCCAGTGATCGGCCAGGTTGCGGTCCCCGGTGATCGTGACCTGGTCGATCGGCAGTCGTCGGGTGAGCACCAGCAGCAGGTCCTTCGCCGGACCGGCCAGCGTCGTGTCCGCGGTGTCCGCGGTGTCCGTGGCACGCGTCCACCGAACGCCGTCGGAGGTTCGGGTGATCAGCCAGCCCAAGCCGGTGTCGGGGCGGAGCAGGAGGGTCTGGCCGGTGCCGCGCAGTTCGGCGAACGCCGGTTTGACCGGTGCGCAGCGTCGGTGGGCACCGCCGGTTCGACGCGGCAGCTGTCGACCGGCTGAACCTGGTCCGGAGGCTGCGCGGGCTCGGGTTGGGACTGCGGTCGATCGACGACGTCCTCACCGGCCGACGTTCCCTCGTCGATGCCGTGGCCGCCGAGCGGGCCGCGCTCGACCGCGAGGTGGCGACGCAGGCCTGGCGGCGCTCGGCGCTCCGCGCGGTCGAGGAGGCGCCATCCGCCGACCGTGCCGCGCGGCTCGAACTGCTTTCCGAGGTGCAGGACGGGTTTTCCGCGCACGATGCCCTCGTCCGCCTCTGGCGCCCGATGATCACCGGGCCGATCCCGCCGGACGCGGTCGGCATGTTCCTCGACATCAGCGCGCCGCGCCCGCCGGAACTGCCGAGCCCGGCGCAGGTCGTCGCGTACGCCGAGCTGACGATGCTCGCCGCCGACCGCGTGCTCGCCACCCAGCTGCGGGCCAGCACGCTCGTCGATCACGACCGGATCGCCGACCTCGGCGCGCTCCACGCCGCCGTCGCCGCGGCCTGCGAGCTGGCGTTCCCCCAGGTGGCGGAAGGGGTTCGGCCACAGCCGGGCCCCGCGCTCGACCGGTTCGTCGCGGCCCACGCCACAGCGCGCGGTGCCCGCGACACCCCGGAGTTCCGCCGTGCGCTGAACCAGCGCACCGCTGCCGACCGGCATCCGCGGCTGCGCCGCTACTGGCACCTCGCCGGCGAGATCACGGGCGAACCCGCGCCGGTCGGCGTCGCCCACACCTGGCTACTCGACGCCCTGCACCGCTCCGCGAGCTAAGAGCTCGTTCAGCATGGGCGGCCCATCCGAACGTGCCCGGCGCCTGACACCGGTTGGCGATTTCGCGCGAAATCGCCGCCCTGCCTCTCGGACGGCCACGTCTCACGAGTGCCCGCGCAGCATGTTGAGACGAACCCTGAATGCGGGCGTTCTCGGGCCTTGACGATGTCGCGCGTTCCCTTGCCGGTTGCGGTGGCGGCGTCGTTCGGTAGTTGCGGAATCAGCCCGTGGGTCGGGGTGTTGCAGGTGTCATGAAGCGCATCGGATTCCTGTCGTTCGGGCATTGGTCCGACACTCCGCATTCGCAGACCAGGACCGCCTCGGACTCGTTGCTGCAGGCCATC
This sequence comes from Saccharopolyspora sp. NPDC045839, assembly GCF_056431645.1. Taxonomy (NCBI): domain Bacteria; kingdom Bacillati; phylum Actinomycetota; class Actinomycetes; order Pseudonocardiales; family Pseudonocardiaceae; genus Saccharopolyspora; species Saccharopolyspora sp. NPDC045839. The sequence continues at coordinate 51,290 of NZ_JBWKKH010000023.1, forward strand.
GACCTCGCCGTGGCGGCCGAGGAGCTCGGCGCCGACGGTGCTTTCTTCCGGGTGCACCACTTCGCCCGGCAGCAGGGCTCGCCATTCCCGCTGCTGGCCGCGATCGGAGCCAAGACCTCGCGCATCGAGATCGGCACCGGCGTGATCGACATGCGGTACGAGAACCCGATGTACATGGCGGAGGATGCCGGGGCGGCGGACCTGATCTCCGGCGGCAGGCTCCAGCTCGGCATCAGCCGCGGCTCGCCGGAGCAGGTGATCGACGGGTGGCGGTACTTCGGCTACCGGCCGAACGAGGGCGAGACCGAAGCCGACATGGCCCGCAGCCACACCGAGGTGCTGCTGAAGGTGCTGGAAGGCAAGGGGTTCGCCGAGCCGAACCCGCGCCCGATGTTCGCCAACCCGCCCGGGCCGCTGCGCATCGAGCCGCACTCCGAGGGGCTGCGGGAGCGGATCTGGTGGGGCGCCGCCTCCAACGGCACCGCGGTGTGGGCGGCCGAGCTCGGCATGAACCTGATGAGCTCGACCCTCAAGGACGACGAGGGCGGGGCGCCGTTCCACGTGCAGCAGGCCGAGCAGATCCGGGCGTTCCGCAAGGCGTGGGCCGGCGCCGGGTGGCAGCGCGAACCGCGCGTGTCGGTGTCGCGCAGCATCTTCGCGCTCACCAACGACCTGGACCGCGCGTACTTCGGCCGCGACAGCGGCGGCGCGGACCACGTCGGCTACATCGAGGAGAACACGCGGTCCATCTTCGGCCGCACCTACGCCGCCGAGCCCGACGTGCTGGTGCAGCAGCTGGCCGAGGACGAGGCGATCGCGGAGGCCGACACGCTGCTGCTGACCGTGCCCAACCAGCTCGGGGTGGACTACAACAGCCACGTGCTGGACAGCATCCTCACCCACGTCGCGCCCGCCCTCGGCTGGCGCTGACCGCCACCTGCCAGGTGACGGCTTCGGCCGCGAATCCCGCTGCCGAAGCCGTCCTCCGGCCCCGCACGTCCCCTCTCGACGGGGCCGGTCGAGGACGTCGGCGAACAGCGGTCCGCACGGCCAGGCGCGCCTTCCTGCCGGATTTTGAATGCGGTGATTGTCGCCCAAGAGAGGTAACTGAGCCGCTCTAACGGGTGATCAAAAACTGGACTTCTGTCCCGAATTTGAGTGCGACACACATTGATTTCTGCTGGTCAGGCGATGAATGGCCGGTCGCCGGACGCGCTGTTCCGCTTGCGTGGCGACCGCTGGAAACGCGGGGTAGCTTCCACGGGCGCTTGATCCTGATCAGGTGTTCGCACCGGCGCTTTCCGGCTGCGGTTCGCCGGAGCCCGCTGCGAGCGGTACGCCAGTGTGGCAAGGAGCCGATCATGAGCCTTCGTCGCATCGTCGTTAGCGGCACCGCACGCGCGGTGCGGCCGCTGATCGCCGTCGCGCCGGGCATGGAGTCCCCGCCGCTCATCGCCTGTGCGGGCACCGCGTCGGCCGAGCGCCCCGTCCACGTGACGGTCCTGGGCGCGGGGGTCGAGGTCACGGCCTCCGCCGAATTCCCCACCACGCCAACCGATTCCGCGCCAGGTTCGGCGGCCCGGGGAGTCGTTCCGCCCGGCCTCGCGTTGTCCTGGCCGGCGACGTAGCCGCTGGGCACGTAGGTCCACCTGTGGTGACCCGGCCGCAGATGGGAATTTCCGCATGGAAAGAGGAAAGAGGGGAAAACAATGCGATCTGTGCGCAAGATGGCCTTCAGGGCCGTGGTTCTCGCCGCCAGTGCCGGCCTGCTCGTCGGCGGAACGCCTGCGTCGGCCGACAGCGCCGACAACGACGGCATCAACATCGGCAACGACAACAACCTGAGCGTGCTGCCGGTCCAGCTGTGCGGCAACAACGTCGGAATTCTCGGTGCGGTGGTGCCCATCGGCTCCCCGCAGAACTCCGAGTGCACGAACGCGCCCATCGTGGATCGCCCCGGTGCGGACGAGCCGCCCGCGGCCGGGCCACCGGCGGATGAACCGCCGGCAGGTCAGCCGCCGGCGGAGCAGCCACCGGTGGGCCAGCCGCCCGCAGGTCAGCCGCCGGTGGTGCAGCCGCCGTCGGGTACGACTCCGTCGGCCGGGTCGCAGGGCGGGGCGGAAGACCTGCCGGTCGCGCCGACTCCGGTCGCCGTCGAGGGGCACCACGCGGTCACCGGCTGAAGCACCCTGGTCACCCCGCCGGCCACCTGCACGTGGGATCACTTCCCCGGCAGGTGGCCGGCGGGTTTCCTGCTCTCCTTGGTGGGGAAATGGCGGTACAGGGTGGCGGGGCCTACCCCGGCGCGCCGGGCGATCTCCCGCATCGGCACGTTCAGGCCTTCGGCGGCGAACACCGCACGAGTCGCGTCGAGGATGCGTTCGCGGTTGTCCCGGGCATCGGAGCGCAGGATGTGAGGCAAACGATCGGGCACGCTCTCACTTTGGCCAAACGGACGGCAGTGTCCGTTACTGTCCGCTGGCGAGTCCCGATCGATCCCAGTGCGCGGAGACGACAGTGAAAGCAGTTGCGGTGCAGGCGTTCGGAAGTCCCGAGGGTCTCGCAGTCATCGACCTCCCCACCCCGAGTCCCGCCGACGGTCAGGTGCTGATCACCACCGAGGCGATCGGCGTCGGCGGCGTCGACGCCGTGATCCGAAGCGGCGCACTCGGCGCCTACGGCTTCGAGGACGGTCACATCCTCGGTGGTGAGATAGCGGGCACCGTGGCCGCGGTCGGCGATGGTGTCGACACATCATGGGTCGGTCAGCGCGTGTGGGCCTTCGCCGGCGTGGGCGGCGGCTACGCCGAGCAAGCGATCGCCCCAGCCCAGCGGAAAATGGACGTTGGCGAAGTGTTCGGCAGAATCGTGCTCATGCCTGGGGGAGATAGCGCACGCTGCGGCCTGGCGGATGGCTCAGCCACCCGCTAGATCGCGCTCGAGCGAGAACACGACGAGGGCAGACGCGTTTCGCGTTCGGTGTGCGTTCCAAGCCGTCAACCCCAGCGGGGATGCGCTTGTTCGAGCGAACTCCACATAGGACAGTATCTCGGTCTGCTCGCGTAGTCCGTTCCGGAAGCCTTTGATCGGTTCGCTCCGGTCCAGGGGTCTGTCGGGGCGGTCGGCTCGTGAGCCGGATGCGTCAGCTCCCGTTGGGGAGCAGGCCTTCTGCGATGAGGGCTGCGTGTACCGCTTCGCCCAGGGTCTTTACCGCGCTCAGGGGGCGGACCATGACCGTGAACTCTTCGATCAGGCCGTTCTCGTCCAGTTGGATCAGATCGATTCCGTGGATCTGCTTGCCGTTCACCATCGAGCGGAAGATCAGCACGTGGGAGTCCGCCGCCGCGCCCGCCGCGGTCTCCGCCGTGCCCTGCAGCTCGCCGACGTAGCGGAACTCGTCGAAGACGCGCCGGATGAGGACGCCGAAGACGCCCAGGACCATGGCCCGCCCTTCGAACGGGCCGAACTTGATCGGGCTGAAGAACCTCGGCTCGGGCGCGAACAGCGCCTCCAGCGCGTTGACGTCGCGCTCTTCCACTGCGGTGCGGAAGCGGTCGATGGTATCCACGCGGGCTCCTTGGACAAGGATGTGATTAGTCCTAAAATTGACTATAGTTGGCGTGGGGCGGTCTCGGCTAGGGAGTGATGTGCGATGGCCTTGCGGCATGCGGTGCTGGCGGCATTGCTGGACGGCGAGTTCAGCGGTTACCAGCTGGCGAAGTCGTTCGACGTGGGGATGGCCAACTTCTGGCACGCGCTGCCGCAGCAGCTCTACTCGGAGTTGGCGAAGCTGGAGCAGGACGGGCTGGTCTCCGGCCGCGAGATCGTGCAGGAGACTCGGCCGAACAAGCGGCTTTTCGCGGTCACCGACGCGGGCCTGGCCGAGCTTCAGCGGTTCGCCGCCGCCCCGTCCAAGCCGTCGTTCATCCGCGACGATCTCCTGGTCAAGGTCGCGGCGGCCGATTCGGTCGATGCGGCCGAGCTGATCGGCCAGCTCGAGGAGCGCGCGGCGATCGCCGAGGCGAAGATCGAGCTCTTCGACAAGCTCCTGCGCAAGATGCGAGGCGAGCTCGACGAAGCGGAATTCCTTGCCAGTGCTGCGAAGATCGGTCCCTACCTGACGTGCTTGCGGGGGCGGCGGTTCGAGAGCGAGAACCGCGACTGGTGCAACGCGACCGCCTCGGTGCTGCGGGCCAGGGCGGGTGCCGATGTCCAGGGATGACCGCACTCCGCGCTACGCCCGGTTCGTGGCGCTCGGCGACAGTCAGACCGAAGGGCTCAACGACGGCGATGACGCGCGGGGATACCGCGGCTGGGCGGACCGCCTGGCCGAACAGCTCGCCGCCGTGAACCCGGACCTGCTGTACGCGAACCTGGCGGTGCGCGGGCGACTGGCCCACGAGGTGCGCGCGGAGCAGTTGTCGCCGGCGCTCGCGCAGGCCCCGGATCTGGTCACCGTCATGGCCGGGGTGAACGACCTGATCCGCCCGCGCTTCGATGCCGCGGTCGTGTGCGGCCACATCGAGCGCATGCTCAGCGCTCTCGCGGCCACCGGGGCTACCGTCGTCACCTTCACCTATCCCGACCCCGGGCAGCGCTTGCGGGCCGGGCGGCTGCTCACCGCGCGGACCGGGGACTTCAACGACCGGATCCGGGCGGCCGCGCAACGCCACGGGGCGGTGGTCGCGGACCTTTCGGCCCACGCCGTGACGTCCGATCCCCGGCTGTGGAGCGGTGATCGGCTGCACCTCAACGCCCTCGGCCACGCGCGACTGGCAGCCGCCGTCGCCCACGCCCTGGAACTTCCGGGCGGCGACGATGCGTGGAGCGAATCCCTTCCGGCGCAACAGGAATTGCCGGCGTGGCGGGTAGCCGAGGCGGAGCTCCGCTGGGTGGCGGGCTTCGTCGGGCCGTGGCTCGTGCGCCGCATGCTCGGCCGTTCGTCCGGCGACGGCCGCGAGGCGAAGCGCCCGAGGCTCGGTCCGGTGTCCGTCGGTGATCCGGTGAACATCGAATCCTGAGCGGTGCACCCCGCTGATCGGCACTGAGCGTACGTCATACGGTACTCTGTACTGAGAATTGGGACACCGGTGTTCTCCAGTTTCAATTGAAACTGGAGAACACCGGTGTCCGCGGGCCTCCGGGCGTGTACTGAGAAGCTGGGTGCGAGGGGAGACGCGGGTGCGGCTGGGGCGGTGCGCGATGGTGTTCGATCCGGCGGATCCGCCGCGGGCGGGCGCGTTCGTCGTCCACGACCCGGGCGGTGGTCCGCTCCCGGCCGACCTGACTTCGGGGGAGCCCGCGGAACCGGTGGTCACCCTGGTCGAGGGCGGCGCGGTCGTCGCTCGTAGAGTGCCCGCCCGTCGGATAGCAGTGGCGCAAGCCTTGCCGTTGCTCGCGGCGATGCGCGACGAGCGGGAGGCGCATCCATCGGCGGCCTTCCACTCCGCCGCGGCCGTGCTGGCATTGCACCTGGTCGCCCGTGGCCGCGTGCTGCCCGGCGTCTCGCCGGATGGGGTCGATGCCTGGCGGATCGGGCCGTTCGACGTCGCCGACGTCGAACGGCTCCGCGCGCTGGCCGCCGCGATGCCGGCGAGCGCGCGAGCGATGCCGCTGGATCCGGCCGCCGAACCGCTCGTGCTGCCGGATCCGGAGCGGCTGTTGCGCGGGTTCCTCGACGCGGTCGCCGACACGATGCCGCGCACGCCCGGCGCGGTGTGGCTCACGGGCGATCCGCGCTATGCCGCCGACGAACGCACGGCCGCCGACGAGGACCTCCGCGAGTGGGCGCGGCGGGTCGCCGTGGGCGTGGATGCCGGGCTCCGGGTCGCGTTGCGCCTCGAAGTCCGCGGCGAGTTCGGCACGAGCCCGTTCACAGCAGTGGTCCGGCTTCGGAACCTCGCCGATCCCACCCAGGTCGTGGACGCCGAGGCGCTGTGGGCGGGGGAGGGCCACGGGTTCGGCGAGCGCGCGACGTTCGAGGCCATGCTCGCGCTGCGCCGCGCCGCCCGGATCTGGTCGCCGCTGGAGAGCCTGCTCGCCGAAGCCGAGCCGGTCGAGCTGGAACTGGTCGACGAGGACGTGGAAGACCTGCTCGGCGGGGCCGAGGCGCGGTTGGCGGCGGCCGGGATCGACATCGAGTGGCCGCCGGAGCTGTCCCGGGAGCTCAACGCCCGGGTCGTCGTGTCGGCGCCGGGCGAGCAGCCCCGGGACGTCGCCGCCTTCCTGCGCGAGTCCTCGCCGCTGCCGCTGAGCTGGGAGCTCACGCTCGCCGGTGAGCCGCTCGCGAACGTCGAGATGGACGTCGTGGCCAAAAGCGGGCCGGTGGTGCGGATGCGCGAGCGATGGCTGCTGGTGGAGCCGGAGCTGGCGCGCAAGGCGCGCGAACGGGCCCTGCCGCCGGTGCGCGCGTACGAAGGTCTCGGCATCGCGTTGATCGGCAGCGCGGAGCTGCGTCCACCGCAATTTCCATTGAAATTGGACCTTCAATTTCAATGGAAATTGCGGAGCAACGAAGGCGACCGCGTCGAAGCCGTTGCGTCCGGCTGGCTGGGGACGCTGGTGGAGCAGGTGGCAGATCCCGACGGCGGTCCCGAACCGCTCGGCCAACCCGAGGCGCTGCACGCCACGCTGCGCGACTACCAGCAGCGGGGTCTGCGGTGGCTGCACCGGATGACCGCGCTGGGGTTCGGCGGCTGCCTCGCCGACGACATGGGTCTGGGCAAGACGATCATGCTGATCGCGCTGCACCTGCGCCGGGCGGCGGATCCGGCGACGGCGGGCGCGACACTCGTCGTCTGTCCCGCGTCGTTGCTGGGCAACTGGGAGCGGGAGATCGAGAAGTTCGCCCCGGGCACACCTGTGCGCCGGTTCCACGGATCCTCGCGGTCGCTGGCCGGGCTCGACGGCGGCTTCGTGCTCACCACCTACGGCACCATGCGCGCCGACGCGGCGGCCCTCGCCGGGCACCGGTGGGGGATGCTGGTCGCGGACGAGGCGCAGCACGTCAAGAACCGGTTGAGCGGTACCGCCAAGGCGTTGCGCGAGATCCCCGCGTCCGCGCGGGTCGCGATGACCGGTACACCGGTGGAGAACACCCTCGCCGAGCTGTGGACGATCCTCGACTGGACCACGCCCGGTCTGCTCGGCCGGATCGGGGATTTCCGGGCAAGGTGGGCGCGTTCGGTCGAGGAGGAGCGGGACAACCCGACCGCGCAACGGCTTTCCCGGCTCGTGCGGCCGTTCCTCTTGCGGCGCCGCAAGTCCGACCCGGGAATCGCCCCCGAACTGCCGCCGAAGACCGAGACCGACCACGTCGTCGCGCTCACGCCGGAGCAGGTCGCGCTCTACGAGCGCGTGGTGCGGGAGGTGATGGCCGAGATCCGGGACAGCAGGACCGAGATCGCCCGCCGGGGCTTGGTGCTCAAGCTGCTGGTCGGGCTCAAGCAGGTGTGCAACCACCCGGCGCACTACCTGAAGGAGAGCACCGGCCCCTCGGCCGCTCGGTCGGAGAAGCTGCAGCTGCTGGACGAACTGATCGGCACCATCCTCGCCGAGGGCGGCGCGGTGCTCGTGTTCACCCAGTACGTGCAGATGGCCAGGCTGCTGGAGAAGCACTTGGCCGACCGCGGCGTGCCCGCCCAGCTGTTGCACGGTGGCACCCCGGTGACTCGCCGCGACGAGATGGTGCGCCGGTTCCAGGCGGGTGAGGTGCCGGTCTTCCTGTTGTCGCTCAAGGCGGCCGGCACCGGTCTCAACCTCACCCGCGCCGACCACGTCGTGCACTACGACCGCTGGTGGAACCCCGCGGTCGAGGAGCAGGCCACCGACCGCGCGTACCGGATCGGCCAGACCAAGCCGGTCCAGGTGCACCGCCTGGTAGCCGGGGGAACGCTGGAGGAACGCATCGCCGTCCTGCTGGCGGGCAAGAAGGAGCTGGCCGACGCCGTCCTCGGCGGCGGCGAAGCCGCGCTCAGCGAGCTTTCCGACGCCGAGCTGCGGCGGCTGGTCGAGTTGAGGAGCACCTGACGTGTCCGGTTACGACTTCCTGCTCGGCTTCGACGACGAGGACGAGGAGGACGCGGCCGACGAGGTCGATCCGCACCGGCGTGCGATCACCTTTCCCGCGTTCCCGCCAGGGAAGCGGTACGGCAAGAAGTTCGCCGACACCTGGTGGGGCAACGCCTGGATCGAGGCGATGGAGGACACCGCGCTCGACCCGGAGCAGCTCAAGAAGGGCCGCAGGTACGCGTTCGCCGGCCAGGTGGGCGCGATCACCGCCGGCCCCGGCCGGATCTCCGCCCCGGTCCACGACGGCGACCACTACCGCCCGCACACCACGGTGATCCGGTTCCGCGAGCTGTCCGGCGCCGGCTGGGACCGGTTCCTGGACAGGGTCGCCGGCAATGCCGGGCACATCGCCGCGCTGCTCGACCGCGACATGCCCCGCGAACTGGTCCGCGCGGCCGACGACGCGGATGTGCGCCTGCTGCCGGGCTACGGCGATCTCGATCCCGAGTGCGGTTGTCCCGGTTGGGACAGCCCGTGCCGGCACGCGGCCGCATTGGCCTACCAGGTTTCCTGGCTGCTCGACCGGGATCCGTTCGTCCTGCTGCTGGTGCGAGGCCGGGGCGAGGACGAGCTGACCGAGGAGTTGTACCGGCGCAACGCCCGCCGCGCCGTGGACGCGAGCGCTGCTGCCTCGGCGGCGGGAACGCCTGCGGCGGAGGCGTGGTCGGCCGAACCGTCGGCCTTGCCCGACCCGCCGGGGCCGGTGTCGGCGGCTCCGCTGGACCTGGCTTCTTCGCTGGCGGACGTCGACGAGTCTCCGGTCGCTGCGGCCGCGATCGCCGTGCTCGCCGCGGATGCGGCGGACCGGGCGCGTTCGCTGCTGGCGGGTGCGCCCGTGGACGAGCCGGATCAGTGGACCGACGCGGTGCGGCTCGCCGCCCGGGCCGACCGGGACGACCTGCCCGGACGAGCGGGCCGCGCCGCTGCCCGGCCGGTGGACTTCACCCGCGCCGTGCACGCCTGGAAACTGGCCGGAAAGAGCGGTCTGGCAGCGCTGGAGGACGCGTGGATGCCGCCTCGCGAAGCATCGGCCCGTGCCCGGGTCGAGATCGACGACGCGTGGCGGGACATCGGCCTCGGCGAACCGCCAGAGGTGCGCGTGTGGCGCAACAGGTGGACGCTCGGGGATCACGGGGTGCAGCTGCGCCTCGGCCAGGATGGTCTTTGGAATCCCTTCAGCGCCGACGGGAAGGGGTGGATCCTCGCCGGTCCGCCCGTCCAGGACGTCGTCGAAGCGCTTGCGGAACTGCTGGACGGCGGCCGGGGCGGGATCTGATCAGGCGCGTTGTCGAGCACCGCTGTGTGCCGCGCGACTTCCAATTGGCCACAGTGGACTGTTGAGGTGCGGAGCTGGGAATCGTGCGATCGATCGCAGTGAGGGTCTTTCATCCTGGTGGGTCCGCAGCCGCGGGTCGTAAAGCTGCACGTCGCTGGGGTGTCGCATGCGCCGTAGGCGCGTAGCCCACCTACGGCACCCGCACCGCCACCCAATACGAGGTTGGAAGAACCTCAGTGGTTCTCGGCCGAATGGTCTGCACCAAATCCACAGTGGTGGCATGGTGGTGGGGAGACGGCCGTCCGGGGCGCTGGATCGGCTGTTCGTGAGGTTTTCGATGCCTGTTGATGTCCCTTTTCAGGGGTCTTGCGGGCAACCCTGGATCCGCTCGATATCTCGGGCGGCGGCGGAATTCTGTCTGGTTATTCACGTTTCGGTGCTCGACCGTGTCTGAAACGTTGTCTCGCGGCCGGCCGCAGTGGCCGGATTCGCGTCCGAAAGCCGTTCGGCCGCAGGGAAGTCCGTGATTCGGCCACGCGCCATGAAGACGCAGGTCCGGGTGCGCGCGGAGGCTCGTCGTCGTGCCCTCGCGGCACGTCGTCCATGCGGACGGAATCGCCGGAAACGGTCCGGTGCGAAAAGTCCCGAACACTACCACCGCGTCGGGCGTCGGTCGCGGGCGCTCCGCAGGTTGCCCTTTTGGGAAGTGAAGGTTTCGTGGACTCGACTTGGGTCTGCACGGCTGGTGGAATGCGCCGAACAGCTGGCTCGTGGGCTCTGCCGGGAACCGCTCGCTTGGCGGGCAACCCGCTGCGTTCCGGCGGAGTCCTCAAATCGGAGACGAGGATCAGTGACGCAAATCCTGCAAGGCGACGGCGAGCGCAGTGCTCAGGCGCCCGTCGACGCCGGTGACGAGGGGTACAGCAAGGCCCTCAAGCCCAGGCACATCAGCATGATCGCGATCGGCGGCGCCATCGGCACCGGCCTTTTCATGGGCGCGGGAGGGCGGCTGGCGACGGCCGGGCCCGCGCTGGCGATCGCCTACGCCGTGTGCGGTGTGTTCGCGTTCTTCGTGGTGCGGGCGCTGGGCGAGCTGATCCTGTACCGGCCTTCCTCGGGCGCGTTCGTGTCCTACGCGCGTGAGTTCATGGGCGAGAAGGGCGCTTACGTCGCCGGCTGGATGTACTTCGTGAACTGGGCGACCACCGGCATCGCCGACATCACCGCGATCGCCCTGTACGCGCACTACTGGTCGCTGTTCAGCCCGGTGCCGCAGTGGGTGCTGGCGCTGATCGCGCTGGCGGTGGTGCTGACGCTGAACCTGGTGTCGGTGAAGGTCTTCGGCGAGATGGAGTTCTGGTTCGCCATCATCAAGGTCGGCGCGCTGGTGCTGTTCATGGGCGTCGCGATCGTGCTGCTGGTGCTGGGCGACCCGATCGCGGGGCACCAGCCGGGCTTCAGCCTGATCGCCGATCACGGCGGGATCCTGCCCAACGGCCTGATCCCGCTGGTACTCGTGGTGCAGGGCATCGTGTTCGCCTACTCGGCCGTCGAGCTGGTCGGCGTCGCGGCGGGCGAGACGGAGAACCCCGCGAAGATCATGCCCAAGGCGATCAACTCGATCATGTGGCGGATCGGCATCTTCTACGTCGGTTCGGTCGTGCTGCTGTCGCTGCTGCTGCCCTTCAGCGCCTACCAGAAGGGCGAAAGCCCGTTCGTCACGGTGCTTTCCAGCATCGGCGTCCCGTGGGCCGGCGACGTGATGAACCTCGTGGTGCTCACGGCCGCGATGTCCAGCCTGAACTCCGGGCTGTACTCCACCGGCCGGATCCTGCGGTCGATGTCGGCGGCCGGATCGGCGCCGAAGTTCACCGGCCTGATGAACCGCAGCCAGGTGCCCTACGGCGGCATCCTGCTCACCGGCGCGGTGTGCGTGCTCGGCGTCGGCCTCAACATCGTGGTGCCCGGTGACGCGTTCGAGATCGTGCTGAACTTCGCAGCGGTCGCCATCATCACCACCTGGTCCATGATCGTGCTGTGCCACCTGCTGTTCGTGCGCAAGGCGAAGTCGGGCGAGGTGGAGCGGCCGTCCTACCGGCTGCCGGGCTCGCCGGTCACGCAGATCGTGACCTTGGCGTTCCTGGCGTCGGTGGTGGTGCTGATGTGGTTCGACGTCCCGGCCGGGCGGCTGACGCTGCTGTGCGTGCCGGTGCTGGTCGTGGTGCTGGTGATCGGCTGGTTCGCCGTCCGCAAGCGCGTGGACACCACCAAGGCGCTCGGCGAGAAGGTCTGAGGAGCGGCAGGAGCGGGAGCGGTCGCGGACCGCTCCCGCTCCTGCGGTTCGGAGGACGGGGCCTACGACCGGGTTGAAGCCGCGTCGCGCTCTGCCAGCCTCCTGAGGCGCGCCGCGTCGCGTTCTGGCCTGATCCACGGGGCCAGCAGGACCGCGCCCAAGCACATCGCGGCACCCATCCAGAGGAAGCCCTGCGAGTACCCGAGCCGGGGTTCCCCGGCGGCACCGACGATCCAGCCCATCAACAACGGCGCGAGCACACCGCCCAGGCTGTAGAAGGCGACGACCGCGTTGTAGACGGCACCACGCTGTTTCGGTGGCACGACGTCGGAAAGGGTTGCGAACGAGATGCTCACGGCCACCGAGTAGAGCGAGAACCCGAGGGCGACGAACACCATCTGCCCGATGCCGGAGCCGAGCAGGGAGAACAGCACCATCGACACGCCGTTGGCGGCGATGAGAGCGGCCCCGAAGAGCCCGCGGGCGAAGCGGCTCCGCACTCCCCGCGCACTCAGCCGCGAAGAGACCCAGCCGAAGAAGAAGTTCGCGCCGATCGACACCGCGTAGGGGAGGGTGACGAGGAACCCGGCGTCCTTCGGCGCGTAGCCGAGGCCTTCCGACAGGTAGAGCGGGAGCCAGGACACCTTCAGGGCCACGACGCAGTAGGCCAGCAGGGTCAGCACGGCGATGGCCGGCACGGTGGGTTGGGTCAGCAGCCGCAGCCAGGGCACCCGCCCGGGGAGCTCGGTTCGCGCGGGCTCTGCGGCCGCCTCGACCTCGTGCGCGCCCATCCCGCCGAGGAAGCGCCACGCGACGAGCCACAGCAGGGCCACCGGGATCAGCACGATGAAGGCCGCGTGCCAGCCGTGCTCGACGATCACCCAGGTCAGCGTCGGCGCGGCGATGAGCGGACCCAGCGACGACCCGGCGTTGACCACGCCGGAGGCGAGTGCGCGCTGGCGTGCCGGCACCCAGGAGTGGGCGATCGCGAGGGCGAGCCCGAAGGCCGGCCCCTCGGCGAAGCCGAGGAGCAGCCGGGAACCGAGGATGGTGGCGAAGTCCGACGTCGTGGTCAGGGGGATCAGCGTGAGGGCCCAGGCGACCATCAACCAGCTGATGATCTTGGTGGGCGGGACGCGGTTCGCCAGCGCGCCGATCGAGATCGCCCCTGCGGCGAAGAGCCAGAAGAAGGCGCTTTGCAGCAGCCCGAACTGCTCGGCGGTGATCCCGAGCTCCCGCCGCAGGTCCGCTCCGACGAACCCCATCACGGACTTGTCGGCGAAGTTGATGACCATGAACAGCATGCACAGCACCACAACTGTCCACGCTCTTCGCCTCGACGGACTTTTCTCATCCGCGAGCCCGGCGAGTCCGGTCGGCGGCGGCAGACGTCCTGGGGTCACGGGATCTCCTCCTTGAGCGGGTGTGGCGGGTCGCACGAGCTTCGTGCCGGCCCGGGTTCCGAACGACGCGCGGCAGGCTGAGCGAGCGATAGGGAGCGCCGATACATCGACGTCGGCGTCAGGAGTCGCCGCGACCGTGGACCCGGCTTCATCGCTCCGCGACGTCGGCCATCCGCTCGCGCCGATCCACCGCGGGTGATCGGCAGCAACGGAGGGGTGGTTCGCCGATGCCCGCCGCGGAACGGGTTCAGGCCGCGTTCGTCACCGCGGGCCGCTCGGGAGGTGCCGATCGGATACCAGCCGTCGGGTGATCTGGTTGGTGAGCACCTGGCTGGCGCCCTCTCCGATCCGGAGGATCCGGACGTCGCGGAACAGGCGGCTCACGATGTGGCCGCCGACGATCCCCTCGCCGCCGAGAACCTGCAGGGCCCGGTCGGCGACCCGGCTCGCCATCTCGCTGCAGAAGTACTTCGCGGCGGCCAGATCCGTGACCGGGATAGGACCCTCGTCGAACTGACCGGCTGCCTCGAGGACCAGCGCGCGCCCTGCTCGCACGTCGGTGTACATCTCGGTGAGCAGCGCCTGGACCTGGCCGAACTCGGCCAGCGGCCGGCCGAACTGCTGGCGACGGGTGGCGTGGGCCAGCGCCTCGTCCAGGCAGCGCGTGGCCTGGCCGACTCCGGTCGCCGCGATGTGGGTGCGGGCGTGGTTGAACCCGCGCAGCGCGGCCGCCAGCCCGGCGCCCTCGGCGTCGCCGAGCAGTGCGTCCGCCGGCACCTCGACGTCGTCGAACCAGATCTCGCAGGTCGGTGACCCCCGCCAGGACAGCATCTCGCCGACGGGGGCGGGCCGGACCCGCACGCCTGGTGCCCCGGCAGGCACCAGGAACATCGAAGTGCCTCGCGCGCCGTCGATCGCCGGGTCGGTCCGGGCGAGGACGAGCATCACGTCCGCGATCGAGGCGTTGGTGATGAAGCGCTTCTGCCCGTTGAGCACGTAGCGGTCGCCCCTGCGGACGGCGGTCGTGCGCACGGCACCGGCGTCCGAGCCCGCCTCGGGTTCGGTCACCGCGGCGGCGCCGGTGCAGTCGCCCGCCGCCATCGCGGGCAGGTACCGCAGCTTCTGCTCCTCGCTGCCGTGGTCCAGCAGCATTTGGGAGGCGAGCCCGATCGTGGTGGAGAAGCGCGAGCGGAACGCGCCTACGGTCTGCGTGAACTCGAAGGTGAGCCGGACCTGCTCCCGCATGGAGAACCCCAGACCGCCGTACTCCTTCGGGATCGTGATGGCGAACAAGCCGAGATCCTTCATCTCCTGGACGATTTCCGCCGGGATGACGCCGGTGTCGTCGACCTGGCTCTCGGCCGGTATCAGCGTCGTCCGGGTGAAGTCCCGGATCGCGGTCAGGTACTGCTCGAAGTCGAGCTCGCGGATCTTTTCGCGCATGGTGCCGTGTTCCGTTCCTCGTGCTGTTCGGTGTTTCCCTCAGATGACGCCGCGTTCCTCGTAGCGCCGGATCGCCGGGTCGTCCAACCCGAGGACTTCGCGGTAGATCTCGCGGCTGTGTTGCCCAAGCCCGGGTGCCGGCGCTATTTCCGGTGCGAACGCGGAGAACGAGGGAACGGGAGCCTGAACTGTCAGGTCGATGCCCAGTTCCTCGTCGCGAATGGTGGCCAGATTCCCGCGGTGCCGGATCTGCGGATCGGCCAGGATGTCCGCCACCGTGTAGATCTTCCCGTGCGGGATGTCGTGTTCCTCGAAGATCTCCATGACCTCGTCGAGCGTGTACCGCGCGGTGAACTTCGCGATTCGCTCGTCGACGAGCCGGCGGTTCTCCAGCCGGACGGCGTTGCTGTTCAGCGCCCGGAGCTCGTCGTCGTCCAGCAGATCGACGACCCGTCTCCACATCCGCTCGGTCGAGGCGGGGAGGATGACGTGCTTGCCGTCCGAGGTCGGGTAGACGTTGTTCGGGCAGATGTTGGGCTGTTCGTTGCCCATCCGCTCCTTGACGACCCCGGTGCCGGAGTACCCGACGATGATGTCCTCGGTGAGCCGCAGCAGCGGCTCGTAGAGAGCGAGGTCGACCAGCTGCGGTTCGCCGGTGAGGTCGCGGTGCCGCAGGGCGAGCATGATCGACAGCGCGCCGTAGATGCCGCTGACCCCGTCCGCGAGGGGATAGCCGGCGAATACCGGCGGGCGATCCGCGTATCCGGTCGTGTAGGTCAGCCCCGACATCGCCTCGGCCACCCGCGCGAAGCCGGGACGACCGC
Organism: Saccharopolyspora sp. NPDC045839; assembly: GCF_056431645.1. Classification (NCBI taxonomy): domain Bacteria; kingdom Bacillati; phylum Actinomycetota; class Actinomycetes; order Pseudonocardiales; family Pseudonocardiaceae; genus Saccharopolyspora; species Saccharopolyspora sp. NPDC045839. The sequence continues at coordinate 66,599 of NZ_JBWKKH010000023.1, forward strand.
TGTAGGGCCCGCTCCTGCCGAATGCCGTGAGGTGGAACATCACGACCTTCGGATTGGCGGCCTTCAGGTCCTCGAAGTCGAGGCGCCACTCCGTGAGTTTGGCCGGACGGAAGTTCGTCACCACCACGTCCGCCTGCTCGACGAGCTTCAGCAGCAAATCCCGGCCGTCCGCGGTGTGCAGGTCGAGGGTCACCGAGCGCTTGTTGCGGTTCGTCACCCGCCAGTGCAGCGACTGGGAGTCCCGGTAGGGCGCGAAGCTCCGGGTCGGATCGCCGACACCGGGTTGCTCCACCTTGATCACATCCGCGCCGAACTCCGCGAGGAGCGTCGCCGCGAACGGTGCCGCGAGAACCGTCGCGATGTCCAGCACCCGCACCCCCTGGAGCGGCAGGACGGGCTTTCCCCCGGAACCGTTGACCGTCATCGGCTGTGCTCCTTCCCATCGTGACCCCCAGAGATGACCACGTGGGCTACCTCGGAACAACGCGCGCCCGGCTATGCTGGTGATAGGTGCGGCCTATCGGTATGCCTTCGCCGCCCGGTTAACATGCGCGAGTGCGACTGACCCAGCTCCACTACCTGGACAGCGCGGTCCGCCTCGGATCGCTCCGCGCCGCGGCGACCCATCTCGATGTCAGCCAGCCGACGCTGAGCGAGCAGATCCGGGCCTTGGAGGAGGAACTCGGGGTAGTCCTGCTCGCGCGCGGCCGGACCGGGGTGCGGCTCACGCCTGCCGGGGAGACGGTGCTCGGCAGCGTGCGCAGCCTGCTGGCAGCCGAGACCGCCATCCACCAACAGGCCCGCGCCATCGCCGAACTCTCCCGGGGGATCACGCGCATCGGGTCCATCAGCGCGGTGGCGAGGTCGTTCATGCCGGTGGTGATGGCCCGGCTGGTGGCTCGCCATCCTGGCCTGCAGTTCCAGATCCTCGAGAGCGGGTCGACGGACATCCGGCGCGACGTCCTGTCCGGCGCACTCGATCTCGGCGTCATCGCACGCCGGACCGATCAGCAGGACGGCAGCCTCGACGGCCTGCACGTGGTTCCGCTCCGGGAGACGCGCATCCTGACCTGTCTCCCGAAGGGACATCCGCTGAGCGTCGAGGATTCCGTGTCGATCACCCAGCTGATCCAGCACCCCCTCGTCCTGTTCCCCCGCAATTTCGTGCTGCGGCGGATCGTCGAGGAGTTCTTCGACAGCCGACCGGTCCCGATGGTCGTCCAGGCCGGCACCGTCGACACCCTCCACGCCATGGTGTCAGCCGGGCTCGGCATCGGCCTGGAGGCCGAACTGGGCAACAAACTGGTCCGATCTCAAAGCGACGTCGTCACGCGCCCGTTCGAAGGCCCGCCGCAGAGCCTGCAGATCTGCCTGATCTACCGCAGCTCCGTCAAGCCGTCGAGCTCCGCGACGGCGGTGATCAAGCTCATCAGGACGGCCGCGGGCAAGTGGCGTGACGAGGAGGTGTGATGCGGCGGACGGCGCGATCCTTTCCTCCGCCTGGACGGGTGGCCGAGGATGAGGCCATCTCCCGCAGGCGGCGCTACCCGGATCACTGACGGCGGAAGTCGAGCACCGGGAGCCGGCTCCCGCACGAGGCGCGGCGGTCGATCACCGTCCACTTCGGACTATTATGGCCCGCCGGGCAGGGCTGGAAGAAGTACTGATGCAGCGCGGAAAGAAGCTGTCAGGCTTGCACGCCGCGGTAGCCGACCGGGCTGTCGGTGGGGGCGGCGTAGCGGCCAAGGCGTGTGCGGGGAGCTTCCGGGTTCCTCTCGCGGGCGGCCTGCAAGAGGGCGAAGAAGGGGATGTCGCCTCCTCCGTCGCGGACGGCGGGCTGCACGACGTGCGGGCGGAGGAGGTAGATGTTCCGCTCCACTTCCTCCGGCGGAAGCCCTTCGGCGGGCTCCCGGTACCGCCAGACTCCGGAGCGGTTGCGGATCCCGACCTCCCCGGCGTACCAGATGGCGCCTTGCACGAAAGGCGCGTCCTCGTCCTGCTTGAACGCCTCGCCGCCGGGGTACCGCTCGGTGACCAGGCGCCCGAGGACGTCCAGCGATGCGGGGGAGAAGTCCCAGGCGGCCTTCTCGACGCCCGTGTCCGCCACCCACGCGTCGAACTGCGCGATCCGGGCGGCCAGCCATCCTGCCAGCCACGGGTGCTGGTCCTCCGAACCCCACGGGTCCAGGCCAGGGGTGGGTTCCTTGACCGGCTTCCACCCCGGATGCCCGGCCTGCCGTTCGAGCACGGCGTGCCGCAGCATGTCGGCGACTCCGGTGAACACGCCGAACACCGGGCTTTCCAGCGCTTCCACGATGAGGTTCAGCGGGTCGACCGGCTCCAGGTGCAGTTCCGGGTCCGGGAGAACCACGGGGCGCTCGTCGGCGGCCCAGCCCCACCGCCCGCCGGCGGTCATCATCAACGACTCGCCGAGGTAGGCCATCGCCCCGCGCAGGAAGTCCGCGGCATCGGGGCCGTCCTCGGGCCGGTAGGAGTTGACGAGCGCTTCTTCCAGCACCAGCAGGGAATCCGCGGACATGTCGGGCTGGAACTCGAATTCCTGGTCCACGTGCCAGGTGTCGAGGCGCATCACCAGGGGCTGGACATCGTCGATCCACTGGCTCAGCTCGTCCCCGGACGTGCTCGGTGCTGCGGAAGCGCTGACGGGCATGACGATCACTCTAGGGACGCTCGCCGACATCCGGGGCTGAATCGGCTGATGTCGCGCTGCTGGGGACCGCAGCGGACCAGGCCGCGGAAAGTGCGGGCGCTGCGCTGAGGAGGAACGAAAACGGCAGAACCGGGCCCGGATGCGGTGAGCGTGATCGTCGGACGGCGATCACGAGGTCAACCCGGATTCGACGGGAAATCCATTCGTGCCACCGGATTTCATCGCCATTTCATCGATGCCGGAAACGGGCGCCCGGGAATTCCCGGGAACGGGCTACGGCTCGATGAGCCCGGTCCGGATGGCGTAGCGGGTGAGTTCGAGGCGGTCCCGCAGCCCGAGCTTCTGCAGCAGGTTGGCGCGGTGCCGTTCGACCGTCTTGATGCTGATCACGAGCAGGTCGGCGATCTCCTTCGACGAGTGGCCCTCGGCGACCAGCTTGAGGATCTCCTCCTCGCGGCGGGTGATGACCCTGGTGCTCGACTCCTCATCGGCGGCGTGGTCGAGGTAGTTGCGGATCAGCGCCGTGATCGCGCCGGGGTAGAGGAAGGGTTCGCCGCGCATGGCGGCGCGGCACGCCTCGACGAGGTCGCGGTCCGCGACGGATTTCAGCACGTACCCGGACGCACCGGCCTTGAGGGCTTCGAAGAAGTACTGCTCGTTGTCGTACATGGTCAGGATGAGGATGCGCAGATCGGGGTGGCGGCGGGAAAGCTCGGCGGTCGCCTGCAATCCGGTGAGCCGGGGCATGGCGATGTCGAGGATCGCGAGGTCGGGCTCGTCGGTGCGGGCCTTCTCGATCGCCTCCGCGCCATCACCCGCCTCGGCGACGACGACCAGGTCCGGTTCGTTGTCGAGGATGAGCCGGACCCCGCGGCGGACCAGGGCGTGATCGTCGGCGAGCAGGATGCGGGTCTTCGTCGCGTCAGACATGCGCAGGTGCTTTCGTCGAGGTGGGCACGTGCAGGCGCACCTCGGTGCCGCCCCCGGGGCGGGCGCCGAGGGTGAGCTCGGCGCCGATGAGCAGCGCTCGTTCCCGCATGCCGCGAATGCCCGCGCCTTCGGCGGCGCCGCCGATCCCGCGGCCGTTGTCGCGGACGTACAGCTCGACCGCGGTCGGGCTGCGCAGCAGCGAGAGATCGAGGCGGGTGGCGCGGGCGTGGCGCACCGTGTTGGTGAGGCCTTCTTGCGCGACCCGGTAGAGGACCAGTTCGACGGCGCCGCCGAGATCGGGCAGGTCGTTGTCGACGTGGCAGCGCGCGGTGAGCCCGCTGTGCGGCAGGACCTCGGTGGTGAGCGCCTTGAGCGCGCTGACCAGCCCGAGTTCTTCCAGGACACCGGGGCGCAGCCGGCGGGCGATGCGGCGGATCTCCTCCAGGCTGCCGCGGGTGATCTCCTGGACGTGGTGCAACGCGGTCGCGACGGAGTCCGGGGAGTCGTCCGCGACCCGCTTGAGTTCGAGCAGGACCGCGGTGAGGGTCTGGCCCACCTCGTCGTGGAGTTCCTGCGCGATGCGGTGGCGCTCGGCTTCCTGCGCGGACAGGGCGACCGCGCTGCTGGTGGCGCGCTCGGCTTCGAGCCGGTCGAGCATGGTGTTGAAGGTCCTGATCAGGTCGGCGACCTCCCCGCTGCCGGTGACTTCGGGGCGGGAGCCCGGGCGCAGCGGGTCGATCGCCCGCATCGCTCGGGCGAGCCGCCGCAGGGGCGCCAGCCCGGCGCCCAGCAGGACGGCGTTGATCAGCAGCATCGCCGCGAGGCCGGCGGCCAGGATCAGGGCCTCGGTGACGAAGAACGGGGTGGAGACGGTGGCCGGCCCCCACAGGAGCAGCGCGGCGCCCGCGATCAGCACCGCGGTGTTGAGCAGGAACAGCCTCCAGAACAGGGACACGATGCCCGGCCTCCTCGCCTGTCGCTGTGCCCACTATCGCGCAAGTTCGTGCGCCCGTCGTGCGCTCGACCAGCGCCTTCGCTCGCCAGTGCGCCCCAGCTTGTCGGCGTCGCGTCGGTGCTGTCCATCCGGGAGCTCACCCACGCGAAGCACCGGGGCGGGCCGTGGCGGCGGACCCGATTGCATGATCGGCACCCCGGGAAATGGGTGTCGCCGGGGATGGCGTCCATGCGGGGCGGTCGGAGAGCCTCAGAACGTCACCGCCACGCGCGAGACGAAGGAGCGCTCTCGGGGGAAGGACCAGCCATGGCACCCATCGGATCACGGCGGCCCGCAGGTCCCGCGAAGCAGGCCGCCGGCCGCCCACCAGCGGCGACCCGTCCGGAACACGACCACCGGCCGGCGACCGACCGGGTCGTGCTGGCCATCGCGCTCGGGGCGATCGGGGCGGGTCTCGTGCTCGGACACGCCCTGCTCCTCGTGGGTGGCCTCGTCCTCGCCGCCTCCATCGGGCACCTCGCCTGGCGGCCGAACCCCTGACGGGCACGAGCCCGGGGCGAACCGTGGGATGCGCCGACACCGGCCCGGTCGACCGGGTGGCCCCCGCCGCGGATGACGGGGAGGCGCGGCCGTGACCACCGCCCTGACGATCCTCGTCTTCCTGACCGCGTTCGTGCTGATCGCCACCGAACGCGTTCACCGGGTCGCCGCCGCGCTCGGCGGGGTCGCCGTCATGGTGCTGCTGGGCGCGGTGGACGCCCACAGCGCGTTCTTCAGCGAGAAGACCGGCATCGACTGGAACGTGATCTTCCTGCTGCTGGGCATGATGATCACGGTCAGCGTGCTCAAGCACACCGGGGTCTTCGACTACCTCGCCATCTGGTCGGCCAAGAAGAGCCGTGGCCGGTCCTTCCGGCTGATGGTCATCCTGGTGCTGTTCACCGCCGTCGTCTCGGCATTCCTCGACAGCGTCACGGTCATGCTCCTCATCGCACCGATCACGCTCGCGGTCTGCCGACGACTCCGGCTCCCGGTCGTGCCCTTCCTGATCGCCGAGGTCCTCGCCGCGAACATCGGCGGCACCGCCACCTTGATCGGCGACCCGCCGAACATCATGATCGGCAGCCGGGCAGGCCTGTCGTTCGCCGACTTCCTGATCAACCTCGCGCCCATCACCGTCGTCCTGCTCGCGGTCTTCATCGCGCTGTGCCGGGTGCTGTTCCGCAAGGCGTTCCTGGACGCGGAAGAGCACATGGCCGAGATCATGGAGCTGGACGGCAAGGACACCATCCACGACCACCGGCTGCTCCGGCGCTGCCTGGTCGTGGCGGGCGCGGTCGTGATCGCGTTCGTCCTGCACGGCCCGATCGGCATCGACCCCGCGTTCGTCGGACTGCTCGGCGCCGGGCTCATGGTGCTCGTCTCGGGCACCACCACCAAGCAGTTCCTCCAGGAGGTCGACTGGTCCACCCTCGTGTTCTTCATGGGGCTGTTCGTGATGGTGGGCGGGCTGGTCGACGCCGGCGCGATCGACACCCTCGGCCGCGCCGCGATCGACCTGGTCGGCGACGACTACCTGCTGGCCGCGGTGGGGCTGATCATCGGTTCCGCGGTGGTCGGCGGCGTGATCGACACCATTCCGTTCGTGGCGACCACGATGCCCATCGTCGAGGAACTCGTGGCCACCGTGCCCGATCCGGACATCGGCCGGGCGCTGTGGTGGTCGCTCGCGCTCGGGGCCGACCTCGGCGGCAACGCCACCGCGATCGGCGCGAGCGCCAACGTCGTCGCCATCGGCTGGGCGGCCCGAAACGGCCATCCCATCGGCTTCTGGGAGTTCACCAAGTACGGCCTCGTGGTCACCGCGGTGACCATCGCCCTGGCCACGCTCTACGTCTGGCTGCGGTACTTCGCGCTGTAGGTGGTGTGCCGGTGTCGACGGGCGGCACCGGCACAGCCGCCCGGGTCACAGGGTCGGCCGCCATCTGCTCGAAGGACCGCTGGGACCCGGCGTACTGCGAGAGCCGTCGGTCGATCCCGAGGTCGTCGACGCGGTGCTTCCTGGGCTGCGGAAGGCTGAGCCGGCCGCCGCGCGACCTGCGGCGAATGCCCGGCCCGGGACATGATGAAGGCCCGCCGGGGGAGCGGCGGGCCTTCATCGGTTCTCGGTGATGGGTGCTGTTCGTCAGGCGGCGTAGCCCTTGGGCTCGATCAGCGAAGCGAGCTGGTCGAGGCTCAGCCAGTAGTCCTCGATCCCGCTGAACCGCGCCGGGTCGGAGATGTGCACCGTCTTGTCCGCCGCGTTGTAGCCGACGATCGCCACGTAGTGGTAGATCGTCTGGCTCGACGGGTAGCCGGGCGGCTGGTTGCCGGGCGCCGCGACGATGTTGGCCACCATCGCCTTGCCGTCGGTGACGTTGCGGACGGTGTCCGACCACAGCTGCTCGGTCATCTCCGGCGTCAGCGAGCGGTCGCTCCAGTCCCGGGCGACGTACTGGGTGCCGGTTCCCGCGAGGTGCTTGTTGAGCCCGTCGACGACCTGGCCGATGGTGTCCGTGCCGTTCTCGGTGGTGCCGAGTTCGTCGGCCATCGTGCCCTGGTCCGGCAGCGCGTCGGTCTTGCTGGACAGCGCGATGCGGGCCGCCGTGGGGCCGCACCAGTAGCTGGTCTTCTGCTTCTGGTAGTCGACGTCGAGGGACTTGGTGACCGGCGGCGGCGGGGCGGCCGGAGCCGGGGGAGCGACGGGGGCTGCCGGGGCCGGGGGGACGGCCGGGGCCGGAGGGGCCGCCGGGGCTGGGAGAGCGGCCGGGGCTTCGGGAGCCGGAGCGGCGGCCGGGGCCAGCGGAGCTTCGTTGCCGACGGGCCGGATCTGCACGGGGTTCGGGGCGGCCTGATCCGGGCCTGCGCCGGCCAGCAGCGGCTGACCGACCATCACGAGCGCGCCACCGGCGACGACCACCGGGAGCACCTTGCCGGACACCTTGCCGATGCGGGCGGCACCGCCCGCCTTCGGGCCGAACTTGTCAACGAGTGCGCGGACTGCGGCCTTCGGGGTGCGGCCGCCCGCGTTGCCATGCTTGTGCACGTGCGCCTTTCCAGGTCGGGGAAGATCCGGGCAACACCGCCGGGGTGCGGTGGCCTCTCGGGGCGAGGCGTCGTGACCGGACCGTGATGTACAGCCACTAGCAACGTAACTAAGGGTCACCGAGGCTTCAACGTGTCACCTGATCAGGTCGGTATTTGACCGGGGTTGACTCCGCTCCGTAGTGGTTGGCGCTGATCGGTCGATAACTGCCCGGCAATTCCAAGAAGGGGCCGACCCGGGATCCCGCGCCATCAACGCCGCTGGCGACATTTGCGCTGGTGAGGAGCCTGGAAACCCGCCGCGCGGAGAGGATCGAAGACGCCGGTCCCCGGGGTCGTCCGGGCCGAGATCGGCTCCTCGCGAGCCGACCCGCGAAGATCGGCCAAAAAGCGGTCGTGAGCCTGGGCACAGGGACCTCGGTGACCGGTCGGGCCTGCGAGCGCCGGCATGCGTTCGCCCGGAGTTGATCTCACCGGCTGCGCCGGGCTCACCACGGGCCGGCCTGGGTGCGGCCGGGTCCTCGGTGGCCCAGGCCACGTGGCCGCCCGGCCGGATCAGCGCCGCGCGGACCGCCGCCCGGTCCGGGCGGTGCCCGGCGAGTTCGTCCTGATCATCGGCGAAGTCGAGCCCTACGTGACGGACTGCCGCACGGGATCAGTCCGGTCGGGTCGCCTCGGTTCGTCGTTCGGCTCGAACGGCGCAGGATCGCCCCGAACCGATCCTCGACGGACTGCGTGCACGCGCGGGACCACGACACGGCAAGGAGTTTGCTCGCGCTGCCCGTGGCCACCAGCAGCTCCAGGATGTCGTCGCTCAACGGCCGTAGGCCGTTGCGTCGCGCGCTGCGGTTGCAGGCGGTTTCGAAGACGGCTGCGCGCGCGGGACGCGGCCCGACGCCGACTTGCGCTGCGGCGCAAGGGAATCGCCTGCGGACGGCGATGAGCCCCGCGCCTGGGGGGAAGGGGCGCGGGGCTCATCGCCGTCCGCATCAGGACGGTTCAGGTGGCCTCAGGACCATGCCTGATCGGGACCGTCACGCGATGTTGTCGAGTGCGCTCAGCTCTTCCGCGGAGAGCTGGAGGACCGCGGCTCCGCAGTTCTCCGCCAGGTGCTCCAGGGACGCGGTGCCCGGGATGGGGAGCATGGCGGGAGAGCGGTGCAACAGCCAGGCCAGCGCCAGCTGCGACGGCGTCGCGCCGGTCCGGCGCGCGATCGCCTCCAGCGGGCCGCCGGGCCGGGCCAGGGAACCGGTGGCCAGCGGGAACCACGGGATGAAGCCGATTCCTTCGCGCTCGCAGTGGTCCACCACCTCGTCGTGCTCGCGGTCGGCCACGTTGTAGCGGTTCTGCACGGTGGCGACCTCGACCACTCGGCGGGCGCGCTCGATCTCCTCGATGCTGACCTCGGACAGCCCGATGTGGCGGATCTTGCCCTCGTCGCGCAGTTCCTTCAACGCTCCCAGCGACTCCTCGACCGGGATCTGCGGATCGATGCGGTGCAGCTGGTAGACGTCGATGGTCTCCACGCCGAGCTTGCGCAGACTGCCCTCCACGCCCCGGCGCAGGAACTCCGGCGAGCCGTTCGGCGTCAGCTGCCGGACGCTCGGCCGGTGGATGCCGCCCTTGGTGGCGATCACCAGTTCTGCCGGGTACGGGTGCAGGGCCTCGCGGATCAGTTCCTCGGACACGTCGGGGCCGTACGCCTCGGCGGTGTCGATCAGGTTCACGCCGAGGTCCACCGATCGGCGCAGCACCTCGATCGAGTTGTCCCGGTCTTCCGGTGGGCCCCAGATGCCGGGGCCGACGATGCGCATCGCGCCGAATCCGAGTTGGCGGACGGCCAGCTCGTCGCCGATGCGGAACGTTCCGCTGTGCTCGACCGGCCGGGAGGAAGTGGTGGGTTGCGACATGGTGGGTCTCCTGGTTTCAGTGCACGGCGGTGGTGTCGGAGGCGCTTTCCGGCGCTGGGACGTGTCCGGTGGTTTCGCGCCGGCTGGTCAGCAGCGGGACGAGCGCCAACGCCAGCAGCGCCAGGACCGGTTGTGCGACCAGGGCGGCGATGAACGCCTGGCTGTAGGCCACGGGCGCGGTGTCGGCGCCGAGGACGGTGAAGAACACCAGCCCGATCACGGTGACCCCGAACGCCATGCCGACCTGCATGATCGTCTGGATGACGCCGGAGGCCGCGCCCGCGTCCTTCTCCGGGACGTCCACCAGCACCGCCGCCACCAGCGGGCTCATCCCCAGGCCCTGGCCGAGGCCGATCACGGCCATCGACGGTGCCAGCATCCAGCCGGTCAGGCCGGCGCCCGCGTTGATCGCCGTGAACAGGATGGCGACGTTGCCGAGGACGTTGATGGCGTAGCCGAGGCTCAGCACGTGGTTGCCCAGCCTGGGCTGCAACTTCGGGGCGAGCAGCGAACCGATCGTGAACGTCGCCGCCAGCGGGGTGAAGGTGAGGCCCGCGTACAGGGCGGTGTGACCGAGACCGGCCTGGAGCTGCAGTGGTAGCAGGAAGAACAGGCCGCTGTTGCCCGCGAAGAACAGGAGAGCGATCGCATTTCCCGCGCTGAAGCTGCGGATCTTGTACAGCTGTGGCGGCACCAGCGGTGAGTTGTCGCGGCCGGCGACCCGCCGCTCCCACAGCAGGAAGACGACCAGCGCCGGGACGGCCAGGACCAGCAGCGTGATGATCCACGACGGCCAGCCCAGTTCGCGGCCCTGGATCAGCGGGAAGATCAGCAGCACCAGGGTGACCGTCAGCAGGCCGACGCCCAGCGAATCCAGCCGCGCCTTGGCGGTGTCGGCGATCTTCGGCAGGGTGGCGGCGGCGATCGCGATGGCGATCAGCCCGACCGGCACGTTGATCAGGAAGATCGGCCGCCAGGTCAGACCGAACAGGTTCGCGCCGATCAGCACGCCGCCGATGAGCTGGCCCGCGATGGAGGCGAGCCCGATCGTCGCACCGAACACGCTGAACGCCTTGGCGCGTGCGCGACCGGTGAACGCCAGCTGCAGGATGGACAGCACCTGCGGGTAGAAGATGGCGGCGCCGAGCGCCTGCACGATGCGGAACACGATCAGCAGCGCCGGATTGGGCGCCAGCCCGCAGGCCAGCGATGCCAGCGTGAACAGGCCGCTGCCCAGGAGGAACATCTTGCGGTGCCCGAAGATGTCGCCGAGCCTGCCGCCGGTCACCAGCACCACGCCGTAGACCAGGATGTACCCGCCGATGATGAGCTGTACCTCGGCGAAGCTCGCGCCCAGTTCGTCGCGGATGGCCGGGGTGGCGACGTTGACGATGAAGTCGTTGAGCATGGACAGGAACGTGCCGGTCATCACCGCGACGAGCATCAGCCACTGCTGGGCGGAGAGCTTCCCGGCCTCGGCCGGCGCGGTGCCCGGGGACTTGGGCGGTGCCATGAACGTTCAACCTTTCGGATTAAGGGATTCGTTCGTGCTTTCGTGATCGAGAATCGGCCCGAACGGGCCGGGGAACAACGCCGAACTGCGGTATGTTCGCTAAGGCACGTTTAACGATGGAGGTGATCGGGGTGGAGTTCCGCGAACTGGAAACCTTCCTGGTGCTGGCCGAGGAACTGCACTTCGGGCGCACCGCCGAACGGCTCCACGTGTCTCCGCCACGGGTCACCCAGAACCTCCAGTCCCTGGAACGCCGCATCGGGGGAAGGCTGTTCGACCGCACCAGCCGCCGCGTCGCGCTCACCCCGCTGGGCAAGCAGTTCTGGCAGGACGTCAAGGACGCCTACCGGCAGCTGGACCGCGCGGTCGAACAGGCTTCCGCCACGGCGCGCGGCATCGAGGGCGTCCTCCGGGTCGGCTTCCTCGGCTCCGGCGCGAACGAGTGGACCGCCGAACTGGTGACCGAGTTCCGCGCCCAGCACCCCGGCTGCGAGCTGCGGATGACCGAGGTGCACTGCGCCGACCCGCTCGGCCCGCTGCGCATCGGCGACGTGGACGCGCTGATCACCAGGTTGCCCGTGGCGGAGCCGGACCTGACGGTGGGGCCGGTGCTGCTGTCGGAGCCGAGGATGCTCGCGGTGCCGGTCGATCATCCGTTCGCCGGGCGGTCCTCGGTGTCGGTGGAGGACCTGGCCCGGGTGGAGGTCATCGACGTGGTGGGCCCGGCACCGGACTACTGGTGGGAGTTCCACGTCCCGACCACGACACCGGGCGGCCAGCCGATCAACCGCCGCCAGGCCGTGCGCACCTTCCAGGAGCTGCTGACCGCGATCGCCAACGGGCAGGGCGTGTCGCCCGTGGTCGAATCGGTGTCCCGGTACTACGCGCGCCCGGACATCGCGCTCGTGCCGCTGCGCGACATGCCGGACTCCGAGGTCGCGCTGGTGTGGCGCACCGCGGGGGAAACGGCTCGGGTGCGGGCGTTCGCGGAAGCCGCCGAGCGCGTTGTGATCAGTCACGACGACGAGAAGGTGCTCCGGTTGGCGTGACGCCGACCGCCGCGGATCTCGGCGAGCTGCGCGGCCAGTCCGGCCTGCAACCGGGATTCCAGGCCGAGCTTCGTCAGCACCTGGGCGACGTGGCTCTTCACGGTGCGCTCGGAGATGCCGAGCCGGCGCGCGATGGACCGGTTGGACAGCCCCGCACCGAGCAGCGCGAACACGTCGGACTCGCGCGGACTTAGCAGTTCGACGCGCTCCACCGCCGACTGCCACGGGTGCCGCTCGGCCGCGTCCGGCGGCGCGGCCTCCTGCTCGACCACGGCCGCATCGACCAGCACGAGATCGGCCCGCCCGCGACGGCAGTACGCCCAGGCGCTCGCCAGGTCGTGGGTGTCCGCGACGACCTGCGCATCCGGCCGGTCCGCCACCAGCTCGGCCAACCCGGCCCGGCTCAGGCTCCGATCGCTCACGACGACCACGCGCATTCCGCAACTCCCGGTTCCGTTCTGAGAACGGCGATTCCCGCGTTCTCCCCAGCAGATCCACTGTCTCCGCAGTTCCGGTGCGGCGACAACTGTTCCTTGGTGCGCATCGATCGGCACTTTGGTGCCTGTCGCGATCACACCGAGGTACCGGCGGATTTCGTACCTGCTGACGTGGTGGAAGCCCGCGCCTCGATGGAATTCTTCGATGGCGCAAGCAAAAACGACGTTGGCGGGAGTGACCGATGGTGAGTGCCGAACTCGGCGGACGGCGGGTGGCGAGCGGCCGGGCGCAACCGCTCGGCGCCACGCCCGACGAGACGGGGGTGAACTTCTCGATCTATTCACCGCGTGCGACTTCGGTGCAGCTGCTGCTGTTCGACGGCGAAACCGAGCCCGCGGTCGTGGAACTGGATCCGGCGGTGCACCGCAGTTTCTACTTCTGGCATTGCCACGTCGGCGGAATCGGGCCGGGTCAGCGCTACGCGTTCAGGGTGGACGGACCGGGCGACGCGCACCGGAACGGGTCGCGGCACGACCCGCAGAAGGTGCTGATCGACCCGTACGGAAAGGCGATCGACAAGACCCGCTGGGACCGGAACGCCGCGGTCGTGCCAGGCGACAACTCGTCCACCGCGATGCGCAGCGTCGTGCTGGACACCAGCCGGTACGACTGGGAGGGCGACGCCCCACCGCGAATTCCGCTGGCGGACACCGTGATCTACGAGATGCACGTCGCCGGGTTCACCAAGTCGCCCACGTCGGGCGCGGCGGCGCCGGGCACCTTCCGCGGTGTGATCGAGAAGATCCCGTACCTGGTCGATCTGGGCATCACTGCGGTGGAACTGCTGCCGGTGTTCGACTTCGACGCCACCGAGGTGCTGCGCACCACCCCGGACGGCGCGGAACTGCGCAACTACTGGGGCTACGACCCGATCGGGTTCTTCAGCCTGCACCAGGAGTACTCGGCGGCGGGCACGCCGGACGGCTGCGCCGACGAGTTCCGCGACATGGTCAAGGCCCTGCACCGCAACGGGATCGAGGTCATCCTCGACGTGGTCTTCAACCACACCAGCGAAGGCGACGAGCACGGGCCCACGATCTCGTTCCGCGGCACGGCGAACGAGTCCTACTACCACCTGTCCCCGGACGATCCCGGCTACTACATGGATTACACGGGCTGCGGCAACTCGGTGAACGCCAACCACCCGTTGGTCACCAAGATGATCTGCGACAGCCTGGAGCAGTGGGTCGTCGAGTTCCACGTGGACGGGTTCCGGTTCGACCTGGCCAGCGAACTCGCCCGCGGTGCGGGCGGGGCGGTGCTGGAACAGCCGCCGGTGCTGTGGGAGATCGAACTGTCCGAAGTGCTCCGCGAGACCAAGATCATCGCAGAGCCGTGGGACGCCGCCGGCGTCTACCAGGTCGGCAACTTCCCCGGGCAGCGCTGGTGCGAGTGGAACGGCCTGTTCCGCGACGACGTGCGGCGGTTCGTGCGCGGTGACGGCGGCATGGTCGCGTCCGTGGCCCGCCGCATCGCGGGCAGCGAGGAGATCTACGGCCCGCAGGGGAAGGTGGCCACGAACGGCATCAACTTCGTCACCGCGCACGACGGCTTCACGCTCCGCGATCTGGTCTCCTACAACCAGAAGCACAACGAAGCCAACGGCGAGCAGAACCGCGACGGCAGCAACGAGAACTACAGCTGGAACTGCGGAGCCGAAGGCGACACCGACGATCCGGGAGTGCTCGCCCTGCGCGGCAGGCAGATGCGGAACCTGGCCGCGATCCTGCTGCTCAGCCGGGGCACTCCGATGATCCAGGCGGGCGACGAGGCCGGGCGGACCCAGCGGGGCAACAACAACGGCTACTGCCTGGACGACGAGCGGACCTGGTTCGACTGGTCGCGGCTGGCCGCCGACTGGGACCTGCTGCGGTTCTTCCGGGCGATGATCGACCTGCGGCGGCGGGTGCCCGCGATGCGCAGCCCGCGGTTCTTCGGCGACCGCGCCAACGACCGCGGCGAGCCCGAAATCAGCTGGCACGGCACCGAACTCGGCTGCCCGGAGTGGCACGACCCGAACGCGCGGGCGTTCGCCGTCACGCTGGCCGGGTTCGGCGGCGACCCGGACTGCCACGTCATGTTCAACATGTTCCACGAGCAACTGCGCTTCGAGCTGCCCCGGCTCCCGGGACGGCGCTGGCTGCGGGTGGTGGACACCGCGGCACCTCCACCGGGCGACTTCCTCGCTCCCGGAACGGAGATCCCGGTCGCCGGAGACGACCTGGTGGTGGCCGACCGAAGCATCGTCATCCTCCTTTCCAGCCCTGAGCAGAGCAGGTAGAAATGGCCGACAATCCCGACTTCGTCCGCTCCGACCTCGTCGCGGGCTACGTCGAACCCGGCGTGGTGCAGGACTCCTTCGGCATAACGACGTCCGACGGGCGCACCGTCACCGCGCACCTGGTGCCGAACACCGCGTCGTCGATCCTGCACAACCTCGACGAGCCCTACCGCGACACCACCGCTCGCACCCGCGAACTGCTCGCCGGGGGCGGCTACGTCCTGGTGCGCGGCATCTACTACCCGGATCCCGACGGCTGGTGCTTCGAGGCGAGCCACATCTGCTTCGCCACGGAGGCCGACGGCGCGTACGTCTTCGAGGACCCCGAGTGGTGGGTGGGGCAGGCCCGCTCGATCGCCGACTTCTACCTGCGGGCCCAGTTCGGCGACGGTGCGCACGACTGGCGGCGGTACCGCACCGACCTGACGCTGGACGGCAGGCACCTGCCGGGCGACGCCGAGGGCCACCGGCAGGAGACCGACACCATCTCGCGGCTGGTGTACGGGCTGGCCACCGCATACCTGCTGACCGGCGAGGACCGCTTCCTGGACGCCGCAGAGGGCGGCGTGGCCTACCTCCAGGACAACCTGCTGGTCCGCAACGTCGAGGACGGTTACGCCTACTGGTACCACGGACTGGACGTCACCGAGCGGGGACAGCGCAAGATCTTGTCCTCGGAGTTCGGCGACGACTACCTCGCCGTGCCCATGTACGAGCAGATCTACGCCCTGGCCGGGCCCGTGCAGACCTTCCGCGTCACCGGCGATCCCGGCATCCTGCGCGATCTGGACCTGACCCTGGAGCTGTTCGACCGGTTCTACCGCGACCGCGAGCGCGGCGGCTACTTCTCGCACATCGACCCGGTCGCGCTGGATCCGCGGGCGCCGGAGCTGGGGCACAACCGGGCGCGCAAGAACTGGAACTCCGTCGGCGACCACGCGCCCGCCTACCTGATCAACGCCTTCCTGGCCACGGGACGCGACGACCTGCGCGACTTCCTGCTCGACACCAGGGACACCATCATCCGCCGGATGCCGCAGGACGACTACAGCCCGTTCGTGCAGGAGCGCTTCCACGAGGACTGGTCGCCGGACCGGGAATGGGGGTGGCAGCAGGACCGGGCGGTCATCGGGCACAACCTCAAGATCGCCTGGAACATGATCCGGCTGCGCAACCTCGACGACTCGCCGGCCGCGCTGGAGCTGGCCGAGGAGATCGGGAGCAGGATGCCCGGCGCCGGCGGCGATCGGCAGCGCGGCGGCTGGTACGACGTGGTGGAGCACCGCACCCGCGAAGGCTCCGCGCGGCACCGGTTCGCCTGGCACGACCGGAAGGCGTGGTGGCAGCAGGAGCAGGGGATCCTGGCCTACCTCGTCCTGGCGGGCACGCTCGGCACGCCCGAGCACCTCGCGCTGGCACGGGAGTCGGCGGCGTTCTACAACGCGTTCTTCCTGGACCACGACGACGGCGGCGTGTACTTCAACGTGCTCGCCGACGGCACGCCCTACCTGGTGGGCACCGAGCGGCGGAAGGGCAGCCACTCGATGTCGGGCTACCACTCGGTGGAGCTGTGCTACCTCGCGGCCGTCTACACCGGACTGCTCGTCAGCGGCAAGCCGATGGACCTGCACTTCCGGCCGGAGCCGGCGGCCTTCGCGGACGGGCTGCTGCGGGTCGCGCCCGATCTGCTGCCGCCGGGCCGGCTGCGGATCAGCGACGTGTGGATCGACGGGCACCGCTACCACGACTTCGACCCGGAGGGCCTGCTGGTGCGGCTGCCGGAACGCGACCGGCGGATCCGGGTCAAGGTGCGCCTGGCGCCCAGCGACCTCGATTTCGACTGCTTCGCCGAGGAATCCGCGACCGGGGCGCGCATCGTCTGCCGCGGCGCGCTGACCGCCGAGCGCGTCGCCGAGTTCGCGGCCCGGCTGGAGGCGGCCATCGCCGCCGATGCCGAACGCATCGAGCTGGTGCTCACCGAGGTCACCGAGATGTCCTGGCCCGCCATCAACGAACTGCTGTACCTGGAATCCCACCTGCACCTGGGCGAGGACCTGGTCGTGGTGGACCCGCCGCGGCGCCTGGCCGGGGCGCTCACCGGAACCGGCGCGATCGTCGCCGACGGCGGCGGAACCGACTGACGCGAGCGGAAGAACGGAAAGGGCACACCGTGCGCACCGAAGAGACCTACGAGATCGCCAGGCGCTGCTTCGAGCACCTCGGCAGCGGCGACCTCACCGGCCTGCTCCGGCTGGTCGACGAACAGATCACCTTCGAAATCCCCTGCAACGAGCAGAACTGCTCCATCCCGTACGTCGGCACCCACCTGGGCCGCGACGCGATGCGCTCCGCGCTGCTGACCGCCGCCGACGAGCTGCGGGTCACCTCCTACGTGCTCCGGGACCTGCGCGCCCAGGGCGACGTCGCGATGGCCACCATCGCGGAGGAGGCCACGCACATCGCCACCGGCGCGCAGGTCGAGGTCGGTGCCGCGCACCGGCTGGTCGTCAACGGCGCGGGCAAGGTCAGCTCGTGGCACGTCTACTTCGACCCGGCGGGGCTGGGCGAGGCATTCCGGAACCATCGGAACACCCTGCTGTTCCAGGCGATTCGCCGCCGTGATGCCGAGTCGGTGCGGGAGCAGCTGGCCCGCGGCGCGGACCCGGACCACCGCGACGTCGACTCCGGGCTGACCGCGCTGATGGCGGCGGCCGGGCGAGCCGACGACGCGACCGTGCGCCTGCTGCTGGCCTCGGGCGCCGACGTGCACGCGGCCGACAGCGCCGCCGGGGCGACCGCGCTGCACAAGGCGTGCCAGGGCGGTTCGCCGGAGGTGGTCCGGCTGCTGGTGGAGGCGGGGGCCCAGGTGGACGCCACCGTGCCGGGAACCGGGCACACGCCGCTGATGGAGGCGTTGTGGTTCAAGGAACCCGACATCGTGCGCTACCTGCTCGACCGCGGCGCATCGGTGAACCTGGCCACGCACTACGGGTTCAGCATGGCCGAGCATCTCGACTACGAGATCAACGTCAACACCATCGGCAAGGAACGCCTGGTCGCCGCCGACGAGCACATCCAGCGATGGCGGCGGGACAACGCCGCCTACGCGGCGGCGCAACCGCTGCTCGAAGCGGTGGCCGCCGGCGACACCGACCGCGCGCTCGCGCTCATCGCCGCCGGTGCCGACGTGGAAGCCCGCTACCCCAAGCGCAACGATTTCAACGACGGGCACACGCCGCTGCTGGTGGCGACGCGCGACGGCCACACCGAGATCACCCGCGCACTACTGGCGGCGGGCGCCGACCCGAACGCCGTCGAACCGGTCTTCGGCGCGGTGCCGCTGCACAAGGCCGTCTACAACGGACGGACCGACATCACCCGAGAACTGCTCGCCGTGCCGGGAATCCTGCTGGACTTCCAGGGTGCGACCAACGGCTACACGCCGCTGCACGACGCCCTCTGGCACGGCTACGAGGAATGCTCCCGCGCGCTGATCGACGCCGGCGCGCGGCTGGACCTCGAGGGGCACGACGGCAAGCGTCCGCTGGACATCGCCGTCGAGGTCTTCGGGGCCGACCACGACCTGGTCCGCGATCTGCGGACCGAATCCCAGCAGTACTGACCGAATTCGCACATCGCGAGGTAGTTGGATGCTGTTCTACGTCCAGATGAAGTGGAACCACGAGGGACGGATCTCGCTCGACGAGATCTGGGACGTCCAGGCCGCCGAAACGGCCCTGGCCCAGCAGACCGTCGATTCCGGAATGACGGTCGGGATCTGGAAGGTGGCCGCGCAGAAGCGGGTCATCGCGGTGGTCGACGTGGAGTCGATCGAGGAACTGGACCGGACCGCGCTCGGTCGCCTGCCGATGCGCGAGTACCTCGAATTCGAAATCGTGTGGCCGCTGCGCGACTACGCGGGCTTCGGCGAGGACGTCAAGGCGCACTACAACGTCTGATGGGAAAGAGGACGAAGATGAGCAAGAGGATTCTGGTCGTCGTTTCCGAGTACGGCTACTGGGGCGAGGAGCTCGTCGGCCCCTTGGAGATGTTCGACGAGGCGGGCTACGAGGTCGAGCTGGCCACGCCGACCGGCCGCCGCCCGCTGGCCATCACGGTCAGCATGGACCCGGAGCTGGTCGACCCGCCGCTGGGCAAGGCGGTGACCACGCCGGAGATGGCGGAGAAGGTCCGGGTGCTGGACGGTTCCGACCGGCTCGAGAACCCGATCAACATCGCCGACTGGCTGCCCGACCGGCCCTACCACAGCTCCCCGAACTTCCTGCGGGAGCTGGAGGCGTACAACCGGGACCTGGCCCGGGTACAGGAGGAGATCGCCGAGCGCTACGACGCGCTACTGCTGGTCGGTGGTAGCGGGCCGCTGGTGGACATGGTGAACAACTTCCGCGTCCACGACCTGATCCTGGCCTTCCACGCCCTCGACCGGCCCATCGCCGCCGAGTGCTACGGCGTGGCCTGCCTGGCGTTCGCGCGCGACTTCAACGAGCGCGTGAGCATCATCCGCGGCAAGCACGTCACCGGGCACGCCATCGAGCTGGACTACAAGGACTACACCGGGTTCATGCGGACCGACTTCATCATCGGCCCGCCGCCGTACCCGCTGGAGTACATCCTGCGCGACGCGGTCGCCCCGGACGGCGCCTTCCACGGCAACTTCGGCAAGGAGCGTTCGGTGATCGTGGACTACCCGTTCATCACCGGCCGCACCACGCCGGACTCGTACCTGACGGGGCAGAAGCTCGTCGAGGTCCTCGACGAGGGCCTGCGCGAGTGGGGCTTCCACCGCTGATGACGGCCGCACCGGCACCGCTCGCCCCCCGGGCGGTGCCGGTCCCCCGCGAGAGAGGTCGATCATGACAACAACGATCCTGGCCAAGGACGCGGTCGTCGAACAGCTCCGGATCGACGGCGTCCAGTACGTCTTCGGCAACCCGGGAACGGTGGAGCAGGGCCTGCTGGACTCCATCGAGCAGGCCGGCAGCCCCGAGTACGTGCTGGTGCCGCAGGAAGCCGCGACGGTCGGCATCGCCGACGGCTACGCCCGCGCCACCCGCAAGCCCACCGTCGTGCAGCTGCACACCGGTGTCGGGCTCGGCAACGGCATCGGGATGCTCTACCAGGCCAATCGCGGGCACAGCCCGCTGGTGGTGCTCGCCGGTGAGGCGGGGCTGCGCTACGACGCGATGGACTCGCAGATGGCAGCCGACCTGGTCGGCATGGCCCGCCCGGTCACCAAGTGGGCGACGAGGGTGGTCGACCCGAACTCGGTGCTGCGGGTGCTGCGCCGGGCGATGAAGATCGCCGCGACGCCCCCGATGGGGCCGGTTCTCGTGTCCCTGCCGATGGACGTGCTGGACGCCCCGACCAGGGAACGCCCGCACCCGACCTCGTTCCTGCACACCCGCTCCCGGCCGGACGAGGAGGCGATCGCCCGCGCGGCGCGGATGCTGATCGGCGCCGAGCGCCCGATGATCATCGCCGGTGACGGGGTGGCCTACGCCGACGGGCAGGCCGAGCTGGCCCGCCTGGCGGAACTGCTCGGCGCCGAGGTGTGGGGCGCGGACTGGGCGGAGGTGAACATCGCGCCGGGGCACCCGCAGTTCTGCGGTCAGCTCGGCCACATGTTCGGCGCCGCCAGCCGGCGCACCACGCTGCGCGCCGACGCCGTGGTGATCTGCGGGAC
The DNA here is from genome assembly GCF_056431645.1 of Saccharopolyspora sp. NPDC045839. NCBI lineage: Bacteria > Bacillati > Actinomycetota > Actinomycetes > Pseudonocardiales > Pseudonocardiaceae > Saccharopolyspora > Saccharopolyspora sp. NPDC045839. Next base: position 87,194 of record NZ_JBWKKH010000023.1, read on the forward strand.
GTACGTGTTCCCGGAGGTGTTCCCGGAACTGCACGAGGTGTTCGACCCGACCGCCCGCATCGTGCACATCGACCAGAACACCTGGGAGATCGCCAAGAACTTCCCGGTCGACGTCGGCATCGTCAGCGACGTCCGCGCGGGACTGGCGGCGCTGGCGGAACAGGTGGACACCGAGCTCGAACCGGAACAGCGCGGGCGGGCGCGCATCCGGGCGCGCGAGATCGGCGAGCGCACGGTCGCCGACCTCGCCACGGTGCTCCAGGAGGACGAGCAGCGGCACGACGACTCACCGATGCCGGTGTCCCGCTTCGCGAAGGAACTCGCCCGGTGCCTCCCGGCGGACACGGTCTACTTCGACGAGTCGTTGACCGCGTCTCCGGAGCTGTTCCGGTACCTGTCGCCGAAGGCGCCGGGGGAGTACTTCCAGACCCGCGGCGGTTCGCTCGGCGTCGGGATTCCCGGGGCGGTCGGCCTGAAGCTGGCCAACCCGGACCGGACGGTCGTCGGTTTCGCCGGCGACGGCGGCACGCTCTACACCGCCGAGGCCATGTGGACCGCCGCCCGCTACGGCATCGGCGCGAAGTTCGTGATCTGCAACAACCGCAGCTACGAGCTGCTGAAGCTGAACATCGAGCAGTACTGGGACGAACGCGACGTCGCGGTGCACGACTTCCCCGGCTCGTTCGACCTGGCGCGGCCGCCGATCGACTTCGTCCGCCTGGGCGAGGCGTTCGGGGTGCCGGGGGCCCGGATCGAACGACCCGACGAGGTGCGCCCGGTCGTCGAACAGGCCCTCGCCTACGACGGGCCGTTCGTGATCGAGGTGCTGACTCCCAAGATCGTCAGCTGAACCGGCATCAAGTCCGAAGTAGACCCCGACTTGCGGGGCAGGGAGGTTTTGCGATGAACGACGGAACCGTCGACGAGGAGACCACCGAGAAGGTGGTGCGCGAATGGTTCGCGGCGCTGGGCGAGGGCGACCTCGCGCGGGCTTTCACGCAGCTGGACGACGACGTGGAGTGGGTCAACAAGCCGTCGGTGGCGGGACTGCCGGAGATCCTGCCGTGGGTCGGCACCTTCCACGGCCTGGCGGAGGTGCAGAGCTCCTTCGAGATCTTCCACAGCCTGGCCGAGGTGAACTGGGTCGAGCTCGTCGAGCTGCTGGTGGACGGCGACCAGGCCGCGGCCGTGCTGCGGGAGAAGGCCACGGTCCGCGACACCGGGCGCACCTTCTCGACGCAGTACGTCGAGTGGTTCACCGTGCGCGGCGGGAAGGTCACCAACTGGCGCATCTACATCGACGCCACGTGCATGGTGGACGCCTTCCGCGGTCACCTGTGAGCCGGCCGATGCCCGGCAGGACGAAGGTGGCCGTTCTCGTCGAGAGCGACTACTACGAGCCGGAGATCTCCTACTACCAGCGGCGGTTTCCCGAGGACGGGATCGAGGTGGACTTCGTCAGCCGGCTGTGGGGACAGCCGGAGCTGACCTTCCACGGGCACGAGTACCAGGTTCCCTTCCGCTGCGGGATCGACCTCGACGACGTCGACGCCGCCGACTACCAGGCGGTGATCGTGCCGTCCGGCATGGTGGCCGACCGGCTGCGCTACAGCGAGGACGTCCGCCGGGAACCACCCGCGCTGCGGTTCCTGCGCCGGGCGTTCGCCGAGCCGGGCGTGGTCAAGGGGATCATCTGCCACGGCATGTGGCTGCTGGCCGCCGCCCCCGAACTGGTGCGGGGGCGAAAAGCGGTGGTGCACAACAACCTTTTCGGCGACCTGCGCAACATGGGCGGCAACTACGTGGACCAGGACGTGGTCGTCGACGGTGACCTGGTCACCGCGCGAACCGGCGAGCACTGCAACGTGTTCGCCCGGCGAATCATCGAAATGCTGGCGAACCAGCGGTGAGGCAGTCGCGCCACCACGGCGCGAAAATTCCGACGAGGAGTGTTGGGTTGATTCAACAGCTCATCTTCGCTCGCCCGAAACCCGGTATGAGCGAGCAGGACTTCCAGGACTACTGGATCGACGTGCACGCGGTCGAGTACGCGAGCAAGATCCCGCAGATCAAGCAGTACATAGTGGACCGGCGGGTGGATTCCGCCGTGGACGATCCCGGTGGCCCGCTGTTCAGCGGCGTGGCCGAGATGTGGGTGGAGGGCGAGGCCGACCAGTTGGCCGCGGTGCAGTCGCCGGAGTACGTCAACGGCGCGCGCGAGGACGAGCCGCGGTGGGCGGCGTTCTGGCAGACCCTGGCCCTCGACACCGATGCGCACGTGCTGCGGCCCGGGCAGGAGTACGTGGCGGGCCCGACCGACCGGGTGAAGCTGATGGTGCTGGTCAAGCGCCGCAGCGGCATGGACCTGGAGTACTTCCGCCGCTACAGCCTCGACACCCACGCGCCGAAGCTGCTCGGCATCCCGGGCTTGCGGCGCTACGTGCAGAACCACACGCGGGATGCGGCGTACGCGGTGGCCGAGGCGCCGCTGGACTGCGTGCACCAGCTGTGGTTCGACGACCAGGAGGCGCTGGCGGAGGCGTTGGCGTCGCCGCAGTTCGGCGTGGTCCGGCAGGACCTGCGGACCTTCGTCGAGCAGCGCTACATCCACTCCATGGTCGTCCAGGAGAACTGGATCATCCCGCCGGGCACCCGCTGATCCCCGGGATGAGCCGGCAATGAACCGGGCCGGCGGAAGCGCGTTCCCGCCGGCCCGGTCCCGACACCGAGGAAGTGACATCGTGCGAAAGCCCAACCTCCCCGAATCCGGTGCCAAGCCGCCGGATTCGGTCGAGTTGTCCACCAATCGGCTGGAGCTGTTCAGCGACGCGGTGTTCGCCATCTCCATCACGCTGCTGATCCTCGAGCTGAATCCGCCCGAGCCGTCCGAGCACCTCGCCGGCGACCTGGCGGCGCTGTGGCCGTCCTACCTGTCCTACGTGATCAGCTTCCTGCTGATCGGCCAGGTGTGGCTGAACCACCACACCATGTTCCGCTTCATCAACCGCGTCGACCGGTTGCTCCTGCTGTTCAACCTCTTCCTGCTGCTGGACGTGGTGTTCCTGCCCTTCGCCACCGCGGTGCTCGCCCAGGCCATCACCGCCGACCACGGCGACCGGACGGCGACGGTGCTCTACGGCGGCGTGCTGGCGTTCGGCGGGGTCATGTTCAACGCCATCTGGGCCTACGCGGCGCACCGTCACCGGTTGCTCGGGCCGGGCATCACACCGGAGGAGGCCCGGCGGATGGGCCGCCGTTTCCGGGTCGGACCGATCCTGTACTTCGTCGCCGCGCTGGCCGGTTTCGCCAGCTCCACGGTGAGTCTGCTGCTCTACGCGTTCCTGCTGCTCCTCTACCTGGTCGAGGTCGCGGCGGGCGGGAAGAAGCCCGTTCACCTGCGCGCCCAAGACACGAGGAGTCCACGTTGAACGGTCGATTGGTCGTCGAGGACGTGAGCCCGGTCGTGTCGCTCGGGCAGCACCCGGCGAAGGCGGTGGTCGGCGAACACGTCTCGGTCCGCGCCACGGTGTGGCGAGAGGGCCACGACGCGCTCGCCGCGACGGTGGTGTGGCGCGGCCCGGACGGCGTCGGCCGGCAGACGCGGATGACCCGGATCGATGCGGACGCCGACCTGTGGGCCGCGACGATCGTGCCCGACGCCCAAGGGCTTTGGCGGTTCCGCATCGACGCGTGGTCGGACCCGTGGGCCACGTGGCGGCACGCCGTGGAGGCCAAGCTGGCCGCCGGGCAGGACGAATCCGAGCTCGCCAACGATCTGGAGATAGGTGCCCGGCTGCTGGAGCGGGTGGCTCGCCGCCCCGGCTGGGACGCCGGGACGCGGGAACTGCTGCGCACCGCCGCCGCGACCTTGCGGTTCCCGGACGCGGGACTGGCGCACCGGGTCGAGCCGGCGCTGTCGCCGGCCGTGCACGAGGCGATGTGCGCCAAGCCGGTGCGCGAGCTGCTGACCAGGGGCAGCACCCATCAGATCTGGGTGGACCGGCACCGGGCGCTGTTCGGCTCCTGGTACGAGTTCTTCCCGCGCTCCACCGGGCCCGTGGACGGCGACGGCGTCGCCGCGCACGGCACGTTCCCGACCGCGCAGGCCGAGCTGGAACGCATCGCGGGGATGGACTTCGACGTGGTCTACCTGCCGCCGATCCACCCCATCGGCGAGACGAACCGCAAGGGGCGCAACAACTCCACGCGGGCTGACCCGGGCGACGTCGGGTCGCCGTGGGCCATCGGGGGGAGCGAGGGCGGCCACGACGCGATCCACCCGGCGCTGGGCACCGAGGACGACTTCGACGCCTTCGTCCGCCGCGCCGGCGAGCTCGGCCTGGAGGTCGCGCTGGACCTGGCCTTCCAGGCTTCGCCGGACCACCCGTGGGTCACCGAGCACCCGGACTGGTTCACCCGGCTGCCCGACGGCTCGATCGCCTTCGCCGAGAACCCGCCGAAGAAGTACGAGGACATCTTCCCGCTGAACTTCGACAACGACCCCGACGGGCTGTACGCGGAGGCGCTCGACGTCGTCCGGTACTGGATCGACCACGGCGTGCGGATCTTCCGCGTGGACAACCCGCACACCAAGCCGCCGAACTTCTGGCACCGGCTGATCGCCGACGTCAAGTCGGAGCACCCGGACGTGCTGTTCCTGGCCGAGGCGTTCACCCGCCGCGCGCGGCTGTACGGCCTGGCGAGGCTGGGATTCACCCAGTCCTACACGTACTTCACGTGGCGCAACACCAAGCAGGAACTGGAGGAGTTCGGCCACGAACTGCTGGATCACCTGCACGAGGCGCGTCCCAACCTGTTCGTCAACACCCCCGACATCCTGCCGGAGTACCTCCAGCACAGCGTGCCCGCCGCCTTCGCGATCCGCGCCGCGCTGGCGGCCATGCTGGGGCCGTCCTGGGGCGTGTACGCCGGGTTCGAGCTGTTCGAGGACCATCCGGTCGCGCCCGGCGGGGAGGAGTACCTCGATTCGGAGAAGTACCAGCTCCGGCCGCGGGACTTCGCCGCGGCCCGGGCTTCGGGGCGATCCCTCGAACTGTGGCTGCAGCGGTTGAACGCCATCCGCCGCCGGCACCCGGCGTTGCAGCAGCTGCGGACGCTGCACTTCCACCGCACCGACAACGACAACATCATCGCGTTCTCCAAGACCGACCCGGCCGGCGGAGACCTGGTGATCTGCGTGATCACCCTCGACCCCCACGACCGCCAGGCGGGCACGCTGCTGCTGGACATGCCGGCGCTGGGCCTGGACCGGGATGCGCGGTTCGCCGTCGAAGACCTCGTGACCGGGCGGACCTGGGAATGGGGCAGTTCCAACTACGTCGAATTCGTACCCGAGCGCGACATCGCGCACATCGTCACCGTCCGCTGAGCCGTCCGCTCAGCGCTGATCTCTCCCCCTGCCGCCGCGCGGTTCCCGCACCGGGGACCGCGATGGGTGCCGCGCGCCCTCGGCAGGCCGTCGAACACGAGGTGGACAAGCAATGCTGCTGGAACCCCCGCCCGGCCGGCTGCTCGGCCGGGCACCCGAACTGCCGCGCAGCGGCTCCGAGGCGGCGCCCACCGGGGCGTTGCCCGACGACCCGGAGTGGTACAAGACCGCGGTCTTCTACGAGGTGCTCGTGCGGTCGTTCTTCGACTCCAACGACGATGGGGTCGGCGACCTCCGGGGCCTCGCCGAGCGGCTGGACTACTTGAGCTGGTTGGGCGTCGACTGCTTGTGGCTGCCGCCGTTCTACGCGTCGCCGCTGCGCGACGGCGGCTACGACATCGGCGACTTCCGCGCCGTGCTACCGGAATTCGGCACCATCGACGACTTCGTGCACCTGCTGGACGAGGCGCACCGGCGCGGCATCAGGATCATCACCGACCTGGTGCTCAACCACACCTCCGACGTGCACCCGTGGTTCCAGGAGTCCCGCCGCGACCCCGGCGGCCGCTTCGGCGACTTCTACGTGTGGGCCGATGACGACGAGGGATATCCGGACGCGCGGATCATCTTCGTGGACACCGAGACGTCGAACTGGACCTACGACCCGGTGCGCGGCCAGTTCTACTGGCACCGCTTCTTCTCCCACCAGCCGGACCTGAACTACGAGAACCCGGCGGTCCAGGACGCCATGCTGGACGTGCTGCGGTTCTGGCTGGACCTGGGCATCGACGGCTTCCGGCTGGACGCGGTGCCGTACCTCTTCGAAGAGGAGGGCACCGACTGCGAGAACCTGCCGCGGACGCACGAGTTCCTCAAGCGGTGCAGGCAGGTCGTGGACGAGGAGTACCCGGGACGGGTCCTGCTCGCGGAGGCCAACCAGTGGCCCGCCGACGTGCTGGAGTACTTCGGCGATCCGGCGGTCGGCGGCGACGAGTGCCACATGGCGTTCCACTTCCCGCTGATGCCGCGGATCTTCATGGCCGTTCGCAGGCAGAACCGGTTCCCGATCTCCGAGATCCTCCAGCAGACGCCGCAGATCCCGGCCAGCGGGCAGTGGGGCGTGTTCCTGCGGAACCACGACGAGTTGACCCTGGAGATGGTCACCGACGAGGAACGCGACTACATGTACTCCGAGTACGCCGCGGATCCCCGGATGAAGGCCAACATCGGCATCCGGCGGCGACTCGCCCCGCTGCTCGGCAACGACCGCAACCAGCTGGAGCTGTTCACCGCGCTGCTGCTGTCGATGCCCGGTTCACCGGTGCTGTACTACGGCGACGAGATCGGGATGGGCGACAACATCTGGCTCGGCGATCGCGACGCGGTGCGCACCCCGATGCAGTGGAACCCCGACCGCAACGCCGGCTTCTCGCGCTCCGACCCCGGACGGCTGAACCTGCCGGTGATCGCCGACCCGATCTACGGCTACCAGGCGACGAACGTGGAGCAGCACCTCAACGACCCGTCGTCGCTGTTGAACTGGACGCGGACGATGCTGCGCATCCGCAGGCAGCACCCGGCCTTCGGGCTCGGGCTGTTCACCGAGTTCGGCGCGTCCAACCCGACCGTGCTGGCCTACGAACGCCGCTACGAAGCCGGTGGGGAGAGCGACGTCGTGGTGTGCGTCAACAACCTTTCCCGGTTCCCGCAGCCGGTCGAGCTGGACCTGTCGGCGCACGAGGGTTCGGTGCCCATCGAGTTGACCGGCGGCGTGCGCTTTCCCGCCATCGGCCCGGACCCGTACCTGCTGACGGTTCCCGGGAACGGCTTCTACTGGTTCCAGATCACCTCGATCGCGGAGGGTGGTAAGCATCGATGACTTCCACGGACGTGTTGTCCCATGTGGGCGAACTCGCGGAACCGCTGGCCCGGTGGCTGCCCGGGCAGCGCTGGTTCGCGGGCAAGGACCGCCCGGTGCAGTCGGTCGAGATCGTGCACGTCACGGCGCTCAGCGACGACGATCCCGCGTTCCTGCACCTCATCGTCCGGGTGCACCAGCCGGACCGCGCCGAGGACTACCAACTGCTGGTCGGGTTGCGGCGCTCGTTGCCGGCGGTGCTCCGCCCGGCGCGCATCGGTGAGATCGGGTCCCGCACCGCCTACGCCGCGGTCCGCGACCCGGCGTTCGGACGGCTGCTGCTGCAGCTGATCGCCTCCGACGCCACCGTCGGCGAACTGCGCTTCCGCCCGGAGGACGGCGTTCGGCTGGACACCGGCGTTCCGTCCCGGCTGCTGGGCGCGGAGCAGAGCAACACCTCGCTGGTGTACGGGAACAGGTACATCCTCAAGCTGTTCCGCCGCGTCTTCCCCGGCACGAACCCGGAACTGGAACTGCACCGGGCCCTGCGCAGCGCGGGATCCAGGCACATCGCCCGCCCGCTCGGCTCGGTCGAAGGGCGGCTGCGCGGCCGCCCGGTGGTGCTCGGCATGGTGCAGGAGCTGCTCCCGTCCAATGCGGACGGTTGGTCGATGGCGACGGCCAGCGTGCGCGATCTCATGACCGCGCCCGGTCCGGTGCCCGCCGAACGCGGCGGTGACTTCGCCGCCGAGGCGCGCCGCCTCGGGCGGGCCGTGGCGGAGGTGCACGCGGACCTGCGCGATGCGCTGGGCGCCACGCAGGTCCGGGATGCCCAGCGGCAGGAGTGGCTGGACGTGATGGCCGCCCGGTTCGACGTGGTGGCGGGGCAGGTTCCGCAGTTGGCCGCGCACCGCGCGTCGATCCTGTCCGCGTACCGGGCGGCGCGTGCGGGCAGCGCCGCCTTGACGGTCCAGCGCATCCACGGTGACCTGCACCTCGGCCAGGTGCTGCGCACGCCGACCGGGTGGGTGCTGGTGGACTTCGAAGGAGAACCCGCGGTTCCCCTGGAGGTCCGCCGCGAGCCCCGGTCGCCGTTGCAGGACGTCGCGGGAATGCTGCGGTCCTTCGACTACGCGGCCTTCCAGCTGTTCACGGGGGGAGAGCACTGCACGGACTCGCCACGCCGGGCGGAGGAATGGTCGCAGCGCAACAGAACCGCGTTCCTCGACGGCTACCGGCAGGTCAGCCGCGTGGTCGACGAGGACCGGGCTCTGCTGCGGGCCTTCGAGGTGGACAAGGCGGTGTACGAGGTCGCCTACGAACACGCCAACCGGCCGGACTGGCTGTCGATACCGATGTCCTTCGTGGAGCGGCTGCCCGTCGTCGAGGAGCGGCCGTGACCGGCCGGCCGCCTGCCGTGCGGGAATACGCGCGGCTGCTCGACGGTTCGCACCCCGACCCGCACACGCTGCTGGGAGCGCACCGCGCCGGCGCCGGGACCGTCTTCCGCACCGTGCAACCAGGTGCGCAGGCGGTCGCGGTGCGGTGCGGGAGCACCCGCTACGAGCTGCTCGAAGTGATGCCGTCGCTGTTCGTCGGGCAGGCGCCGCTGCCGGTGTCCGACCACCGGCTCGAGGTCCGCCGCGCGGAGGGCGTCGTGGAGCTCGAAGACCCCTACCGCTGGCTGCCCACCCTGGGCGAGCTGGATCTGCACCTGATCGGCGAGGGACGCCACGAGCGGCTCTGGGAGGTCCTCGGCGCGCACCGCAGGAGCCTCGAACTGCCGGACCGGACGGTGCGGGGCGCGGCGTTCGCGGTGTGGGCGCCGGATGCCGGCGGCGTGCGGGTGGTGGGGGACTTCAACGGCTGGGACGGCACCGGACACCCGATGCGCGCGCTGGGCACTTCCGGGGTGTGGGAGCTGTTCGTCCCCGGCGCCGAACCGGGGTGCCGGTACAAGTTCCAGGTGCTCGGGGTGGACGGGCGGTGGCGGGACAAGGCCGATCCGATGGCATTCGCCGCCGAACCGCCGCCCGGCACCGCGTCGGTCCTGCACGAGCCCGGCCACGAGTGGCAGGACGCGGACTGGCTGCGGCGGCGCCGGCGAGCCGCGGTGCTGTCGTCCCCGATGAGCATCTACGAGGTGCACCTCGGCTCGTGGCGGAAGGGGCTCACCTACCGGGAACTGGCCGATCGGCTCGGTGACTACCTGGCGGACCGCGGCTACACCCACGTCGAACTGCTGCCGGTGGCCGAGCACCCCTACGGCGGATCGTGGGGCTACCAGGTCACCTCCTACTACAGCCCGACCGCCCGGTTCGGCTCCCCGGACGACTTCCGGTACTTCGTGGACCGGCTGCACCAGCGCGGCATCGGCGTCGTCCTGGACTGGGTTCCGGCGCACTTCCCGCGCGACGCCTGGGCGTTGGCCCGCTTCACCGGGCAACCGCAGTACGAGCACCCCGATCCGCAGCGCGGGGAACATCCGGACTGGGGCACGCTGGTCTTCGACTTCGGCCGCCCCGAGGTGCGCAACTTCCTGATGGCCAACGCGCTGTACTGGATCGAGGAGTTCCACGTGGACGGCCTGCGCGTGGACGCCGTCGCCTCGATGCTCTACCTGGACTACTCCCGCGGGCCCGGGCAGTGGTCGCCCAATCGGTTCGGCGGGCGGGAGAACCTCGAAGCGGTGCAGTTCCTCCGGGAACTCAACGCCACAGTCCACGAGCACCACCCGGGCGTGGTGATGATCGCCGAGGAGTCGACCGCCTGGCCCGGGGTGACCGCACCCGCCGACCGCGGGCTCGGGTTCGACCTGAAGTGGAACATGGGATGGATGCACGACACCCTGTCGGTGCTGTCGCACGATCCCGTGGAACGCCGGGATCTCCAGGACGAGCTGACGTTCGCGCTGAGCTACGCCTGGACCGAGAACTTCGTGCTCGCCCTCTCGCACGACGAGGTGGTGCACGGCAAGGGCTCGTTGTGGGGCAAGATGCCCGGCAACGCGTGGCTGAAGGCCGCGAACCTGCGTGCCCTGCTCGGTTTCACGTGGGCGCATCCGGGCAAGCAGCTGCTGTTCATGGGCGGTGAGTTCGGCCAGGCCGGGGAGTGGGCGGACAACCGCTCGCTGGACTGGGGCCTGCTCACCGAGCACGCCGACGCGGACCTGCACCGCGGGCTGGACCGCCTGGTCGCCGACCTCAACCACACCTACGGGAAGCTGCCCGCGCTGTACACGTGGGACTTCCGCAAGGAGGGCTTCTCCTGGATCGTCGGCGACGACGCCGACCGGAACGTGGTCGCGTTCCTGCGGCACGGCGCGGATGGATCCGTGGTGGCGTGCGTGGCCAACTTCGCCGGCGTCGCCCACGACCGGTACCGCATCGGCCTGCCCGCTATCGAGCGCTGGAGGGAGGTGCTCAACACCGATGCCCGCGAGTACGGCGGTTCGGGGGTCGGCAACCCGGCGAGGATCACCGCCGACGACCAGCCGTGGCACTCCTGGCCCGCGTCGGCGGTCCTGCGACTACCCCCGTGTGGGGTGGTGTGGCTGGTACCAGAGCGCTGACGGCGACAGCGCCGCGGTCACGACGCCGGCTGCCGCGCGACCAGGCCGTTGCGGTGCGCGAACACGGCCAGCTGGAGCCGGTCCCGGTTGCCCAGCTTGCGCAGCAGGTGCGAGACGTGGTGCTTCACCGTCGTCTCGGACAGGAACAGCCGGGCACCGATTTCCCGGTTGGACAGGCCGTCCGAGACCAGGTCGAGGATGTCGCGTTCGCGGGCCGTCAGTTGCCGCACGACGTCGTTGTCGGCGTCGGCCGGTGCGTCGCGGAGGAAGGCCAGCACCGGGTCCACGAGGCACGGTTGCAGGTAGCGATACCCTTCGTGCACCGCGAGCACGGCGCGGCGGAGTTCCTCCGCGGTGCAGTCGTCGGTGATCACCCCGGCGATCCCGGCGCGCAGCCCGCCGATCAGCCTGCGGTCGGTGCGGTCGGCCAGCAGCAAGATCGTCGGCCGCGCGCGGTCGCGGCGGATCTTCGGCAGCCAGGACCACCTGCCGCCCTCGACGTCGTCCGCCAGGTCGATGTTGGTGAGCACGACGTCGGGGGCGAGCCGCTCGGCGAGCACCTCGGTCTCCGCGGCGCTGCCGGCTTCGCCCACCACGTCGATGCCGCCGATCTTGCCCAACTGGGACTGCAGTCCGGTCCGCCAGAACGCGTTGTGGGCGCAAACGAGGATGCCGATCTTCATTCGTTCCTGCGTTTCCAAGAGGTCTCCGATCCCCGTCCAGATGTGCTTCGAGCGAACCGGGGAACGCGTTTCGCGACCAGGAACAAATATTCGGTAAACTCCGCGCATTTTTGCGTGTACGGGGTTGGGTGAATTGCTCCAGGAGCGGAGTTCACCGCCTTGAGGTCCCGTTTCCCGCGCGTTGCCGGTGGGGTGGATCAGCAGATCTGCGTCCCCCTCCGGCGGTTGCTGTAGCGAGCATCACATTTGCGTGGACAAACGTCCTCTTCGGTCAGGGCCGAATGTGCGAATGCCGCTGTCGGCCATTTAGCGCAGAACGCTATGACTGCTTTGTCTGAAATCCAGGTAAATCGTTACAGTGCGAAACAGGCTTGCAAGTTTACCTGGAGTCTCATTGCTCCAAAAGTGCGGTTACTTATGAGTATTAGCTACTGATTGCGACTGTAGTGGGCTGAATGGGTGATTGTCTGCTCTAAAGTGGCAACGTCACATTGATCATGTTTGACTTGCCGTGACCGTGTGGGTCGGCGGTCGGAGGCATTGCGCGAATGCCGCATCGGGCTCGAATGCGAGCGACTGGGGGAGATGTGCTGTCTGTATCCGGAATTCAGGGGGGACGTTCGAACTGGTGGCTATTTCTGTTCCGGGGTGGGGTCCGCGGAACGGGGAATAATTGTTCTTGGGGACGGCATGGTTGACGGACTGATCTGGGAAGACGGGCGATTCGGGGGCGGCGGGAGGAATTCTTTCGGTGCCCTGCTGCGCGGACTCCGCATTGCGGCCGGGCTCACGCAGGAACGGCTCGCCGAGCAGTCCGGGCTGAGCGTGCGCACGATCAGCGATCTGGAGCGCGACAAGACGTCGCGACCGCAGCGATCGTCGGTGCGGCTATTGGCGCGAACACTGGGGTTGGAGCGCGAACAGGCCGAGGAATTCCACCGTACGGCGCACGTGCCATTCCTGGGCCGGCCCGGATCCGCTGCGCGGGTCGGCGCCGCACCGGACACCGCAGGCGGGGCTCAGCGCCGTCATGACGTCTTCTCCGAGTTGCCCGCCGACGTGCCCTGCTTCGTCGGAAGGATCCAGGCGCTGCGGCGATTATGCGCAACGCTGGCACCAGACGCGAGCATGGCCGCCGACCGGCCTCGGATCGTCAACATCACCGGAGCGCCGGGCGCCGGCAAGACGGCGCTCGGCGTGCACGTCGCACACCGGCTCAAAGACCAGTTCTCCGACGGTCACATCTACGTCGATCTGCAGTTCAAAGATGGCTCGGGGGTATGCGCCAACGAGATCCCCAGCCGCATCCTGCGTTCCCTGGGCGCGCGTTCCGTTCCCGCCGGCTTGGAGGAGCAGTGCGCCCTGCTCCGCGCCCTGCTCGCGTCCCGGCAGGTTTTCCTGCTGCTGGACGGAGTCGTGGACGAGGCCCAGGTGCGCCCGTTGCTGCCGGGGGTCGGGCGCAGCGTCGTCGTGCTGATCAGCCACCGCAAGTTGCACGCGATCGACTGCCGGTGGTCGGTGCGGGTCCCCGGCTTCACCAATCGCGAATCCCGGGACTACCTGGCCGGACTGTTCGGAACCGACCGGATGGCCGCCGATTCCGAAGGCGTGCGCGAGCTCGTCGCCTGCTGCGCGGGAAACCCGCTCGCCCTGCGCATCGCGGGCTCGTTGCTCGCCGCGCGGCCCTACGTGCAGCCGCGCGATCTCGCTGCGCTGCTGGCCGACCCGCGCAAGCGATTGGGCCACCTCGTGATCGGGGACCTCAGCGTGCGCGACAGCGTGCGCAAGGGCTACAACAACTTGACGCCGGATCAGCGATCGAGCCTCCAGGCGCTCAGCCGGGTGTCGCCGAACGCCATCACCTACACCGAGATCCCCGCCCTGCTCGGCCGCCCCGCCTACGAAAGCCGGGCGCTGCTCGCGGACCTGGTGGACGCCGGGCTGGTGCACACCAACGGCGTGGCCGCCTGCAGCGCGCTGAAGTACCGCGTGGACGACTTCATGCGCAGCTACGTCCTGGGGCACTGCGAGATGCTCGACGCCGGATAGCCAGAAATCGATTTCCAGAGGACGAGCCGACGCCCGCGACCGGGCGGCAACACCGAAGGGAAATTCATGCGGTACACCCTCCTCGGCAAGACCGGCCTGCGGGTATCGGAAATGTGCCTGGGAACCATGACGTTCGGCAGCGACTGGGGTTGGGGCGCGCCGAAGGAGACCTGCGGCCAGATCCTCGACGCCTACGCCGGGGCCGGCGGCAACTTCATCGACACCGCGAACGCCTACACGAACGGAACCGCCGAGCAGATCCTCGGAGAACTCCTGGAGGGACGACGCGACGAGTTCGTGATCTCCACCAAGTACAACGCGCCGACGCGGCGCGGTGACGTCAACGCGGTGGGCAGCCACCGCAAGAACCTGGTGGCCTCGCTGGAGGCGAGCCTGCGGCGGCTGCGCACCGATCACATCGACGTGTACTGGGTGCACGCCCGGGACACCTTCACGCCGGTCGACGAGATCATGCGCGCGCTCGACGATCAGGTCCGCCTGGGCAAGATCCTCTACGTGGGGGTCTCGGACTGGCCGGCGTGGGAGGTGGCCCAGGCCAACACGCTCGCCGAGCTGCGCGGCTGGTCGCCGTTCATCGGTGTGCAGCTGCGCTACAACCTGCTGGACCGCTCGCCGGAGCGCGAATTGCTGCCCATGTCACGGGTTTTCGATCTCGGCGTGCTGGTCTGGGGCCCGCTGGCCGAGGGGCGGCTGACCGGGAAGTACCTGCGCGGTGAGCACGGCCGGTTGAACACCTACGACTGGGGCGGCGACCACGACCGGGCCGACGGCATCGTCCGGGAGGCGGTGCGCATCGCCGAGGAGATCGGCCGCACCCCGGCCCAGGTGGCGTTCGCCTGGCTGCGCTCGCGGCCGGGCATCATCGTCCCGATCGTCGGCGCCACCAGGCAGGAGCAGTTGCGGGACAACCTGGGCAGCCTGGAGCTGGAACTGGAGGCGGCTCACCTCGACCGGCTCGACGAGGTCAGCAGGGTCGAGCTGGGCTTCCCGCACGACTTCGTCCGCTCGGACGCGATCACGCCCGTCATCTACGGCGACCGGTGGCAGGAGATCGACGACCGGCGGCGCACGGTCCGGCGCACCCCGCACGACGTCGAGTGACCGCTGCCCCTCGCCGAAGGATCTCCCGGCGCGGGGCGGCCTCGCCTCCTTCGCCTCCGCGGTCGGGAGGCGAAGGAGATCCGGGCCGGCTCGTCGGCGTCAGCCGGTCATGCCGCCGGCGAACGGCATCGCCTGCCATTGGGCGACGGCAGGCTGCAGGTATTCCGCCAGCTGGGGCAGTTGCGGCACGAGCGTGAGGGTGGCGACGACCCGCAGCATCCCCACGGCGTTCACGAACTTCAGGACGTCGTCGTTCAACGGCCGCAGGCCGTTGCGCTGCGCGCCGCGGTTGTAGGCGGCTTCGAGGTCGGGGCCGAGCGCGGCCAGGTCCCACTCGACGGGGCCCAGCGTGACCAGTTCGAAGTCGGCGAAGAGGTGCCCGTCCACCCCGGCGAAGATGTTCGCGGGCGGGGAGTCGCCGTGGATGGGCTGCAGGTCGACCCCGGGGAACGCCCCTTCGAACGCCGCGCGCGAGCTGACGAGCGGTCCCAGGACCTGCCACTCCCGGCGTGCACGATCGAGCTCGGCCGGACCGATGAGGTCGGGGCTCTTTTCCAGCAGGGCAAGGCTTTCCGCGACGAACTGCGGTTCGGCCGAGGACAGGAACGACAGCCGGCCCGGGTATGCGCGCAGCGCGGCGTGCAGGTCGGCGGCGAGCTCGGAGTTCGCCACGTAGTCGGGTTCCCCGTCCCGGGCCTCCTCGGCGAACTGCCAGAACGTCATCGAGAACCCGTCGCGCTGAACGGGTTCCCGGGGCACGAGGGGACTGGGCGGGATCACGGGCGTTCCCCGGTCTGCGAGCCACTGCGTCACGTCCAGTTCCGCCTGCTGGCGGCGCGCCAGGGAGTCGAGCCCGGTGTTGTGCGGCAGCACGGTGGGAATCCGGGCCACGACCGGTGCGGGTGCGAGGTGGACGACGACGGAGAACAGGTCGTGGAGCACCCGGGCATCGGTCACGGTGAGCCCGAGGTCGCGCCCTGCCCCGACGGCCGCGTCGACTGCGGCGGCGGTGCGGCGGGCGAGGTGTTGCGGCGACGCGAAATCGGTCATGGGCCCGATTGTTCCATTTCGCGCGGACGCCAGGTGACGGCGGCTCCCCAGGCGGAAACCGGTCTGCCGCGGTACACAAGGGCACTGTTCGCTTTCCGGGCGAGGGCGGTGCGTCGTGGAGGTAGCTGTGAGCGCTGCTCGAGGTGAGGTCGGCGATCCGCCGTTGGGGGCCATGGCGGCGCTGCTGGCCTTCGGCAGCGGCGCCGTGGACGTCGCGAGCTTCACCCGGCTCGGCGATGTGTTCAGCAGCGTGATGACCGGCAACCTGGTGCTGCTCGGCCTTGCGATCGCACGGGCTTCCGCTCCGCTGGCAGTGCACGCTCTCGTCGCTTTCGCGGGCTACATCGCGGGTGTGGCGGCGGGCAGCCGCATCACCGGGGCGCCGAGACGGCACGGTCGGCTCTGGCCGGTGCGGGTCACGGCGGTCCTGCTGGTCGAAGCGGTCGTGCTCGCCGGATTCGCCGCCGGCTGGGTCGTGACCGATGCGCGGCCGAGCGGGGCCTGGCAGCTCGGACTGCTGGTGCCGGCATCGGTCGGGATGGGCCTGCAGAGCGCGGCGATGCGCGGATTGGGGAGCAGGGCGAAGGTGTCCACCACGTACCTGACCGGCACGCTGACCGGCGTGGTCGAAGGGCTCGCGACCGGCGGCCGGGCAAGGGTGTTCGACGTGCGGGGAGCGGTAATCCTGCTGGCGGTGGTGGCCGGTGCCGCGGCGGGCGGAGTCCTGCTGCTCGCGGTGCCGCGAGCGTTGCCGCTGCTACCGCTGGCGGCCCTGGCGGTCGTCATCGGCATCGCGTCGCTCCACCACCGCGCGGTCCGGCGATCCGGTCGCCCGGAGAAGTGATCCGCTGGTGTCCACAGTGGCCAGTCGATCGGATCGTCCGGTCGGGGCACAGGCTGCCGCGAGAACGGACCGAAGCGGATCGAGCGCCTCCGGCGCGGAGCGAAGATCCTCGCGAAGTTGAACCACCCGAACGTCGTGACGTTGTTCGAGATCGGCTCGGCCGCCAAGCCGCCTGCCGTACGACGCACGGCAGAATCCGGGGCGTGACGACGGAACGCGTTTTGGCGCAGCAGGAACTCATCAACGGCGAGGCTCGCCGGGTGGCCGCCGAGCTCGACCTGATGGCCGTTCTCGGCGCGGTCGGTGAGCCGGTGCAGGTCGGCAGCTCGGCGCTGCGGGTCATGGTGCGGCGGGATCTCGACGTCACCGTGGTCTGCCGGGAACTGGACCGGGACGTCCACCTGGCCGTCGCGCGCATCGGCGCGGAACTCGCGGTGCTGGAACGGGTCCGGGAGGTCAGGTTCCGCGACGACACCGGGATGTGGAACACCGACCCCCGCTACCCGGACGGCCTGTACCTGGGCGTGTCCTACCGGGCCCTGGACGGCGCGGACTGGACGCTGGACATCTGGTTCGTCGATCGCCCCGACCGGCAACCGGACCTCGAACACCTGCGAACCCTCGCCCCCAGGCTCGACGACGACCACCGGGCCCTGGTGCTGGCCATCAAGGAAGAACTCGCGAAGAGACCGGCCGACGGCGTCGCCGGCTACGAGGTGTACCGGGCCGTGCTGGACCACGGCGTGACCACCGCGGAGGAATTCGACGACTGGCGGGAAGGCCAGCGATGACACCGGTGCCGGGGGTGGGCGACCTGCCCACCCCCGGCCGCTTCGGCGAACGTCAAGCGGTTCGCGAGGCCGCGGCCATGCCGGTCGTCGCGGCGGTGGTGAGGTCCTTGACGACCACACCGTCCTTGACGACGAGTTCGATGGCATCCGGGTCGGCGAGGGCGGCGATGTCGGTCAGCGGGTCGACCGACACGGCCACGAGGTCGGCGATCTTGCCGGCCTCCAGGGTGCCCAGTTCGCCGTCGAGCCCCAGCAGCCGGGCCGCGTTGGCGGTGCCGGCGACGATGGCGTCCGACGGGGACATTCCCAGGTCCACCATGTGCGCCAGCTCGAGCAGGTTGCGCGCGTGCGGGCAGACGCCGGCGTCGGTGCCGAGCGCGACCTGGACCCCGGCCTGGATGGCCCTGGCGAGGTTCTCGCGGGCGATCTCCGACCACCGCACCTTCTTCTCGTACAGGTACGGCGGCACGAGCGCCGGATCCGGCACCCGCAGGGCCGCGCTGAGCGTCGGAACCAGGAACGTGCCCTTGTCGAGCATCAGTTCAACGCCCTCGTCGTCGATCTCGTAGCCGTGCTCGACGCTGTCGACGCCGCCGCGGATCGCCGCCAGGATGCCCGCGGTGCCCTGCGCGTGCGCGGCGATCTGGCGGGGTCGCGAATGGCGTTCGAGCTCGGCGCGGATCAGCGCGATCTGGTGCTCGGTGATCCCGAGGTCGTCCGGCTGGTCCGTCGGGCTCGACACCCCGCCGGTGGTGCAGACCTTGATGACGTCGGCGCCGGAGCGGATCAGGGTGCGCACCGTCGTGAGCACTTCCTCGTCGGTATCGGCCACGCAGAGGCTCGGAACGTTCACCAGCGGCATCACCTTGCCGTTGGGCAGGGTCAGGTCGGCGTGGCCGCCGGTCGGCGAGATCACCTGGACCGCGATCCGGGCCCGGGGGCCGGTGATCAGGCCGTCGTCGAGGGCGCGCTGCATCCCGTGGTCGAGCCCGCCGAGATCGCGGATCGTGGTGATGCCCGCGTCCAGCGTCTGGCGCAGTCGCCGGGCGGTCTTGAACGTCGCGTAGCTCCCGGCGTCGGACACCACGTTCCGCGAGTTCTCCTCGACCGCGATGGTGGCGTGCACGTGGGTGTCGAAGAAGCCGGGCAGCACGGTGCGGCCACCCCCGTCGACCGTGTGGACCGGAGTGACCTCGGCGGCGTGCTCGCGCCGGGGGCCGACGTAGGTCAACCGCCCGTCCGCCGCAACGATCTCGCCGTCCTCCACGGGGGAGCCGCCGGTGCCGTCGATGATCCGCACGTTGATCAACCGGATCGTTCCGCCGTGACTCATGGTTCCTCGCTCTCGCTCGATTTCCTCGGCAGGCGCCGGCATCGCGGGGCATCCCCGTCGATTCGCCGAACGCGCCTGCCGCGTGGCTGCCTGCACCGTCCGGTCACTCCTGGGCGAACGCCTCCTTCGCCTGCCGCAGCAGGTCAGGCTCGGTCAGCAGCTGGATGGTGGTGGTGGCCAGCAGCGTCGCTCCGTCCAAGGCGACCTGGTCGCCCGCCGCGGCACCGGCCGCCTCGGCGGCCTCGTGGGTGTGCATGGTGACGCCGGGGATGAGCTCGAGGAGCGGGTGCGCCGACGGCACCACCTGGCTGACGTTGCCCATGTCGGTGGAGCCCCCGGCGCGGTTCGCCGGCTCCGCACCGGGCTCCCGGCCCATCGCGACGAGCGTGCCGGTGATGAGTTCGGCGAGCACGGCGTTGCTGCGCATGGCGGCGTAGGCAGGCGCGGACCGGCGGATCTCGACGTCCGTTCCGGTGGCCAGCGCGGCTCCGCGCGCGCAGTCGTGGACCGCGGGGACGAGCCGATCGGTGAGGTAGCGGGTGTCGGGGGAGCGGACGAAGGCCCTGATCGCCGCGCGCTCCGGGATGATGTTGGGCGCCTGCCCGCCGTCGGTGATGATCGCGTGGACGCGGGATTCCGGGCGGATCTGCTGGCGCAGCAGGCCGATGGCGTTGAGCGCGAGGGTGGCGGCGTCCAGGGCGTTGCGCCCCTCGTGCGGGGTGTCGGCGGCGTGCGCGGGGATACCGGTGAACACGAATTCCACGGCCTCGCGCGCCAACGAGGGCATGTGGACGCGGTTCGCGCCGGTCGGGTGGACCATCATGGCGGCGTCCACTTCGGACAGCACGCCCGCCTCGATCAGGTAGGCCTTGCCGCCGCCACCTTCCTCGCCGGGGCTGCCGACCGCGAGGATCCGCGCGGCGGTGCCCGGGTGGTCGGCCAGCCAGCGCTTCGCGGCGATCGCGGCGCCGAGCCCGGCCGCGGCGATCGTGTTGTGCCCGCAACCGTGCCCCAAGCCCTCCAGCGCGTCGTACTCCAGGAAGATCGCGACCGTCGGCAGGCGACCTTCGTGGTCGCCGGCGTTGGTGAACTCGGCGACGAACGCGGTGTCGAGGTCGGCGACCCGCTCCCGGACGTCGAACCCGTGCGCGCTCAGCGAGTCGCGGAGCAGCTTCGCGGCGTGGTGCTCGGTGAAGCGGATCTCGGGCCGGTCGTGGATCCGGTGGCTGACGTCGAGGATCTCCGCTCGAAGCGCCTCGACCAGGCCGGTGACGGTGTCCAGCAGGGCGGTGCCGGATTCGTGGGTGGACAGGACTTCCTCCTAGATGGGTGGGGTGGGTGGTCAGCGTCCGATGTGGAACGTCTCGCCCGGCCCGATCGGGATGCCGAGCGCGGTCCACACGACGAAGAACAGCAGCCAGCAGGCGTAGAACGCGGCGGTGTAGGGCAGCATGAGCGAGAACAGCGTGCCCAGGCGCGCTTTCTTGTCGTAGC
The DNA here is from genome assembly GCF_056431645.1 of Saccharopolyspora sp. NPDC045839. Lineage (NCBI taxonomy): Bacteria > Bacillati > Actinomycetota > Actinomycetes > Pseudonocardiales > Pseudonocardiaceae > Saccharopolyspora > Saccharopolyspora sp. NPDC045839. Next base: position 107,378 of record NZ_JBWKKH010000023.1, read on the forward strand.
GCTGGATGAAGCCGAGCAGGATGGCGATGTACGGGCTCAGCGGCACCATCATGTTGGTCGAGGAGTCCGCGATGCGGTAGGCGACCTGGACGTAGGCCGGGTTGACGCCCTGGAGCATGAACATCGGCACGAACGTCGGCGCCTCCAGCGACCACAGCGCCGATCCGCTGGCGATGACCAGGCTCAACGCGGCGGTGAGCAGGCTGAATCCGACCAGCCCCAGGATGCCGCCGATGCCGAGCGACTTCAGCAGCGCGGCACCGTGGACCGCCAGCAGCAGGCCGAGGTTGGACCAGGTGAACCAGGCGATCGCCTGGGCCGCGACGAAGATCAGCACGAGGAAGCCGGAGAGTTCCTTGATCGACTTGCTCATCAGCGCGGGGATGTCGGAGGTGCTGGTGATCGTGCGGGCGGTGACGCCGTAGGCGATGGCGGTGCTGACGAAGAACATCAGCAGGATCGGCACGATCCCCTCCAGCAGCGGGGACTTGAGCAGGCCACCGGTTTCCGGGTTGCGGAGCGGGGAACCGGGCACGGCGGTGACGATCGCGACCGCGAGCACGTACAGCACGGCGGTGATGCCGGCGTTGCGCAGGGCCTTGCCGTTGAGGGCGGGCTCCGCGGCCGGGCTTTCGGCGTCGTCGTCCGGATCGGGGGTGTAGGTGCCCAGCCTGGGCTCGATGATCTTCTCCGTGACGATCGTGCCGACGATCGCGAGCATGACCGCCGATGCCGGCATGAAGAAGTAGTTCGCCAGCGGCGACACGGTGGTTCCGGGCGCGACGATCCCGGCGGCCGCGGTGGTGATGCCGGACAGCAGCACGTCCGTGCTGGTGATCACGAAGTTCGCCGTGAACGCCGCGCCGGTGGCGGCGAAGCCGGCGGCGAGCCCGGCCAGCGGATGCCGGCCCATCTTGAGGAAGACCATCGCCGCGAGCGGCGGAACGATGAGCATCGAGGCATCCGAGGCCAGGTGGCTGATGATGCCCACCAGCATCACCGTGAGCGTCACGTAGCGGGGCTTCACCCCGGCGAGCGCCCGGCGCAGGACGGCCTCGATGAGCCCGACCTGCTGGGCGAGGCCGATGCCGAGCATGAGCACCACGACCAGCGGCAGCGGCGGGAACTCCACGAAGTTCTTCAGCGCGCTGGTCACCACGTACGTCAGCCCCTCGCCGGAGAGGATGCTGTGGATCATGACCTGCTTGCCGGTCCCCGGGTGCACCACCGACGCCCCGAACCAGCCGGCCACGGCCGACACCGCGGCGATCAAGATCGACAGGTACACGAACAGCATGAACGGGTGCGGCAACGCGTTGCCGACCCGCTCCACGACGTTCAACGTCGCAGCCAGAGCCCTGCTGCCGGCTCCTGGCTTCGTTCTCACCTTGGTCCTCGCCACTGAGTCCCCTAGTACGTCCGGGTGGTCTTTGGTGCGCACATCCTGGGTACTGTTTTCGGCTGACCGGGCTAAGCTGCGGGAAAGTGGTTCTTAGGAAGATCGAATGCGCGAACTTGCCAATCTCGACGAACTGGATCTGGATCTGATCAGCGCCCTGCAGATCGCCCCGCGCGCTCCGTGGGCGTTGGTCGGCGAGGTGCTGCAGATCGACGCGGCGACGGCGGCCCGGCGCTGGGAGCGCCTGAGCGATGCCGGGGCGGTCTGGCTGACCTGCTATCCCGGCGCGTCCTACCCGGAGCCGGTCTGCATGGCCTTCATCGAGGTCGACTGCGCCCAGGGGCAGGTGCTGGCGGTGGCCGAGCAGGCCTCGCGGCTACCGGCCGTGGTCACCACGGAGCACGTCACCGGCGGACGCGACCTGTACTTCACGGTGATCGTCGGCGATCTCGGCGAGCTGACCGAGTTCCTGCTCGGCGACCTGCAGCGGATCCCGGGCGCGCAGACCACCCGGGTGCAGGTCGTCACGGAGCTGTACGCCCAGGGCGGTGACTGGAACCTCGGCGGGCTCGATGCCGCTCAGCAGGAGCGGATCAGGCGCTCGCGGCCCGGCGGCAAGGGCTTCTCGATCCAGGCGCTCCGGCCGGTCGACCGAAACCTGCTGCGGTTGCTGGCGAATGAGCCGCGCGCGTCGTACACGGATCTCGCCAAGGGGGCGGGGATCAGCGTCAGCACGGCTCGCCGCCGCGTCGACGCGTTGCTGGCGTCCGGGATGGTCGGCATCCGCTGCGAGGTGTCCCGGGTGCTCGCCGAGGTTCCGATGTCGGCCACGGTCTGGGCGAACGTGCCGCCCGCCGACCTGCCCGGGGCGGCCGCGCTGATCGCATCGTTGCCCGAAACGAGGGTGTGCGCCGGGATCACCGGCGGCATGGCGAATCTCTTGTTCAGCGTGTGGCTGCGCAGGCCGAAGGAGCTCCAGCTCATCGAGCGCCGGCTCGGCGACCTGTTCCCGCAGGTGAGCATCGTGGACCGGGCCCTTTGCCTGCGCCACGTGAAGCGCGCGGGGCGCCTGCTGCACGACGGCGACCTCGCCGGCGACATGGTCCCGCTGGCCATGTGGAACGGCTGACCACGCCCGCCATCACCCCGGGTGCGCCTCGGACGCCGGCCTAGTTGCACTCTCTTTCTTCCTGTGTATATTAGGTTCAATCCTAGGGAGGTTAGGAAACCTGATGCCGCGTGAGAGGATCACTCCGGATGCCCTGGTGTCCGCCGCCGCCGACCTCGCCGACGAGATCGGCTTCGAGAATCTGACGCTGGCGGCGCTCGCGAAGCGCTTCGGCGTCCGCGACGCGAGCCTTTACACCCACATCCGGGGCCTCGCCGACCTGCAGGAGCGCGTGGCGCTGCTCGCGCTCACCGAATGGGCCGACGCGCTGGGCGCGGCCGTGGCGGGACGCTCCCGTTACGACGCCCTGATCGCCTTCGCCGACACCTACCGGGCCATGGCGACCGGGCATCCGGGCCGCTACGCGGCCACCCGGTACCCGGTGTCGTCCGAGGGGCTCGCCGCATCGGCGGGCGTGGCTCGCATCATCGAGGTCTGCTACGCGCTGCTGCGCGGCTACGACCTCTCCGAACCCGACGCCACCGACGCGGTGCGATTGCTGCGCAGCACCTTGCACGGCTTCAGCGACCTGGAGGCCACCGGCGGCTTCACCGCCGACCACAGTCTCGACGTCTCATGGCGGCGGGCGGTCGACACGCTCCACCACACCCTGGCCAACTGGTCGAAGATCTAGAAACCCATTGAGGTTTTTCCAACCTCGTTTTGCGTGGCGGTGCGGGTGGCGGAACCTCAGAGGCTCCCTGGTCTGTGGGTGCCCACCCTTATGTATGCCAATACACGGCGGCTGGGCCGTCCTCGCCGGGAGAACCCCGGAGGGGTGGGCACAGTGAACCCGCGGCGGTGCCAGTTGCGGGGGTGGGCTATGCGCCTGCGGCGCATGCGACACCCCGTCGACGTGCGGCTTTGCGGCCCGTGGTTGCGGGCTGACCAGGATGAAAAACGCTCATAAAATGAAGAACGATCATTAGGAGAAACCCATCCGCACCGGAACGCTCACCCTCGACGGCACTCCCATCGACTACCGCGACTGCGGGGACGGACCCCCGCTGCTGCTCCTGCCCGGCGGCGCCGGCCACGCCGGCGTCCTCGACGGGATCGCCGCGCACCTGGCCGACCACTACCGCGTCGTCGCCATGTCCAGCCGCTTGGCCTCGGCACGGCCGGGCACCGAGCACGGCGACCAGCACCCGAAGGTCTACGCCGAGGACACCCTCGGCCTGATCGAGGCGCTCTTCGACGAGCCGCCGACCGTGTTCGCCTTCAGCGCCAGCGCCATCACCACCCTCGAACTGCTGACCCGCCACCCGGACCGCCTCCGCCTCGCGGTCGTCCACGAGCCCCCGGTGCTCGGCCTGCTGCCGGACGCCGCGCGCTACCGGGACGCGCTCGAAGCGGTCCGGACGGCCGCGCGCACCCAGGGGATGGACGAAGCGGGCCGGCTCATGACCGAGACCATGACGGCCCCGGAACCCGGCACGGACTCCCCGGACCTGCGCCACCCCGGCGACTGGTTCGACGGCTACGCCGAGACCCTCCCCGAACCGCCCACCCCGGAACTGCTGGAGCTGTTCTCCCGGCTCGGCGAGCTCCAACCGCTGTTCCTGGAGCACGTCCTGATGCCGTTCACCACCGCTGAGGTCGACCTGACCGCGCTCGGCGCGGTGGGCCCGCGACTGGTCCCCGTCGCCGGCATCGACTCCCGGGGCCAGCTGCCCTACCGGGCCGCCGCGGCCCTCGCCACCGGGCTCGGACTCCCGCTGACCGAGTTCCCCGGCGGCCACCTCGGGCCCATCGAACGCCCCGCGCAGTTCGCCGGCGCGCTCAGGGCGCTCCTCGAAGCACGCTGACGCGAAGGCGGTCTAGCTGCCGGGTGCGGCGGAGATCTGCTGGGTCGGGCTGTCCGGGGCGGTCAGGCTCGCGCTGACCGTGCGCTGCAGGTTCCGGTGCGCGTTGTTGAGCTCGTGGCGCAGGCCCAGGATCTGCTTGGTCAGCGCGTCGCCTTCGGTCAGCGTGCTCGTTTCGACCGCCCGCAGCAGCACTCCGAGGTGGCCGTGGAGGCGTTGGTGCACGTCGGAGAACGTGACGAACTGCTGTTGCACTTCCAGCGGCGGGGACGTTCGCGCCACCGCCTTGATCATCGTTTCCTGCCAGCGCCGGGTGGTTTGGCGGTAGTAGCGCTCCGCGGCGACGCGGTGGTGCGGGGCCACCTGGGTGTCCAGGGCGCTGCGGATCAGCTCCTGGCCCGTGTCGACCAGCTCCCGGGCGACCGTGGTCACCGCGTAGGCCCACTCCCACTCTTCCGTCTGGGTGGCGGTCCGGCGCTCCTGCCGCGCCTCCTCGAGCTGCCGGTCGGCCAGCTTCACCTGCTCCCAGGCTCGTTCGGCCTGCGCGCGTGAGGCTTGCGCGGACCCCGCCGCCTTGGCGGCGTTGCTTTCCACGGCCGCCGCCAGGCGGCGCATCGCCTCCGCTCGTTCCAGTGCTTCGCGGGCCGCGCGGCGGGCCAGCCAGAGCTGCCAGGCCGCGAGCCCGACGGCCACGATCGCCAGGCCTGCGGAGATCCACGTGGCGAGCTCAGCAATCAGCATGAGCCCAGACCCTGGCACACCCGCGCCGCTCGGTGGTCCAGGTGCGCTAAATCTCACGGCCCTTCGTGCAATGCGCGGCTTGACTTGCCCGGCGCTCTGTGGCTGACGGTGGATCTTGCCGCCGCCGACCTGGCCGTTTCGGGAACCCCACGCCGTGCGGACGGCGGTGATCCCGCAGTTTCAATTGAAACTGCGGGACCACCGGGCGGTCGTCGCGGAGCCGGTCGCCTTGGTCCACGCCAGGCCGGGGCGCGCGCCGGTCCTCACTGAGCGAGACCTTTGTGGACTGTCCCAGACGGCGCGACCGGTCTGCACCGTCGTCGGTTCGGATGATCGATGCAGCCGGCGCAGCGCGGCATGAAGTCCTCGCAGCGGCACCGATCGGCTTGTGGCACAGGCGGATCCCCTACCCGCGGTGACCGTGAACGGCCACCGCGGGTAGGGGGCTGGTCGCGGCGATGACATGATGGTCCTTCGTGGAATGGAGTCAGCTGCTCGAACGGATCGCGGACGAGGTCGCTCCGCTGCGCGTGGCGGGGACGGTCGCGGATTACATCCCGGCGCTCGCGCGGGTCGATCCCGGCCACTTCGGTATCGCGCTGGCCGATCTCGACGGCGGCGTCCATGGGGTCGGTGACTGGGAGACGCCGTTCTCGGTGCAGAGCATCTCGAAGGTTTTCACCCTCGCACTCGTCCTGGCCGGCAGCGATGAGGCGCTCTGGCGGCGCGTCGGCCGGGAGCCGTCGGGCAGTGCCTTCAACTCGCTGGTCCAGTTGGAGCACGAACGCGGGATTCCCAGGAACCCGTTCATCAACGCGGGTGCGCTGACGGTCACCGATGAGCTGATCTCCCTGGTCGGCGACGCCACCGGGGAGCTGCTCGCGTTCCTGCGCGCCGAGAGCGGCAATTCGGCTCTGCGGGTCGACGAGGAGGTCGCCGCCTCCGAAGCGGCCCACGCGGACCGGAACCTGGCCCTGACCCATTTCATGGCGTCCTACGGCAACATGCGCAACCCGGTGGCGACCGTGCTCGACCACTACGTCCGGCAGTGCTCGATCGAGATGAGCTGCCGTGACCTGGCTCTGGCGGGGTTGTTCCTGGCCGCGCACGGTGTCCGCCGGGACGGTTCGCAGCTGGTCTCCCGCAGGCAGGCCAAGCGGATCAACGCGATCATGCTCACCTGCGGGACCTACGACGCCGCCGGGGATTTCGCCTACCGGGTCGGCATCCCGGGCAAGAGCGGGGTCGGTGGCGGGATCCTCTCGATCGTGCCGGGGCGGTGCGCGGTCGCGGTGTGGAGCCCGGGGCTGGACAAGCGCGGCAACTCCGTGGCCGGTGTGGCCGCGCTCGATCACTTCACCACGCTGACCGGATGGTCGGTCTTCTGACCGGACGATCCGCCGGGCGGGCACTGACCGACGCGCGGAATCTCCGCGCACGTTGCGAAGCGCGCGTGGCAGGGTGTGTCCGCCGGGTCACGTTCTGGTGTGGCGGAGAACGGGGTGCCCCAGCGCCTCAGCCCCCGAGCACTACCGGCAACGTGCGCGGGGCGTGCACGTGGACGCTGCGGCGGTAGGTCAGCTCGGCCGGGTCGGCCACGATGCGCAGTCGCGGGAAGCGATCGAACAGGGCGGCCAGCCCGACCTCGCCCTCCAGCCGGACCAGGGCGGCACCCAGGCATCGGTGGATGCCGTAGCCGAAGGCGAGGTGGCCGGTGGTGTTGCGGTCCGGGTCCAGCACGTCCGGATCCCCGAACCGCGCCGGGTCGCGGTTGGCCGCACCCGTGGACAGGGTGACCGATGCACCCCTGGGGATCGTGACCCCGCCGATCTCCAGGTCTTCGGTGGCGAACCGCAATGAGGCGTTGAGGGCCGGCGAGAGCCAGCGCAGCAACTCCTCGATCAGCGACGGCGCCGACTCGGGCCTGGCGAGTCGCTCGCGCGCGGAGTCGTCGGCCACCAGGGCGCCGACGCTGTTGGTGATGAACACCGCGGTGGTCTCGTGGCCCGCCATCAGCAGCAGCATGGCCATCGCCACGATCTCCAGGTCGGAGAGCCGGTCACCCTCGTCGGACGCCGAGATCAGCGCGGAGAGCAGTGCGTCGTCGGGCGCGGCGCGCTTGGCCGCGACCAGCCCTTCCAGGTAGGTGGCCATCTGGGCGGAGGCACGCGCCAGCTCGGGCTCGGGGCATTCGTCGATGAGGACGGTGGACAGGCGCGCGAACTCGTCACGATCGATCTCGGGGACGCCGAGCAGTTCACTGATCACCACCATCGGCAGCACGATCGCGTACTGCGCCACAAGATCGACCGGCTCGTCCTCGGGCAGGCCCGCCAGCAGTTCCCCGGCGACGGCCTCGACGCGCGGGCGCAGCCTGGCGATCCGGCGAGCGGTGAACGCCTGGGTGACCAGGCTTCGCAGCCGGGTGTGTTCCGGCGGGTCGAGCGAGGTCAGCATGTGCGACATCGGGGCAGGCAGCCCTGGCGGTGCGGACGCGCGTTCCTCGGCGGGCAGACTGGACCGACAGTCCTTCGCCAGCCGCTCGTCGGCGAGCCCCGCCCGCACGTCGTCGTAGCGGGTGACCAGCCAGGTCCGTCCGCCCTCGAAGTCGACCTCGCGGACGGGACAGGTCTCGCGCGTCGCGGCGAGCGCCGCGTGCGGGTCTCGCCAGTAGTGCTCGGTGAAGGAATCCTCTTGCGTCGCACCTGTCATGGGGTTCTCCGTTCCGTGGAGTGCGCCGTACGGCGATGTCGGATTACCTGCGGAAGCAGACGCGCGGGGTCAGCGCACCGCGTCCCGGTAGCGGCCGAGTGCGCGAAGGGCCATGCCCTGCGTGAACGCGGGGTTGCTGTATCGGCTCACGTAGCGCACGTACTCGTGGACGCTCTCCGCCGGCCACCCACCGCCGGGCGTCCGCCTCTCCAGCAACCAGCCCACCCCAGGCCGCACGTAAGCCGGATCGGCGCCCGAGGCCAGCAGGCCCGAGATCGCCCAGCCGGTCTCCTCGACAGTCGCGGACGCACCAGCCCCGTCGCCCCACGAACCGTCGGACAGCCGGGCACGTTCCAGCCATGCCCTCGCGCGGCGGGCCGTTCCATCGTCCGCCAAGCCGGCTTTGGAGAAGGTTTCGAGCACGGCGGCGGTGGCCATCGTGTGGTGCCGGTACCACACCGATTCGAAGGCGCCGTCCGGCAACTGGGCCTTGGCGAGCCAGCCCAGCGCGCGGCGAACCCGGCGGTCATCCGCCGGGACCCCCGCGTCGAGCAGCGCGTCAACGGCCTGCACGGTGGTCATCGGGCACGGCCCGCTGTTGGCGACCTTGGTGTTGCGCACGCAGAGCCCCCAGGAGCCGCGAGTGTCCTGCAACCGGGTCAGCCAGTCGACACCGCGCTCGATCGCCGTGGCCTGCCCCCCGCCGGGCAGCCGGCACAGCACGGAAAGGATCTCGCTCGTCTCCAGGGTCGAGGGCCAGCCCTCGGTGCCCGCCCAGCCCCAGTAGCCCGGCGGGCACCCGAACGCGAGGAACGGGCGATGCTGCTGGAGGCGCACGAACAGCCCGGCCGACGCGGCCAGCCTCGGGTCGTCGGCGTAACCGGCCTCGGCAAGACCGCGCGCGGCGTACATCGTCCACGCCGCGTCGAGCGGCCCGGTCTGCCACCAGCCGTCGGGGTCCATCGTCCGGCGGAACCACTTGACCGCGGCTTCGACCATGTCCGGCGCCAGGTCCGCGCGGGCCAGGCCGGTGCAGACCAGGCCGGTGACCCAGGCGTTCTCGCACCAGGCCCCGGTCGAGCCCTCGTGCTCGTAGACCTGCCGGATCGCCGTCAGCGCGTTCGGCTCCCCGAGGCGAGCCAGCACCCGTTGGAAGCGGGTGAGGGGCTTGTGCCGGGCCTGGGCGAGGCCGAGCGCGAACGCCATCGGCACACGCAGGTCGAACAGCCTGCGGTACAGGCCCGGAAACAGCGCCACCTCCAGCGGGAAGCGGCGCATCTCCTCGGGAGCCAGCCAGCCGACGAAGCCGTAGTACTGCCGGCACCACGAGACGACCTCGGGGTGCGGGATCGCGTCCAGGCCGCCGAAATCCGTCATCCAGCGCTGCCCGGCCGCCACCGACCCGGCGCTGCCCACCGGGTCGACCAGGTGGAGCACGGCCGAACCGACGGCCGTCGGCCCCGCCTCGCTGGACAGGCCGGGAACCATCGCCCAGCCGCCATCGGCGTTCTGCGTCCGCCTGAGCCATCCGGCGCCCGCCGCGATCAAGTCCGCACTGCCGTCCGGATCGGCGTAATGCAGCGCGGACAGCGCACCGACCGTCCCCAGCGTCGAGGTCAGATTGTCCTCGCTGTAGTCGAACACGCCGTCGGCACGCTGAGCGAGGAACAGCGCCTCCGCACCCTCACGGATCGCCTCGTCGAGCGAGTCCGTGAACGGATCGGGGTCGGCCTGCACCGTCGTCATGCGGATTCCTCCAGCCCAGTCGTGGTATTCGGCAACTCGTGGCGGGGCCCGGCGGCCCGGAAGGGGCTTCTTCGAACCGGTGGGTACCCGCACCTGTGCGCGTGCCCGCCACAACCGCCGACCAGGTGACGGCCTGTTGATCGGGCAGGTCGTCGGCGTCGTGGTCGCGGATACCGGTCGCGGATCTCGGGCGAAATGCGTTGTCCGCTAACGATTTCGCGCGTGGTTCACCGTACTCGATCACTCCTGGATCGACCAGGTCTTCGCGCGACGTGTCTGCAATGAGCCAGATCGAGACCGGAGCGTCCGGGGGCTGGAGCACGCGGAACCCGCTTTCCAGTAGTATACCCGCGATTTCGCACATGCCGGTACAACATCGGTCCGCCACCGCTCACCTGTGATGCTAAGCAGGCATCTTCAAGTTTGATGGACCTTCAAGGACTTTCGGGCAACATCGGTTGCCCGTTCGCGCCCTTCTCGGCGCGGAACCGTTGACACGATGGCGTCCGGTCTGAAGTAATCAAGATCAATATCCCGTTTCGGTCAAGCCTGTTCGCCTCTTGCGGTCCCATCGGCCGCGACCGGATTCCGCTTGCGCGGTGAGAACGTGTGCACGTCATGAACGGAGATCAGCCTGTGACCACCATCCGGCACCAATTGTCCCTGAACGAGAATTTCGCGGCACCACTGCCCGGAGTGCGTGAGGCCATTGTGGACGGATCCGGTCGGGTCAACCTGACGCTCGACGCGATGTCCACCGGGTTGACGCGGGCGATCGCCGGACATTTCGGGCTGGATTCCGCGCAGGTGTTCGTCGGTCCCGGCTCGGGGGCGCTCCTGCAGCAGTTCCTCACCGCCTTCGCGGGCGGCGGCGAGGTCGTGCACGCGTGGCCGTCGTTCGAGATGTATCCGCTGCTGGTGCGGAATGCGGGCGCCACGGCGGTGCCGGTGGCGCTCCGGGAGGACGCTCACGACCTGGCGGCGATGGCCGACGCCGTCACCGAGCGGACCAAGGTCGTGCTGCTGTGCAATCCGAACAACCCGACCGGAACCGTGTTCGGCGAGGCCGAGATGCGGACGTTCCTGGACCGCCTGCCCGCCGGCGTCCTCGTGCTGATCGACGAGGCGTACGCCGATTTCGCCGATCGATCCGTGATCGCCGACGGCATCCGGCTCGCCGCCGAAGATCCGCGCGTTTGCGTGGTGCGCACCTTCTCCAAGTCCCACGGGCTGCTCGGGCTCCGGGTCGGTTACCTGATCGCCGACGAGGCAGTCGTCACCGGACTCCGGCCCGGCTCGTACTTCTTCCGGGTCAGCACCGTGGCACAGGATGCCGCGATCGTCGCGCTGCGCGCCGAGGAGGTGATGCGAAGGCAGTGCGCCGAAGTCGCCGCCGAACGCGACCGGGTGTACGCGGAGTTGCTCGCGCTCGGTCTGGAGGTGCCCCGCAGCCATGGCAACTTCCACTGGCTGACGCTCGGCGAGGCGAACGAGTCGTTCGTGCGCTTCTGCGCGGAAGGTGGCATCGAGGTCCGCACGCTCGCCGGCGGCGCCGGGGTCCGGGTGACGGTCGGCACTCCCGAGGCCAACGACGCATTGCTCGAACTCACCGGGCGTTTCCTGCACGGCGACGAACCGCCGGGCGACGACTCCCAGGTGCGGCAGTCGGCTTCCGTCGATAGCGCCTGACATGACCGACACCGGAACCTACGCGGTGCCCACCGGATTCGGCTCCCCGGAACTGATCGGGCTGCTCAACCGCGAGATGCGGAAAAGGTGGTCGGCGGTCGCCGAGCGGACCGACCAGATGGCCGGCTACGCACTCCTGGCGCCCGGCAAAATGCTGCGACCGATGCTGCTGCTCACCTCGGCGGACGCCACCGGCGGCGACAGTGCACAGCTGCTACCGGCCGCCTTGGCCGTGGAATACCTGCACGTGGCCACACTGGTGCACGACGACATCATCGACGATGACGACCTGCGCCGGGGCCGGCCCACCGTGCACGCCCACTACGGCATGCCCGACGCGCTGGTCACGGGCGACTTCCTGCTCCTGAACATGACCAGCACACTCCTCGAATGCACGGCCGTGCAGCCGGCCGCCGTGCTCGAGGCGGCCCGGGTCCTGTCCACCGCGGGATCCGATGTGTGCCGGGGGCAGGTCCGGGAAGCCGGCATGGCCGGCGATCTGAACTGCCCTGTCGGCGACTACGAGGAAATGGTGGCGCTCAAGACCGGCGCACTGTTCCGGGGCGCCTGCCGGGCCGGGGCGATCCTCGGCGGCGCCACCGCCGAACACGCCGACGCCGTCACCCGGTACGCCGAGCATCTCGGCGTGGGTTTCCAGATCTTCGACGATCTGCTGCCCTATCTGGCCGATTCCCCGACGACGGGCAAGCCGGCCACCAGCGACGTGGCCAATCTGCGCCCCACCTTCCCGGTGCTCGTCGGCTACCAGGCCGCCGGGGACGGCGACCGGCGCCGGTTCGCCGAGGCGTTGTCGGGCCGGCTGCCGGTCGCGGATTCGCACCGGCTCATGCGGGAGCTCCTGATCACCACCGGAGCGCTGGACCTCAGCCGGGCGCGCGCCGCCGAGGAGATCGCCTGGGCCCGCGAGAGCATCGCGGACCTGCCGGGGACAGCGGCGGTCGAGCAGATGCTGGCCATCGCCGATCTGTCCATCGACCGGAACCGGTAGCCATGCGCGACCGATGGGAGCGAGCGCGCCGAAGCCTGTGGGCGCACGTGCAGACCTGCCGGCCGTACACGCTTTGCTATCCGGTGCTCGTGGGCGTCGCGGGCGCCGGTGTCGGCGGCGCCGCCGGGCTCGCCGAGTTCGTCATCGCCGGATGCGGGCCCGCGTTCGGCTGGCTGTCCGGGCACTACCTCGGTGACTACTTCGACCGGGACCTGGACCGGGTCGCGAAACCGCAGCGCCCCATCCCGTCCGGAAGGCTGCCGGCCGGGACCGCGCTCGCCTGCGGCATCGGGTTCGCGGTCGGCGCGGCGACGCTGCTGACCTGGGCGAACTGGCGGACGCTGCTGCTGGTGGTCGCGGCACTGGCCGGAATCGTGGCCTACAGCAGGTTCTGCAAGGCCCGTGGTCTCTCCGGGAACCTGGTGCGCGGCCTGATCACCGCGCTGGCTTTCCTGCTCGGCGCCATGGTCGTCGATCCGCTGCCCGGTTGGCCGGCGGTCGGGTTCTCCGTGGTCTTCCTGCTGCATGACACGGCGTCCAATCTGGTCGGCACGCTCCGCGACGTGGACGGCGATCGCGCCGCCGGTTACCGGTCGGTGCCTGTGCGGAACGGGATGCGCTACGCCACCCGGCTGATCACGGTTCTGTACGTCGCGGCGATCGTCACCGCCGCATTCGGCCTCTTGCTGCCGCACCGGCCCGGCTACCCGGTGCTGCTCACCGCAGCGGCCTGCGTCGGCCTGGTCGCGGTGCTGCCGCTGCTGTGGCTGGCGCCGACGCTGAGCCAGGCCCGTGCGTTGCGGGCCCATGAGCTCCTGGTCGCCGAACGCCTCGTTCTCGCCAGCGCGGTCCTCGCTCGCACCGTCCCCGCGGTCACGGTCGCCTCGCTGCTCGTCCTGGTGCTGGTCTTCAGCCTGTGGACCCAGGCCGTGATGCGGTCGAAACACGAAATCGCCGCCGACGACAAGGAGACCCAGCCGACATGAGCTCTCCCGCTTTCGAGGAAGTCGGCACCGAGCGTGCAGACGTCGTGGTCTGCGGGGCGGGTGTGGGCGGCCTGGCCGCCGCACATGCGCTCGGTGGACTGGGGCTGCGGGTCGAGGTCGTCGAGAAGCAACCGAGGGTGCCCCGGATACCGAAGGGCGAGGTGCTGCAGCCCGGGGCGTTGAAGATCCTGGATGCGTGGGGGGTCACCGAACGCCTGGAAAAGCAAGGCTCGGTAAGGCTTTCCGCGCTGGTCGCCTGCGAGGGCCGGGGCGACGCCCGGATGTCGCTGGACTACACGCAGTTGCCGGACGCGACCAACTGGCTGCTGTCGGCCGACCACGAGTCGATCCTGGGCGCGCTTGCCGAAAGCCTGCCGGAGACCGTCGGGCTTCGCCGCGGTGTGACGGTCCGCGAGGCGGTTCGCGACGACACCGGACGAATCACCGGGGTGACCGTGCGGGAAGGCGGAGGTGCGCACGAAATCCGTGCACCGCTGGTGATCGCGGCCGACGGCGTTTCATCGAAGCTTCGGCGTGCGGCGGGTATCGACGCGAACCGGAAGGACTACCCGCACCGGCTGGTCGCCCTCGACATCCCCGACGTGCCCGGCGCGGCGGCGGAGGTGACCGCCTATGTCACCGACCGCGGTCTGCGAATGCGTTACCCGCTGCCCGGGGACCGGGTCCGGCTCTACGTCCAGGTGGAACCGAACGAGCTCCGGGGCATGGAGCACGACGCGATGCGGGCCTGGGGCGACGCGCTGATCGCGGAACTGCCCGATCTGGCGACGTTCGAGGGCCAGTTGCGGGGCAGTCTGCGCCACCGGCAAACGCTTCCGGTGGCCCGGTTCGTGGCCGACGGCCTGTCCGCGCCCGGCATGGCTCTGGTCGGCGAAGCGGCACATTCGGTGCATCCGATGGCGGCGCAAGGCATGAACAGCGCCATCTACGACGCCCACGCCCTGAGCACCTGCATCGCCGACCGGTCCCAGTCCCTCGAAGAGTCCGATGTGGACATCGCGTTGCGCGAGTACCAGCGCCGACGCCTGCCCGAACTGCGCCAGATCGGCAAGATCAGCCACAACGCCGCGCGCATGCTGACCGACCTGTCGTGGGTGGGCCGCACGATCGGCCGGCGGGCACTGCGGAACACCGGCGCCAACCAGCGGCTCAGCTTCACCGTCATGCACAACCTGGCCGGTCTCGGCCTGCACCGGCTTTCGCCGTTCGACCGGCTCTGCCAGCTCGGGTTGCTGCCGGATCCGCTGGCCCGGCGCCGGCCCGGATGGGCATGAGGACCGGCGCCGGGCCAGGGGCGTTATCGCGGGCTGCACTCCACGACGACGAGGCCACCGGGCCAGGTGCGGGTCTGGGTCAGGCTCAGCCCCGCCTTGCCGACCAGCGCCTCGAAGTCCGCGACGGTGCGTTCCTGGCCGCCCAGCAGCACCAGGGACTGCAGGTCGAAGGAGGTGTTCTGCTTGGCGTGGTCGTCGCCGGCGAGAACTTCCACGACCAGTACCCGGCTGCTGTCGCCGGCGGCTTCGGCGCAGCGCCGCAGAATCCGCACCGCGTCCTCGTCGTTCCAGTCCGTGAGCACGCGGGAGATCAGGTAGGCGTCCCGGTCCGGCGGCAGCGGGTCGAAGAAACTGCCTGGCACGAACGAGATCTGCCCTGCCACGCCCGCCTCGGTCAAGAACTGCCCGGCCTCCGGGGCGACCGCCGGCAGATCGAGCACCTCGCCGCGGAGGTGCGGGTTGGCCCGGACGACCTCGGCGAGCAGGGCGCCGTGCCCGCCGCCGACGTCGATGACGGTCCGCACCCGCGTCCAGTCGAACTCCGCGGCCAGCACCGGTCCGGTCTGCCAGGCGTAGGCGGCCATGACGCCGCCGAAGAAGCGCCGAAGGTCGTCGTTTCGCTGGTAGTCGTCCCAGAACGGGGTGCCGTGCACGGTGCCGTAGGCCGACGTGCCGGTGCGGATGGAGTGCAGCATGCCGCTGAACGCCAGGTCCATCCGGGTGCCCGGCCCCTCCAGGTCGAGCCAGTCCCGCAACCACTTGCCGTCCTCGGAGAGCAGCTGCCGGGACAATGCCGTCAGTCCGTAGGTGCCCGGCTCGGTCTCGGCGAACAGTCCGATGTGGACGAGGTGGCGCAGCAGCCGCGCCAGGGATTCCCGGTGTGCTCCCGTGGCGGTCGCGAGCGGACCGAGTCCGGTCGTGCCCCCGGACACCAGTTCCGGCAACCGCAGCGTCACCGCGACGCGAATGGCGAAAGGTGTTGCCAGATCGATGAGTCTGGCCAGTTCGAGACCTGTCTCGGTGACAGCAACTTTCGATTCCGCGGAATCCATGGACACTTGTTTCCCTTCGGATTGAAGACCCGACCGCCTCCGTCTTTCCATCCTTACCGGCCGACGGTCGTCGCGTCAACGACCGCGATCACGCGGAGAGCCGCATCGGACATCCCGGTGCGGGATCGCGCAAGCATGCCAGGAATGTGCTCATACACAAGGAAAAATTGAGGTGATCGTCCAATGGCGAGCAACGACATCGACGTACGTCCCGTTTCCGGCGCACTGGGCGCCGAGGTGCGCGGCCTGGATCTGGAGAAGCTGACCGAGGAATCCTTCGCGCAGTTGCACGATCTGCTCATGGAGAATCTCGTGCTGTTCTTCCCGGAGGCCGATCCGCTCTCCGCCGAGGCGCACAAGAACTTCGGCCGTTTCCTGGGAGAACTGGAGGTTCATCCGTTCCTGCCCAAAATGGACGGACACCAGGAGATCGTGGTGCTCGACTCCGATCAGGGCGCGAAGGCAGACGTCTGGCACACCGACTTGACCTTCCAGGCGAACCCGCCGGTCGCGTCCATCCTGCAGATCGTGCAGTGCCCGCCGCGTGGCGGCGACACGATGTGGAGCAACCAGTACCTGGCCTACGAGAACCTCTCCGCGCCGCTCAGGGATTTCCTGGACGGGCTGACGGCCGTGCACGCCTTCACGCACCCGAACGGCACCTCCTTCGAGGCCGAGCACCCGGTGGTGCGCGTGCATCCGGTGACCGGCAGGCGATCGCTGTACGTGAACCGGATGTTCACCATGCACATCCCGCAGCTGCGCCGGGCGGAAAGCGATGTGCTGCTCGAACATCTCTTCACCGTGGCGGAGCGCCCGGAGAACATCTGCCGGTTCGGCTGGCGGCCGGGCGCGATCGCAGTGTGGGACAACAGGGCCACCCAGCACTATGCCGTCAACGACTACACCGAACGCCGTGTCGGGCACCGCGTGACGATCCTGGGTGACGAACCGAAGGGCGACGAGCCGCGCTGGCCGCACCTCGCGGACGCGGGAGTCACTGCGGCCGACTTCCGGAAGCAAGCCTGAAACGGGGCATGACGGCATCGGCCGGGGCGCCACCTGCGGAACCCCACTGTTGAAACCAACGGTGGGGTTCCGACCGGGCTACCGGTCCGCGGAACGCGCGGAACCGGGCAGGAAGGCGGCGATCAACAGGGCGAAGAGCGCGGCGACCGCGCCGATGGTCAGCACGACGCGGAACCCGTCGAGCGAGGGGACCGCCGCGCCGCCCAGGTCGATCGTCAGGTGCGCGAGCACGACCCCCGCGACCGAACTGGACAGCGAGGTGCCGATGGAGCGCATCAGCGTGTTGAGGCTGTTGGCCGCCGCGGTCTCGGACACCGGCACGGCGGCCATGATGAGCGCGGGCATCGCGGCGTAGCCGAGTCCGACGCCGACGCCGACGATGCTGGAGACGAGCACGAGCTGCCAGATGCTCGACATCATCACCTGGCTCAAGCCGTACCCGATGGCGACCACGAGCGCGCCGGCCATCAGCGTGACCTTCGGGCCCTGGTCCGCGAGATCCGCGCCGACACCGGCGCCATCGCCATCATGATCAGCCCGTTCGGCGCCATCACCAGGCCCGCCACGAGGAGCGACTGGCCGAGCCCGTATCCGGTGGCCACGGGCAGTTGCAGCAGTTGCGGGACGACCAGGGACATCGCGAACATCGCGAACCCGAACACCACGGAAGCGACGTTGGTGAGCAGCACCTGACGGCGCACGGTGGTGCTCAGGTCGACCAGCGGCTGCGGCGCGCGCAGTTCCCACCAGCCCCACACCGCCAGCACCGCCAGCCCGGCGACGAGCAGCCCGGGAGTCAAACCGCCGGTCCAGCCCCAGCCCGCGCCCTTGGAGATCACCAGCAGCAGGCACAGCAACGCGACCGACAGGCCCACCGCGCCCGGCAGGTCGAACCGCCCGCCGGTGCGGACCCGAGACTCCGGCACGAGCGAGATCACGAGCACTGCTCCGACGGCGCCGAGGGCCGCGGCCACCCAGAACAGGGTGCGCCAGTCGGCGTTCTCGGCGATGAACGCCGCCGCGGGCAGCCCCAGCGCCGCGCCGACGCCGAGGGAAGCGGTCATCACCGCGGTCGCGCCGCTGAGCCGTTCCGGCGGCAGCTCGTCGCGCATGATGCTGACGCCCAGCGGGATCACGCCGGCGGACAAGCCCTGCAACACCCGCCCGGCCAGCATCGGGGCGAGCCCGCTCGACAGCGCGCAGACGACCGAGCCCAGCACCAGCATCCCGAGGCTGAACAGCAGCATCCGCCGCTTTCCGTACATGTCACCGAGCCGGCCGACGGTGGGCGTGGCGATGGCCGCGGCGAACAGCGCGGCGGTGATCGCCCACACGGCATCCGCCGCGCTCGCGTTCAGCATCCCGGGCAGCTTGGGCACCAGCGGGATCATCAGGGCCAGCGTGAGCGAGACGACGATGCCGCTGAACGCCAGCACCGGTACGACGGTGCCCGACCGCACCTGCGGGGCTGCGACGGGAGGAGTGCTGGAGGCACTGGTCATGGTCGGATGAGCTCCCATCGTCTGCGCGGTCGGGCGACTCGGAGTCCGGCGGGTACCACGAAGCCTTCGACCACCGAAGTATCGCGATCATGCCGGTAGCGCCCGTCTTTCCTGGACAGGAATGGCGTTTTCTCTGGTGTCCGGTACAGCCTGCGTGGGATCCGTTGTTGTTGCACCGTATGGGATTCAGCCTGCAGATGCCTGCACATCGACCGATCGACGGCGGCTGCTGCCGGAGGACGTGCCCGCCGCGGGCGAGGTCGCCAGCGGCTGAGCTCCTGCCGGGATGCGACGTGGCGAACGAGCCGGCTCCGCGCGGGGTCCGCCGCAATTTCCATTGAAATCGAAGGTTCGATTTCAATGGAAATTGCGGACCCTGGACCCCGCGCGGAGCCGGACCGTTCGCTGTTCACGAGTTCCGGGGGAGTTTCGCGAGTTCTCCCTTGAGCTCTTCCTGGGCCGTCCGGAGGTGTCTCACCAGCACGTCCCACCCGACCGCCTGTTCCGGGGCGTGCTTGCGCGTCTCGACGAAGTCGACGATCGTGCGCAGCCGCTTCGCCGCCTCTGCTCGCGCAGAGTCGTCTTCGACGAACTGAATGGCCCGCTCGCACTGGAACTTCAGGATCACGATGTCACCGGCCAGCTCGACGGCCCGGTCGGCGTGCCCGCGGGCGTTGTCGCCGGCGTTCCTCGCCCAGACGCGGACCCGTTCCTCGATGTCGAACTCGGTGTGGTCCGGCCGGGGCGGGGCCGGCGCGAGCTTGCGCCACGTCGCGATCAGGAACACCACGACGGCGATCGCCGGACCGACGACCGCCGCCAGCCACGGCCACGGCCACCACAGCGCGAAGATCCCGCTCAGCAATCCGAAGAGGACCGCCTCGGCGACCGCCACCCGATCGCGGAACCGCTCTGGAAACGACATGTGCTCACCCGAAATTCCGGAAGACGCGTTCAAACGTCTGGTCGATGTCCAGGGGATTGGTCGTGTCGTTGTACGTGGCCTTGGTGATCCTGGAGATCTCCTGCAGCGTTGTGATGTTCTCGTCCCCCGACTGTCCATAGGGGATGGTGAAGATGGGGATCGGCGTCTCCCGGGCCTGCGGGTCGAGCTTCGCCAGCAGTGCCGGTGCGCCGCCGGGGTAGGGCTCGGTGTTCGCGCCGTCGCTGAGCAGCACGATCGCGTTGATGCGATCCGGGTTCGCCTCTCGCGTCATCGTCTGGTACGCCTCATCGATCGCCTGGTACAACGCCGTTTCCCCGACCGCCGTCAGGCCCTGGATCTTGGCCTTGAGCCCCTCGCGCACGTCACCGACGCGGGACACCGCCACCACCTTGACGACGGACGGGTTCGACGAGAACGTCCACAGGCCCACCTCGTCGTCGACGTTGAGCAGGTCCAGCGCCCGCTGGGCCGCCGGGATCATCAGCTGCAGCTTCGACGGATCCTGGTTCGTGTCCGGGTCGTTGACGGATTCCTTCATGGACCCCGAGAGGTCGAGCAGCAGCAGAACGCGTGCCTTGCGGCGCACGTTCTGCCAGCTCTCCAGCATCGCCGCCAGCAACCGGCCGTCGGGCGGCGGCACGAAGGCCAGCTGCTGATCGGCCGGCACGTGGAGGGTTCGCTCGAGCTGATCGGTCGGCCGCGTCGCGTCCTCGAGGGAGCGGAAGCCGAGGTCGGCGAAGCGCTTCTGCTGGTCGGGCTCGATCAGGAACCGGTAGAAGTCCTCTGCGATGGCCCGCTGTTCGCCGGTCGCCGCGGACATGACGACGAAAGGGTGATCGAGCTCCAGCGTCCCGTCCCGCGGGTGCACCGCGCGCAGCGGGTTCTTCGGGCCCTGGCTGTTGAGCTGACCGGGGTCACCGGTCGGCGCGCCGAGGTTGTAGACGTAGGCCATCTGCTCCTGGATCACGACGGCGTCGAGGTACGGCCGGTAGGCCGGGTCGTTGCTGTCCCAGCGCTGTTCCTGGTCGTAGATCGTCTGCATGTACTGCACGGCCTCGTCGCCGTAGTTGGACACCGACAGCTCGATGTCGCGCACGAACTGCTGGACCTCGACGGCGTTCAGCCGTTCCCGGGTCAGCTCGCCCGGCGCCGCGTTGTAGGTGACGACCGTGGCGGCCAAGCCGGAGGTCGAGGTCTCGGCGTTGTCCCGGCCGAGGATGAAGTCGTCCCAGTCCGGCTTTCCGTAGTCGGACCACCCGGACTGGGCCAACTGGAGCACGTCGGCCCACGTGCTGAGCGGCCTGTTGCGCTGTTCGAGCGCCGCGGCCACCGACCCCGGCATGGCGATGACCAGCGTGCTCCTGGTGATCGACCGGGCGCCCGGCACCAGCAGGCCGCCGTGGCCCTCGTGTTCGAGCAGCCGCAACCACATCGACGACGTCGGCAGCCACACCTCCGGCGGTTTCGCGCCCTCGGCGAGCAGGTTCTTCATCTTCCCCGAGGTGAGCGCGCTCATCTCCACGCGCGCGCACAGACCGCCCACCGCGCGGTGCGCGTCGTTGTACTCCCTGATGAGTTCCGCCATGAGGGCGGCCTTCTCCGACGACGAGCTGACGCGGATGGTCTCCGTCCGGCTGCATCCGGTCGAGGTGGACAGCGATACGGCGCCGGCCGCGCCGGCCAGCGCGACACCGGCGATCCCGCCGAGCACGTGGCGTCGTTGAACGAGTCGAGCCACGTCAGTCCTCCCCAGATTTCGTGCGAGGCTCGGTCAGGTCCCAGGTCTCGAAGCTGAACCGAGCGATCGTACCCGCCCAGCGGCGGTAGGTCGAAGGATTCCCGTGCACCGCGGGCCCACGGCTCAGCACGCCCAGCAGCCTCGTCCAGATGTCGCGCACTCGTGCCGACTGTTCGGCGGCGGCGAGTTCCTCCACCAGCGCAACGACTTCCCCCGCGTGGCTCGGGTCGCGCAGCATCGCGATGAGGGCCCGGCATCCTTCCGGTGCGGCGACGAGCACCGCCAGGAGCACGAGAACGGCCTGGTACTCCCCGGTGCGGATGAAGTCCTTCTCGTCGCGGACGGTCGTGCGCACGAGGCGGTAGAGGTTCACGAACCGCTTCACCGCGCGGGGCGTGGCCAGCAGCGGGCGGAGCCGCTGGATGAACTCCAGCTCGTCGGTCTGCAGCCACAGCTTCTCCGGCTGCGGATCGGGCGACTCCGGCCGAGGTTCGGCCGATTTCGCGCGGTCCGGCTCGAACATCTCCGGGCCGGCACCGCCCGACCGCGGGGCGTCCGGCGCCGGTGCCGTCGGCAACGCGGTTTCGGTCGGCACGAGCGCCTCGACGAACCGCTCGGCCTCGGTTCCCATGGGGCGCAAGCCGAACACCACCTGGAAGATCTTGTCGAGGTAGTCCAGCGGCGTCGCGCCGTCCTCCCCATCGGCGTGGCCGCCGAACAGTTCCGAGTGGTACTGCTCCAGGCAACGCCGCAGCCACCGGGGATCCACCGCGACCACCACGACGAAAAGCCGGAGCGCGAGCAGCATGTGCACGGCGGCGAGCACGTCGACGACCTTGCGCGGCGAGCAGCGGTCGAGGTCGTCGATGTGGAGGATGACCCGTTCCAGCGGCGGCGAACCCGCGGAGGCCGCCCGCTGCTGCTCGTCGGCCTGATCCCACTCCGCGAACGCCTTCTCGGCGGATTCGCTGAGCCTGCGCAGATCGGCGTGCGCGCGGCCGAACAACCCGCGGTACTGCTCGTAACCGCCGGACCGGGCCTCCTCGATCACCAGCGCCAGCTCCTGGGCGGCGTCGAGCTTCGCGAGCTGCATCTTGGTGTCCCGCACGCGGCTGTCCAGGTTCGGGGAGTCGCCCGCGGTGAGCCGCCGGGCCGTGGGCCACGTCGTGGTGATCAGCTCGATGATCGGCAGCACGGTGCTCACCGCGCCCACGAGCCACGCCCATACGGCGCCGCCGGTCAGCCACACCGCCAGGCCGGTCGCGGCGCCGAGCAGCAGTGCGATTCCGGCCGCCCATGCGAGACGAGCACGCCGGAGCACGAGCTTCGCCCACCACAGCCGCATGCGCGCACTCAGCCGCCGGCCCGGGCCGGCCTCGGGATCGGCCAGCTCTTCGAGGAAGTGGAGCTCCTTGCGGAGGGTGGTGCGTTCGGTGCGGACGTCATCGGCGTCGGGAGGCACGGGTTCGGCGAGGGTGGCGAACAGGTGCTCCACGATCCCGACCCACAGGTGGTCGTCGTTGTAGTGCCACGCGTCGAAGCGCACCTGGCGCACCGCCGTCGCGAAGACGCTGCGCGCCGGATTCCGGCCGGCTTCCTTCGCGAGCCGTTCGACGTTCTTCTCGAGCTGGCGCAGGAAGCTCGACTTGCCCGATCCCCAGCGGCCGAGCAGTGCGATCGCCAGCGGTGGCCTGGTTTCCCGGTCGAGGACGAGCTCGGCGAGGCCGCGCACGTCGTCGGCGAAGTCGAGCAGGTCTTCGTCGCTCTCCTGGTCGCTGGCGAGCCCGGCCTGCGGTCGCTGCTTCGTGCCGGGATCCGCGGGGCCGCCCGTCGTCAGGTCCCAGACGCGGATCGAGCCGTCCTCGGCCCCGCTGATGAGCAGCCTGCTGTTGGGCGTGACGGCGAAGGAGCGCACGGCGCCGTCGTGCCTGCCGTGCATCTGCATCGGCTGGGTGGGGCGCTCCGGCTCCCAGGCCCAGACCCCGCCGTTGAAATCGCCCGCGACGACCTGCCGTCCGTCGTGCGTCACGGTCACCGCGACCACGTCCTCGCAGCCGGTCAGCTGCACCGTGCTTTCCTTCTGCCCGCGGTTCCAGCAGAGCACGCCGTCCAGGGTTGCGCAGGCAACGCGCGTGCCGCCGGGGGAAGCCGCCACCGCGGCGTTGCCGGGCGCGTGGCCGTTCAGCCGGCCCAGTTCCTCGCCGGACCAGTCCGTGATGCGGATGAGCGGGTCGGAGCCGGCGGTGACGACCTGCCGGTTCCTGGTCACCGCGATGCTCTCGACGAGCCGGTGCCCGCTGGGCCAGCTGCTGCCGTCGGGCGGTTGCAGGACGGTTCCCGCGAGGTCGATGGCCGCGACGGCGTCGCCGCTGGGCGAGATGGCGGCCGCCGTGACGCGAACGCGGTGCCGCGCGGGGGAGGTCCCACGGTTCGGGACCGCCCAGTCGACCGTCGCGGTCCGGCCGCACGAAACGACTCGGTCGTCGGCGGTGACCGAGACGGCGAGCACGGCGTCCTCGTGCTCGGAGTGCTTGTGCAGCAGCACGCCGGTGCGCAGGTCCCAGACCCGGACCACGGTGTCGTCGCCGCCGGTGACGAACCTGCGGCCGTCCGGGAAAACGGCGATGGCGCGAACGGCGCCGCGATGGCCCGCGAACGGTTCCGGAGTGCTCGTCATGGTGATCATCGACACTATCGCGATCAAGGCCGAACACACACGGATTCGGGAAGAAAGGCAACGTCTTCGCCACGCAGCCCCCGCATCACGGCCCTACCAGGGGAAACGGGGTGTGGCGGCTGCTGATCGGCGAAGACCGGCCCCGGCTGCGGGAAACCACCCGAGAGAAGCTCTGAACCGAACGGCCCCACGCCGCCGTGACTCCAGGAGAAGGCGCGCGGGACGAGCCCGGGAACAGGTCCGGCCTGGGGGACAGCCCTACCCCGCGGGGCGGGGCAGCCACCGGAAAACCAGCGGGACAGCACCGGGGAACGGAGGGACAGACCCGACGATTCCCGCGCCGATCAGCGGAAGCATTCCTGTCGACCCACGAACGGGGTGTTGACCTTCCTCGGGTCCAGCCCTGCCGACACGAAGCAGGACAGCGGAATCTTCACCGCGGCCCGCTTCTCCACCGGCAGCCCGGCGAACAGCGAGGTGGCGGGCAGTTCGGCGACGCACGGGTACTGGCAGTGCACCGCGATCTTCGTGGTGTCGTCCGGCGGCGGCGCGTGCAGCACCGCGTCGAAGACCAGCGCGCCCCCGTTGTCCACATAGGATGAAAGGTCGATCGAGTCCCGCTGGTTCGCGGTCTGGAGGTAGAACTGCCCCGGCTTGTCGTCCAGCCAGGACACCCGCACGCCGTTGTTGCCGGGGTCGGGCGTCGCCTTGATCAGTGGCGACTGCTCCGCGCCGTTCGCGGCAAGGGCGAGCGGGATTCGCCGATGTTCACGCATTCGTCGCAGTGCCGCTCGGATCGCCCCGGTGGAAGAGCGGGGGCGCTCGGCTTTCGCCGGACGCCCCCGCTCCGGGTGCTCGGTCAGGCGCGAGCCGTCACCGCATCCGCCACAGCTCGTAAACGCCGTTCACCGGCCTGCACTCGTGCGGCAGGTCCACGCCCGGGCTGCCCGGGCCGCCGACCATGTCCTGGTAGCCCTGCTCGCAGGCTGCCGCGGTGTGGTACCAGTAGCCGGTGTAGTACCACTCGGCCGGTGCGGCGGTCGCGGACGTCGCGGTGGCGACGAGCATGCCGAACCCGACGAGGGCACCGGCCATGAGCTTCTTCACAGTTGATCCTTCCTTTGCCCGGGAAAAATGCCGAACGCGCATTCCCGCCATGGATTGCCGCCGGCGCGCGCCGGTATTCCAGTCTCGCGGTTGACCGGGATCCGGCGCGGCGGCGGTCTTTCGGATGAACCTGCGATCGTTGCCGGGATCGGATGAACGCCGTCCGCGAACTCGATCGCTGCGGCCGAAGTTATCAGCGCGGTGACCGGGACCACCGGAATTGTCTGCGGGCAGGGAAGAACGGGCAGCGGATTTGCCCCGCGATCCGGCCGAGGAGCGCGGAGTGAACCGCGCGCGCGTTCGTGGGACCGGGCTTCAGCCGCAGCAGAACGGGTCGTCGCAGGGGGTGCCGGCCTCGCTGCCGTAGGCCACGAAGTCCCGGACGGGGGCGAGGATTTCCTCCGCGGTGGCGGCGGCCAGTGCGGGGTACGCCTGGTCCAACGGCTTTCCCCAGGTGGGCGGCGTGCTGTCGGTGTCGAAGCGCGCCGCGCCGTCGACGAACAGGGTCCACAGCGGATGATCCGGGAAGCTGTTGAGCCGCAAGACCCACGACCGGCCGTCGACGGTGGCGGCCACCGGGAAGCGCGTGTCGCCGGTTCGTCGCCATTGCGGCCTCGCGAGCAGTTCTTGCGGTGGCATGCGCTCAGTCTCGTCGAGTGATCGGGAGCGTGGAAGCCCCGGCCCGCCGCGATGCGTGCCCGTCCGCGTCTGGATGATCCTTTTCGCGCAGTGCTGTTCCCTAGATCACTTGAGCCCTACGCCCGATTTGATTAGGTTAGGCTAACCCAAGTGGTCGGCTGGGTTTCGTGCTCCCGGCGCCGGCCGCTTCGGGAATCACGACGGAGGAGGAGCTCGCCGGCATGGCTGGACCCGCGGTACCCCTCGAATTGCCCGCCATCGCGGACGAACCGCTCGCCCTGGCGTGGCCGGACGACTCGGCACGGGTCCTCGGGCCGCTGCCCACCCCGGCCGAGCTGGCCGGGCGCTTCCCGCGAGGCGAACGGCTGCGCGCCCAGGTGGCCGGGCATCGCCGAGCCGTGCGGGAGATCGTCGACGGCGCTGACGACCGGCTGCTGGTCATCGTCGGACCGTGCTCCGTGCACGACCCGGACGCCGCGCTGCGGTACGCCCACGAGCTGGCGGCCGCCGCCGCGGCGCACGACCGCGACCTGCTGGTGGTGCTGCGCGCGTACCTGGAGAAGCCGCGAACCTCGGTCGGCTGGAAGGGCCTGCTGCACGATCCGCACCTGGCCGGCCGGGAGAACCTGGCCGAGGGGCTGGCGATCGGGCGCGAATTCCTCGTGCGCGCAGCGAATTCCGGCCTCCCGCTGGCGTACGAGTTCGTGGACCCGTTCCTCGCCCCGTACGTGCTCGACCTGGTGGCGTGGGGCGCGCTCGGCGCGCGCACGGTGGCCTCCCAGCCGCACCGGCAGCTCGCGTCGGCGCTGCCGATGCCCGTCGGCATGAAGAACGGCGTGACCGGGGACGTCGAGGTCGCGATCGCCGCGGTGCGAGCCGCGCGGGCACCGCACACCTTCCCGGCGCTGGCCGCCGGCGGCGCCCCGTCCGCGGTCGTCGGCGCGGGCAATTCCGCTTGCCACGTCGTGCTTCGCGGTGGCGCGCGGCCCAACTACGACGCGGCGTCCGTCGGCGCGGCGCTCGACGAGCTGCGCGCCGCGGGCGTCGGGGCGGGCGTCGTGGTCGATGCCTCGCACGGCAACAGCGGGAAGGACCACCGGCGGCAGCCGGGCGTCGTCGAGGACGTGGCGGCGCAGGTCGCGTCGGGCAACCGCGGCCTGCTCGGAGTCATGATCGAGTCCTTCCTGGAGGCGGGCAACCAGGACATCACCGCGAGGCCGCTGCGCTACGGGGTCAGCGTCACCGACGGCTGCCTGGACTGGCCCGCCACCGCGCACTGCCTGGACGTCCTCGCGGAGGCGGCGCGCCGCAGGCGGATCGCGCCGGTGCGGCCCCGGACCCGGCCGGCCGGGCTGTGAGCGGTCTGCGGGCCCGGGCGGCGTCAAGCACTATTCGAGAGAGGTGAGCAAGTCCTGATGAACCCGTTCGACGACCCGGAGGGCACCTTCCTGGTGCTGGTCAACGACGAGGAACAGCACTCGCTCTGGCCGGAGTTCGCCGAGATCCCGGCGGGCTGGCGGCAGGTGTTCGGCCCGGCCGCTCGCGAGGCCTGCCTGGACCACATCCGGGCGAACTGGACCGACCTGCGGCCGAAGAGCCTGCGGATCGCGATGGGGGAGGGGGCCGCATGACGCGCGCGGAGGCGGAGCGGATCGGGCACCTGGACCGGATCGCCCAGGTCCGGGAAGGCCGGCACGCGGAGAAGGTGGGCTACCCGATCCGGATCCGCGAGACGGAGGTCGTGCGGACCGAGATGATCGGGGCCGGGCTCCTGCGCGTCACGCTCGGCGGCCCGGGCACCGAGGGCTTCGAGGCGCACTCGCCGTGCGAGCACGTCAAGCTCATGTTCCCGGACCCGGACGGCAGGCTGCGGCTGCCCGAGCAGAACGGGCTGCTGCTGCGCTGGCCCAAGCCGTCCCCGACGTCGCGCGAGTACACGGTGCGCCGGTACGACCCCGTCGCGGGCGAGATCGACATCGACATCGTGCTGCACCCCGGCGGTCTCGCCTCGGACTGGGCGCGCGCGGTCGTGCCCGGCGACGTCATGCACGTGGCGGGCCCGCCCGGCGGGCTGATCGTGCCGCACACCTACGACCGCTACCTGCTGGCCGGCGACATCACGGCGCTGCCCGCGATCGCGCGCCGGCTGGAGGAACTGCCGCGCACGGCGAAGGGCTGGGCGTTCATCGAGGTCGCCGAAGCCGACGAGGAGATCGAGCTGTCCGCGCCCGAGGACGTCGAGGTGCGGTGGCTGCACCGGGGGCCGAAGCCACCGGGCACGTGCGACGCGCTGGAGAGCGCCGTCCGGTCGGTGCCCGTGCTCGACGGCGAGCGGCTGTACGTGTGGCTGGCGGGTGAGGCCGGCGTGCTCAAGCCGCTGCGCCGCTGGGTCAAGGGCGAGTTGGGGCTGGACAAGCGCGACTACGACGTCACGGGCTACTGGAAGCGCGGCATCGCGGACTTCGACGACGACCACGACCACCATCACCACCACCACCACCACGAGGCGTGACCGGGTGAGCGGTTGCGGCAGATCGTTCTTGTGGACGCCGCGGACCGCCGATTAAGGTTAGCCAACCCTAAATGAACCTCTAGTCAAGGACACACGAATGCGTTCAGCTCGGTCTCTCGGGGTCGTCGCAGCCCTCGTCGTCGCCGCGGCCGGTCTCGCCGGCTGCGGGGCGGGCGGCTCCGCCACGACCGCGGATGCCCAGACCCGGGTCTTCGCCGCGGACAACGGCCAGATCACCATTCCGGCCAAGCCCCAGCGCGTGATCGCGACCGGGTACGCGGTGCCGGCGCTGATCGAGGCCGACGCCCCGCTGGTCGGCGTCTCGGCCTGGGCGCGCGGCGTCCCGATGTTCACCCCGGAAGACCTCGCGACGTACGAGAAGCTGGACAAGGTCGCGGGCGAGTCGGCGGCGGAGACCAACTACGAGGCGATCGCCAAGGCGCGGCCCGACCTGATCGTGATCGGCGTGCCAATCCCGGTGCTCGGCGACGTCGACGTGGAGCGGCTCAAGGCGGTCGCGCCGGTCGTCGCGATCGGCCCGAAGAACCCGGCCGAGTGGCGCGAGCTCACCCGCAAGTACGCCGACGCCGCAGGCGCGCTGGAGAACTACGACGCCGCCAAGGCGGAGTACGAGGCGAAGGCCGCCGAGCTGAAGCAGAAGTACCAGCCGGTGCTGCCGGGGCTGAAGCTCGGGCACGTCGGCTCCTACGGCCAGATGGCCAAGGGCAACTTCCAGCGCGAGTTCGACAAGTCGTGGGGCACCAGCGTCATCAACGACATCGGCGGCGACTACTACGGCGACGTCAAGGTCAAGGGCGGCGGCTCCCGCGACGTCAGCGAGTACCCGTCCATCGAGGAGCTGCCCGCCGCGTTCGCGGAGGCCGACGCGATCACCTACTCGGTCAAGCCGGACGGCACGGTCTCCCCGGCGGTGCAGTACGTGCTCGACTCGGAGCTGTGGAAGAACCTGCCCGCGGTCAAGGCCGGCAAGGCCTTCCCGATCCGCTACACGGAGGCGGCGACCTACCCCGAGGCGATGCGCGCCCTCGACGCGATCGACCAGGCGTTCGCCCCGCTGCTGGCGAAGTGATCTCCGGCAGCCGCGTGAGTTCAACGAGAGAAGGCACGGCGCCCGGGGCGACCGGGCGCCGTGCGGTGATGCTGCTGGGAGCGGCCGTCGCCCTCGCGGCGGCGGCCGTGCTCGGCATCGCCATCGGCGCGCAGTCGCTGCGACCCGCCGAGGTGCTGCAAGCGCTAGTGGCCTTCGACGGCTCGTCCGAGCACCTGATCATCTGGGACGTCCGCGTGCCGCGCGTGCTGCTCGGCATCAGCGTCGGCGCGGCGCTGGCCGTCGCGGGCGGGCTGATCCAGACCCTGTCCCGCAACCCGCTCGCGGAGCCCGGCATCCTCGGCGTGACCGTGGGCGCCGGCTTCGCCGTCGCGGTCGGCTCCGCGCTCGGGGTGGCGGTTTCCCAGCTCGGCGAGCTGCTCGCGGCGATCGTGGGCGCGGTGCTGGCCGCGCTGCTGGTCTACGCGGTCGGGCGCCGGTCGCCGCTGCGGCTGGTGCTCACGGGCGTGGCGCTGAGCGCGGTGCTGTCCGGGCTGTCGCTCGGATTGCGCCTGCTGAACCCCGAGGTCTTCGACCAGTACCGCTTCTGGGCGGTGGGCTCGCTGGCCGGTCGCGAGCAGGTGCCGCTGGGAGTGCCGCTGGTCGCGATCGGAATGGCGCTGGTCGCGGCGATGCTGCTCGCCCGGTCCCTGAACGCGATCGAGCTCGGCGAGACCGTCGCGCGCACCCTCGGCACGCGCGTGGCGCGGGTGCGGGTGGCGACGCTGGTCGTGATCACGGTCCTGACCGGGGCGGCGACTGCGCTGGCCGGGCCGATCCTGTTCGTCGGGCTGATCGTGCCGCACCTCGCCCGCCGGATGGCCCCCGGCTCCGTCCCCTGGCAGCTGGCCTACACCGCCGTGCTGGGTGCGGTGCTGACGCTGCTGTCCGACGTCGGCGCCCGCGTGCTGCTGCCGACGGGGGAGGTGCCGGTGGCGATCGTGACCGGCTTCCTCGGCGGCCCGGTGCTGATCTGGGCGGTCCGGCGATACGGGTCGGTGGCGCCATGAACGCGATCGTGGTGCGTGCACGCGGCCGGGCGCTGCGCCTGCCGCGCCGGACGGTCCTGCTCGCCGCCGCACTGATCGTGCTGATCCTCGGCCTGTCGCTGCTCGGGCTGTGCTTCGGCGCTTCCTGGCTGACGCCGGGGGAGGTGCTGGCCGCGCTCGCGGGCACCGGCGACTGGACGGTGGTCGTCGCGCAGTGGCGGCTGCCGCGCGTGCTCGCCGGGATCGTGTTCGGTGCGGCGCTCGGGGTGGCCGGGGCGATCTTCCAGAACATCACCCGCAACCCGATGGGCAGCCCGGACGTCATCGGCCTCGACGCGGGCGCCTACACCGGCGCGCTGTTCGCGATCACCGTGCTGTCCGGGACCTCCGCGCAGCTGGCCGGGAGCTCGGTGCTCGGCGGGGTGCTGGCCGCCGCGGTGATCTACCTGCTCTCGGCCAAGGGCGGGCTTTCCGGGCTGCGCCTGGTGATCGTCGGCATCGCGATGAACGCCATCCTCACCTCGGTGAACGCCTGGATCGTGCTGCGCGCCGAGCTGGAGGTGGCGATCGCCGCGGTCGGCTGGAGCGCGGGCTCGCTCAACGGCATCGACTGGGCGGACGTGTACCTGCCGTTCGCGATCATCCTGGGCCTGCTGGTGCTGCTGGCCACCCAGGCGCACGCGATGCACCAGACCGCGCTGGGCGACTCCGTCGCCGTGGCCACCGGTGTTCCGCTGCACCGGCACCGGTTGCTGCTGGTGCTGGTCGGCGTCGGATGCACGGCGACCGTGACCGCGGTGGCCGGGCCGATCGTGTTCATCGCGCTGGCCGCGCCCCAGATCGGGCGGCGGCTGGCCAAGGCCGCCGGCGTGCCGCTGCTGCCCGCCGCCCTCACCGGCGCGGTGCTGCTGCTCGCCGCGGACCTGATCGCGCAGATGCTGCTGGCGCCGGTGTCGCTCCCGGTCGGCGTGGTGAGCACCGCGATCGGCGGTTGCTACCTGATCTGGCTGCTCACCAAGGAGGTGGAGCGCGCATGACCTCGCGACTGAGCGCGCAGGAACTCACCCTGGGCTACGGCGACAGGGTGGTTTCCACCCGCCTCGGCCTCGACATCCCGGACGGCGCGTTCACCGCCATCGTGGGCCCGAACGCGTGCGGGAAGTCGACCCTCCTGCGCGCGTTCGTGCGGCTGCTGAAGCCCGTTTCGGGCGCGGCGAACTTCGACGGCCGGCCGGTCGGGTCGTACCCGACCAAGGAGCTCGCCCGCTCGCTGGGCTTCCTGCCGCAGGACCCGGCGGTGCCGGAGAACATCCGGGTGAAGCAGCTGGTCGGCCGGGGCCGGTTCCCGCACCAGTCCTTCCTCGCCGCGACCTCGGAGGAGGACGAGCGGGCGGTCGCCGAGGCGATGGCCGCCGCGGGCGTCGCCGAACTGGCGGAGCGGCCGGTCGCCGAGCTCTCCGGCGGGCAGCGGCAGCGGGTGTGGGTGGCGATGGTGCTGGCCCAGCAGACGCCCTACCTGCTGCTGGACGAGCCGACGTCGTTCCTGGACATCGCGCACCAGTACCAGCTGCTGACGCTGCTGGCGAAGTTGCGCGACGAGGGGCGCACGATCATCGCGGTGCTGCACGACATCAACCAGGCCTGCCGCTACGCCGATCACCTGGTGGCGATGAAGGACGGCCGGGTCGTGGCCGAGGGCGCCGCCGCCGACATCGTCGACGAGACGCTGCTCGAGGAGGTCTTCGACCTCCCCAGCATCGTCGTCCCGGACCCCCTGACGGGCACGCCGATGGTCGTCCCAAAACCCTGACCCCGCACGCCGCCCCGGGCCTGTCCGCAATTTCAATGGAAATCGGATCTTCGATTTCCATTGAAATTGCGGGAGTTGTCCACAGCCTTCGGCGCGTTGTGGCCCGACGCGCCGAAGGACCGCAGTTTCAATTGAAACTGCGGGACCGGGTTCAGGTCGCCGAGTCCGGGTGAGATCGGCGTGACGTTTGCTTGAGATTGCCTTAGCTTAGCCTAAGCTAACGATGACCTTGGTCTTGTCATCCCCAGGAGCCCGCGTTGAGCACTGCCAGCATCGAGTCCCGCACTCCCGAGGCGATGGAGCTGACCCGCGCGCAGCTCGGCGTCTGGAACGCGCAGCGGCTCGAGCCCGACTCGCCGTACTACGTCGTCGGCGACGTGGTGGAGCTCTCCGGGCCGGACCCGATCGACGTGGACGCGCTGGCCGACGCGGTGCGGGCCACCACCGACGAGGCGGAGAGCCTGCGCCTGCGGGTGTTCGAGACCCCGGAGGGGCCGCGCCAGTACATCGACGAAGGCCCGACCGAACTGCCCGAGATCGTGGACCTGCGGGCCGAGGCCGACCCGGCGGCCGCCGCGGAGGCGTACATCGCGGCCGAACGCGCGCGGCTGGCCGCGGAATGCCGGGAGATGGTGGGCCGCAGGCTCTACACCCGGACCGTGCTGCGGCTCTCCGACCGCGAGGTCTGGTACACGCAGCTCGGCCACCACCTGGTGTTCGACGGCTACAGCGCGGCGATGCTGGCGCGCCGCACCGCCGAGCACTACACCGCCCGCGTGCAGGGCGTCGAGGTCTCGCCGTCGCCGTTCGGCCGGTTCGCCGAGCTCGTCGAGGCGGACCGGGAGTACCTCGCCGGCGAGCGGTTCGCGGCGGACCGCGACTACTGGCGCGACGTGCTCACCCCGCTGCCGGAGCCGGCAACCGCGGTGGACGAGCCCGCCGGGCCCGCGGACGAGACGCTGATCGCGCGTGCGGTCCTGTCCGCCGACGAGGTGGCGAGGCTGCACGCGGTCGCCGAGGCGGCGCGCACCAGCTGGGGCGAAGTGCTCATCGCCTGCTACGCCGCGTTCGTGCACCGGGTGTCGGGGGAGTCGGACGTGGTGTTCGCGCTGCCGCTGATGTGCCGGTTCGGTTCCGGCCTGCGCACCCCCGGGATGGCGGTGAACGTGCTGCCCCTGCGGGTGCCCGTGCGCGGCGGCGACCGGCTTCCCGAACTCAGCCGCAGGGTGGCCAAGGCGATGCGCGACATGCGCAGGCACCAGCGCTACCGGGGCGAGAACCTGCCGCAGGACCTCGCCGCGCCGGGTGCCGGCGCGCTGCTGCACGGCCGGGGCATCAACCTCAAGGCGTTCGACCTGACCATCGACTTCGGCGGCGCGACCGGCGTGATGCGCAACATCGCGGGCGGGCCGCCGGAGGACCTGGGGCTGAGCGTGCTGCCGACCGCCGACGGCGGCCTGCTGCTCGGCTTCGAGGTGGACGCGCGCACCAACACCCAGTCCGATGTGGACGGCAGGCTCGCCGCACTGCGCGGGCTGCTGGCGCAGCTCACCGCCGATGACGCCCCGGCCGTGGGGCAGGTGGAGCTGGTGGCACCGGCCCTGCGGGAAGAACTGCTCGCCGAGTGGTCGGCGCCCGCGCTGCCGGGCGAACCGGTCGACGTCCCGACCGCCCTGAACGAGCTCGCGGCCGCGGAACCGGAGCGGACCGCGCTGGTGCACGGCTCCGAGAGGCTGTCCGCCGCGGACCTCGCCGCGCGGGTGCACCGGCTCGCCCGCGCACTGCGGGCATGGGGCATCGGCCCGGACGACGTGGTGGCGCTCGCACTGCCCCGCTCGGTCGACCTGGTCGTGGCGCTGCTCGCGGCGCAGGACGCGGGCGCCGCGTACCTGGCGCTGGACCTCGCGCATCCGCCGGAACGGCTGCGCGAGCTGCTCGCGGACGCTCGCCCCGCCCTGCTGCTCACCAGTGGGGAAACCGGGCTCGACGCCGATGTGCCGGGAGTGGCACTGCACGCCCCGGAGTTCACCGCCGAACTCGCGGGCTACGCCGGTATCCCGCTGGCGGACGACGAGCTGGCCGCGCCGCGGCACCCCGAGCACCTCGCGTACGTGATCTACACGTCGGGCTCGACGGGGCGGCCGAAGGGCGTGCTGGGCCGGGTCGGCGCGCTCGCCGGTCTCCTGCACCACAACCGCAGCACCGTCGTGGCCGAGGCGCACCGGCAGGCGGGGCGGCGGCTGCGCACGGCGCACACCTACTCCTTCGCCTTCGACGCCTCCCTCGACCAGCTGCTCTGGTTGCTGTGCGGCCACGAGACGCACCTCTACGACGTCGAGCTCGCCAAGGACGCCGACGCGCTGCTCGCCGCCTACCGCGAGGACCGGATCGACGTCGTGGACACCACGCCGTCGATGGCGGCGCCGCTGGTGGACGCGGGATTGCTGGACGCCGAAGACCACCGGCCGTCGCTGCTCGTGCTCGGCGGCGAGGCCACGCCGGGCGCCCTGTGGCAGCGCGTCGCCGGGTCGCCGGTGCCGGGGCGCAACCTGTACGGCCCGACGGAGGCGACCGTGGACGCCACCGCCGCGGTGATCGACGGGGCCGAACCGACCATCGGCCGGCCGCTCGCGGGCACCCGCATCTACCTCCTGGACGCCGCGCTGCGGCCCGTCGCGCCGGGCGCGATCGGCGAGCTGTACCTGGCCGGGCCGCACCTCGCCCGCGGCTACCTGAACCTGCCCGCGACCACCGCCGAGCGGTTCGTCGCCGACCCGTTCGGCGCGCCCGGCGACCGCGCCTACCGCACCGGCGACCTCGCCCGCTGGGTGCCCGGCCGCGGCCTGGAGTACCTGGGGCGCGGCGACGGGCAGGTGAAGATCCGCGGCTACCGGGTCGAGATCGGCGAGGTCGAAGCCGCGCTCGCCGCGGTCGCCGGGGTGAGTGCGGCGGCGGCCGTGCTGAACACCGACGGCGAGCGGCCGAGGCTGATCGGCTACGCCGTGCCGTCGGACGGGGCATCGCTCACTCCGGAGGCGGTGCGCACCGCCGTCGCCGAGCGGCTGCCGGACGCGTTGGTCCCGTCGGCAGTGGTACTGCTCGACCAACTGCCGGTGACGATCAACGGCAAGCTGGACCGGGCGGCGCTGCCCGCGCCGCGGATCGAGTCCGGCCGCGCACCGAGCACCGAGCGCGAGCGCCTGCTCTGCGCGGTCGTCTCGGAGGTGTTCGGCGCCGACGAGGTCGGGGTGGACGAGGACTTCTTCGGCCTCGGCGGCGACAGCATCTCGGCGATCACCGTCAGCGCCCGGCTCCGCGCGCACGGCCTGCACCTCCGGCCCCGCGACCTGCTGGCGCGCCGCACCCTCGCCGCGCTCGCGGCCTCGGCGGAGGAGATCGCGGACGCGCCCGCGCAGGTTCCGGACG
Source organism: Saccharopolyspora sp. NPDC045839 (assembly GCF_056431645.1). Taxonomy (NCBI): domain Bacteria; kingdom Bacillati; phylum Actinomycetota; class Actinomycetes; order Pseudonocardiales; family Pseudonocardiaceae; genus Saccharopolyspora; species Saccharopolyspora sp. NPDC045839. Next base: position 142,463 of record NZ_JBWKKH010000023.1, read on the forward strand.
ACCCGACCGGGCCGGTGCCCGCGCCGCCGATCGTCCGTGGACTGCTCGACCCGCACCCGGACGTCGACGTCGTGGCGGGCTACGCGCAGTGGACCGCGCTGCACGTGCCCGAGGGCCTCGCGATGGGAGACCTCGTCGTCGGCGTCCAGGCCGTGCTCGACCGGCACGACGCACTGCGGCTGCGCGCCGAGAGCGCCGACGCGCTGACCGTGCGCCCGCTCGGGGCGGTGCCCGCGCAACGCGTCGTCCGCGAGGTGCCGAGTTCGGCGGATATCGCCGGTATCGCCGAGGAATTGGCGGCCGAGCTGGATCCGCGCGCGGGCGAGGTGCTCCGGGTGGCGCTGGTGCGCACCGAGGCGGGCATGCCCGACCGGCTCCTGGTGCTGGCCCATCACCTGATCGTCGATGGCGTGTCCTGGCGAGTGCTGCTGCCGGACCTGCAGGCAGCGTGCCAGGCCGCGGCGTACGGCACGAAGGCCGAGCTCTCCCCGGCAGGCACGTCCTGGCGGCGGCACGCGACGCTCCTGGCGGAGCAGGGCGAGCAGGGGGCTCGGCGCGCCGAGTTCGAGGATTGGCGCCGGGCGGCGGAAGCCGCGGTCCGGCTCGGCAACCGCGCGCTGGACCAGCGGCTGGACACGGTCAAGACGGGATTCCGGAGCACGACCACGGCCACGCCGGAGGCCACCGCGGCCATGCTGACCGCGCTGCCGGAGGCCTACCGCGCCGGGGTCGACGAGGTGCTGCTGGCCGCGCTGGTGCTCGCGCTCCGTTCCGTGCGGCCCGGCACCGACGCCGCGACCGTCACGATGGAGGGGCACGGCCGGGAACCGCTCGTGGACGGCGCGGACCTCTCCAGCACGGTCGGCTGGTTCACCAGCGAATACCCGGTCCGCGTGCCGGCGGATGCGGTGGCCGCCGATGCGGACCTCGCCGAAGCGCTGGCCGGGGGCCCGGCGGCCGGGCGGCTGCTGCGCGCGGCGAAGGAGGCCAAGCGCTCGATCCCGGACGGCGGCATCGGCTACGGCGTGCTGCGCCACCTCGACCCCGAGACCCGGACCGAGCTCGGCGCGACACCGCCGCCGGACGTGCTGCTCAACTACCTCGGCCGGTTCGCCCCGCTGCCGGGCGGGGGCTGGCGGCTGCCTGATGGCGACCCGTTCGCCGTGCTGGAACCGCCGGACAAGGCGCTGGAGCAGGTGCTGGCGCTGAACTGCTTCGTGCACGAGGCCGACGCGCCCCGCCTCGCCGTCGAGTGGACCGCCGCCGGGCTCGTGCTGACCCCCGACGACGTGGCCGAGCTGCAGCGCGCGTTCGCGACCGCGCTGGACGCGCTGGCCGCGCACGCCAACGGCCTCGGCGCCGGCGAAGGCGGGCTCACGCCCTCCGATCTGCCGCTGGTGAACCTCGACCAAGCCGGTGTCGACGCGCTGCAGGCCACCCGGCCGATCGCGGACGTGCTGCCCGCCACCCCGCTGCAGGTCGGGCTGTCCTTCCACAGCATGGTGCGCGCCGATACCGACGCCGACGTGTACGTCGTGCAGGCGATGACCCACCTGGCCGGCGCGTTGGAGCCGCAGCGGTTGGCGGGCGCGGCGGCGGAACTGCTGCGCCGCAACCCCGCGCTGCGGGTCTACCTGGACACGACCGCGGCGAGCGAGGTCGTGCAGGTCGTGCCCGCGGACGTGGACCTGCACTGGCGCGAGGCCGACCTGTCGGCTTGTTCTCCGGAAGAGCGGGAGCGCTCGCTCGCCGAGCACGCCGGCGCGGAGCTCGAGCGCCCCTTCGACCCGGCGCGGCCGCCGCTGATCCGGTTCCTGCTGTGCAAGCTCGGCGAGACCGAGCACCGGCTGCTCATCACCAACCACCACGCGCTGCTCGACGGCTGGTCGATGCCGCTGGTCGGGCGGACCCTCCTCGCGATCTACGCCGAGCTCGGCGGCGGCGATCCGGTGCCGACCGCGCCACCGCTCGTCGAGTACTTCCACTGGCTGGCCCGCAGGGACGGCGAGGCCGCGCTGCGAGCCTGGCAGGAAGAGCTGGCCGGGATCGACGAGGGAACCCGGCTGGCACCGGCGAACCCGGCGTCCCGGGTGGACCGGCCGGGCCGGGTCGCGATCGGGCTCGGCGCCGGGTTCAGCGCCGAACTGCGCGCCTTCGCGCAGGCCAGGGGCATCACCCTGACCACCGTGCTGCAGACGGCGTGGGGCGTGCTGCTGGGCAGGCTCACCGGTCGGCGCGACGTGGTCTTCGGCTGCCCCGTGTCGGGCCGGCCAGCCGACGTGGACGGCGTGGCCGCGATGATCGGGCAGCTGGGCAACACCATCCCGGTCCGGGTGCGGCACGCCGCGGGCGACACCGCCGCGCGGCTGCTCGCCGACGTGCACGAACGCAGCGTCGCCCTCGCCGATCACCACCACGTGGGCCTGCCGGACGTCCAGCGCACCGTCGGCGCGGGCGAGCTGTTCGACACGATGCTCGTGATGGAGAACTTCCCGCTCTCCAGCAGGCAGCGCACGCCGCTCGCGCCGGGCCTGGAACTGGCGGGCGTCGACATCACCGACGCCACGCACTACCCGCTGACCGTGGTCGTCATCCCCGAGGACGAGATCGTCATCGGGCTCGGCTACCAGTCGCACGCGTTCGACGAAGCGACCGTCCGCGACTACGGCCGCTGGCTGCTCGCGCTGCTGCGGGAACTCGTCGCCGACCCGGACCGGCCCGTCGACCGGCTGCCGATGCTGGAACCCGCCGAGCGGCATGACCTGCTGGCGGCGGGCACCGGGGCCGTGCCCGCACACGACTACGGCAGCGTCCTGACGCGGTTCGCGAAGTGGGTGGGCGGCAAACCCGACGCCGAGGCCGTGGTGTGCCGCGACCGGGTGCTCGGCTACGCCGAGCTGGACCGGCGCGCGAACCGGCTGGCGCACGCGCTGCTGGCCGCCGGCGTCCGCCCGCAGGACCCGGTCGCGGTGCTGCTCGGCCGGGACGTGGAACAGGTCGTGGCGCTGTTCGGCGTGCTCAAGGCGGGCGCGGTGTACGTCCCGGTCGACCCGGGCTACCCGGCCGACCGGCGGGCCTACCTGCTCGGCGATGTCGTCCCGGCAGCGGCCGTGACCACCTCGGACGTGCTGGCCGGCCTCGACGGCGGCCTGCCCGCGGATCTCCGGGTGCTGTCGCTGGACGGCGCCGCGCCGGACGGCCCCGCCGAGTGGGACGCCGACCCGGCGGACGCGCGCCGCGGCCTCACCGAGGACGCGCTGGCCTACATCATCTACACCTCCGGCACGACGGGCCGGCCGAAGGGCGTCGCGGTGCCCCTCCGCGGCATCCCGGACCTGGTCGCGCTGCAGGAGGAGACGTTCGGGATCACCGAGCGCGACCGCTACCTGCACTTCGCCTCGACCAGCTTCGACGTCGCGTTCTTCCAGACGATGATGCCGCTGCTCTCCGGCGGCACGCTGGTGATCGCGCCGGAGGAGGTGCGGATCCCCGGCGACGAGATCCTCGACTACGTCGCCGAGCACCGGGTGACGGCGCTGAACCTGCTGCCGTCCTTCCTGGCCGCGATGCCCGACGACGCCGAGGTCGACCCCGGCGTGATGTTCATGGTCGGCGCGGAGCGGCTGGACCCCGCGCTGGCGCGGCGCTGGGGCGACCGGCGCGCGCTGTTCAACTGCTACGGGCCCACCGAGGTCACGATCAACGCGGTGACCTGGCGGTACGACCCCGACGACGCGGGGCCGCTGCCGATCGGCCGCCCCGATCCCAACGTGCGCGCGTACGTGCTGGACGAGGGCCTGCAGCCGGTCGGGGTCGGCGTCACCGGCGAGCTGTACCTCGGCGGCCCGGGCGTGGCCCGCGGCTACATCGGCAGGCCGGACCTCACGGCGGCGGCGTTCGTCGCCGACCCGTTCGGCCCGCCGGGCTCGCGGGCCTACCGCACCGGCGACCTGGTGCGGTGGCGGCCGGACGGGCAGCTGGTGTTCATCGGCCGCGTCGACCACCAGGTCAAGATCCGCGGGTTCCGGATCGAGCTCGGGGAGATCGAGAGCACCCTCACCCGGCACCCGGACGTGCGCGCGTGCGTGGTGATCGTCCGCGAGGACGAGCCGGGGCAGCGGCGGCTGGTCGGCTACGTGATCCCCACCGACGGCGCCGATTTCGACGCCGCGCTGCTCCGCGAGCACCTCGCCGCCCAGCTGCCCGACTACATGGTGCCGACCGCGCTGCTCCCGCTGACCGCACTGCCGCTGAACACCAGCGGCAAGCTCGACCGCGCGGCGCTGCCCGCGCCCGGCCCGGCGGCGGCCTCGCGGGAGCCCGCAACACCCGCCGAGGCGTTGCTGCTGGACATCTTCCGCGAGGTGCTCGGCACCGACGCGATCAACCTCGACGACGGGTTCTTCGAAGTCGGCGGCGACAGCATCGTGGCGCTGCAGGTGGTTTCCCGCGCCCGGCGCCGCGGCCTGGGGGTGAGCCCGCGCGACGTGTTCGAGGGCGGCACCGTGGCGGGCATCGCGGTCCTCGCCGAAGTCGACGGCGAGGCCCGCGCGGCGGCTCCGGCCTCCGGGGACGTCCCGCTGACGCCGGTCATGCGCGACCTGCTGCGCCACGGCACGGCCGCATCCGGGTTCTGCCAGTGGATGGAGGTGTGCGTCCCCGCCGGTGGCGACGAGGCGACCTGGCAAGCGGTGCTGGACGCCGTGCTCGCCCGGCACGACGCGCTGCGCGGCCACCTCGTCGAGCCGGTCGACGGGACGGAGCCGGTGCTGCGCATCCCCGAGCCCGGCGCGGTGACCGGCGCCGATGTGCTCACCCGCGTCACCGCGTCGGTCGACGACGACCCGCGCCCGTTGCTCGACGCGCACATCCTCGAGGCGCAGGCCCGGATGGACCCGTGGACCGGGCCGCTGGTGCGCGCGTTCTGGCTGGACCGGGGGCCCGGCGAGCTGGGCAGGCTGGTGCTGCTCGCGCACCACCTCGTCGTCGACGGGGTGTCCTGGCGGATCCTGCTCGACGACCTCGCCCAGGCGCACGAGACGGCCGCCGCGGGTACGGCACCGGAGCTGCCCCGGTACGGGGAATCGTTCCTCGGCTGGGCGCGGTCGCTGCGCACGGCGGTCGAGGCGCGACGGCCGGAGCTGCCGCATTGGCGGGGGATCGCCGATGCACCAGCGGCGCCGCTCGGCACGAAGTCGCTGGACCCGGCGCGGGACACCGCCGGATCCCTGGTGCACCACGAGATCCGGCTCGACCCGGAATCCACCCGCGCCTTGCTCACCACGCTGCCCGCCGCGTACCGGTGCACGCCGGACCCGGTGCTGCTCACCGCGCTGGCCCGGGCGGTGCGGGCCTGGCGCGGGGAAGCGGCGGACCTGGTGGTCTCGCTGGAGAGCCACGGCAGGCCGCCGCACACCCCGGACCGGTCCGGCCGGGTGGACCTGTCGCAGACGGTCGGCTGGTTCACCGCGATCCACCCCGCACGCGTGGCGCTGCCCGTCGGTGGCACGGCGGAGGAGCTGAAGTCGGTCAAGGAACAGCTGCACGCGAGCGGTGACGGCCTCGGGTACGGCATCCTCGCCGGCGCGGTCCCGGCGATCCGGCCGCAGATCAGCTGGAACTACCTCGGCACCTATCCGACCGGCGGTGGCGAGGACGCGGCCTGGCGGCGCCCGGCCGACGCGGACCCGTTCGGCTCCGGCGGCGGGGAAGGCCTCCCGCTGGACCACCAGCTCATGATCAACGCGCTGGCGCGCGACGACGGCGACGGCGTCGCGCTCGGCGTCCGGCTCAGCTGGCCCCGCGAGGTGTTCGCGGACGGCGAGATCGCCGGGCTCGCCGAGCACCTGCGCGCGGAACTGCTGGCCGTCGCCGCCGATCCCGGCGCGGCCGCAGGAGCCGGGCTCACGCCGTCCGACCTCCCGATGGTCGACCTCGACCAGGCCGCGATCGACCGGTTGGAGTCCGAGCGCCGCGTGGCGGACGTGCTCCCGCTCGGGCCGCTGCAGGAGTTGATGCTGCGGCACTCGCGGGACCGGGCCGACGGCGCCGCCGACCCCTACACGGTGCAATCGACGTTCTCCATCACGGGTGTGCTGGACGTCGACGCGCTGCACGCCGCATGCGGCGACCTGGTGCGCAGGCACCCGAACCTGGCCGCGGTGTTCCCGCCCGACCGGGCGGTGCAGGTGATCCCCGCCGACCCGCGCCCGGACCGCAGGCTGGTCGAAGTGGATCCCGGGGCGGTGGAACGAGCGCTGGCTGCGGATCTCGCGGAACCGTTCGACCTCGCGGCCGGGCCGCCCCTGCGGCTCACCGTGATCCGGACGTCGCCCGAGCAGGCCGAGGTGGTGCTGACCAGCCACCACGTGCTTTCCGACGGTTGGTCCGCGCCGCGAATGCTCGTGGAACTGTTCGCCCACTACGCGTCGCGGGTGCGGGGGAGCGCGCCGAGCGCTCTGCCCGCGCCGGTGCCGTTCGCCTCGTACCTGCGGTGGCGAGCAGAGCGAGATCACGACGCCGACGCCCGCGCATGGGCCGCCGAGCTGGACGGGCTGCCCGAGGGCGACCACCTGGCGGCCGCCGGCGGAGCGCTCACGGCCCGGGAGTTCCCGCAGCCGGTGCTGTTCGAGGTGCCCGCGGCACTGGTCGGGGCGCTGACCTCGGCCGGGTCGGTGCGCGGGCTCACCGCCAACACCCTGCTGCAGGGCGCTTGGGCCGCAGTGCTGGCGGCGCGTTCCGGGCGCGCGGACGTCTGCTTCGGCGCGATGGTCTCCGGCCGATCGGCCGGGGTCGACGGTGTCGAGGAGATCGTGGGACTGCTGGCCAACGCGGTGCCGGTGCGTGCGCGCTTCGCGGGCACGGTGGGCCAGGCGTTGGCCGATCTGCAGGCGCGACAGCAGGAGATGGCCGATCACCAGCACGTCGCGCTGCCCGATCTGGAGCGGCTGCTCGGCCGCCGCAGGCTGTTCGACAGCCTGGTGGTGTTCGAGAACTATCCGGCCGACCCCGAACGCCTGCGCCACCCCGCGCCGGGGCTCACGGTCACCGGCACCCGGTTTCGCGAGGCGACCCACCACCCGGTGACGCTGACTGTCGTGCCGGACGGCGACGGCTGGTCCGGCGTCCTCGGCTACCGGCCCGAAGCCATCACCGCGGCGGAAGCCCGGGCGCTGAGCCGGGAACTGCTGGGCGCGCTGGCCGGGCTCGCGGGCGGGCTCGACTCCGATGCGGCCGGATTCGTCGGGCAGCTGCGGAGCACCGATGGCTGAGGCGGCCACCCGCGAGCGCATCGACCCGGCGCTGTGGCGCACCGCGTTCGTGCTGGTGCTCGGCACGTTCATGGCGACGCTGGACGCGACGATCGTCAGCGTCGGGATCCGGGAGCTGATCGCCGACTTCGACGCCTCGGTCACCGAGATCCAATGGGTGACCACGGCGTACCTGCTGGCGGTGGTCACGGCCGTCCCGGCGTCGGGCTGGCTGGCGGGCCGGTTCGGCGGCAGGCGCACCTGGCTCGCCGCGGTCGCGCTGTTCCTGCTGGGCTCGGCGCTGTGCGCGCTGGCCTGGTCGGCGACGAGCCTGATCGTGTTCCGGGTGCTGCAGGGCCTCGGCGGCGGGCTGCTCCCGCCGACCGGTCAGGCGCTGCTGGCCCGCGCCGCCGGTCCCGGCCGGATCGGGCGGGTGATCAGCGTGGTCGGGGTGGTGCCGCTGCTGTCCCCGGTGCTGGGGCCGCTGATCGGCGGCTCGATCCTCGGCGTCGCGGACTGGCCGTGGCTGTTCTACGTCAACCTGCCGATCGGGATCGTCGCGCTCGCGCTGGCGCTGCGGTGCGTTCCAGCGGATCCGCCGGCCACCCGGCGGGAGCCGTTCGACTTCGTCGGCGCGGCGCTGCTCTCGCCGGGAATCGCGATGCTGGTGTTCGGGCTCGGCGAGGTCGGCGCGCGCTCCATGCCGATCGGGGTGGCGCTGGGCGCGGCGGTGCTGGGCGTGGGCATGCTCGCCGGATTCGTGCGGCACGGGCTGCGGACCGACCGGACTCCGCTGCTGGATCCCCGGCTGTTCGCCCGGCCGCCGCTGGGCGCGGCCGCGCTCGCGCTGGTGGTGCTCGGTGCCTCGGTCTTCGGCACGATGTTCCTCCTGCCGCTGTACCTGCAGGAAGGGCGCGGCCTGTCGGCGTGGGATGCGGGCCTGCTGCTCGCGCCGCAGGGCGTCGGCGCCGCCGCGGGATCACTGGTGGTCAACCGCCTCATCGACCGGCTGGCGACGCGGACGCTCGTGCTGACGGGGATCGCGCTCATCACGATCGGCACGGCCCCGCTCACCAACCTCGCGGTGCTCGGCACGGATGCGCTGCTCGGCTCGGCGCTGCTGGTGCGAGGCGTCGGCATCGCGATGATCAGCGCCCCGGTGATGAGCGCCGTCTACCGGCGGATGCGCCCGCCGGAGCTGCCCGGCGCGTCGTGCGCGCTGAACATGCTCAACACCGTCGGCGGCTCCGTGGGCACCGCGCTGCTCGCCGTGGTGCTCCAATCCAGGCTGGCCGAGCGGGAAGCCCTCGGCACGGCGGTGGCGTTCGCGGACACCTTCTGGTGGGTCCTCGGCTGCTGCCTCGTCGCGGTGCTCGGCGCCGCCCTGCTTCCGGGGTCGGCCAAGCCCGATCCGGCCGCGACGCCCGAGCCGGCTCCGCGCGCTCGTTAGCCGGTCTGCAGGAGCTTGGCGATCTCGGCGGCGATCACGTCCGGCTCGGTGAACGGGACGTAGTGGTCGGAGCGTGCCGCGATGACGTGGCGGCCCTGCGGGGACTGCGCGGCGCGGTGGGCGTGCGAGGCGTTGGCCTCGGCGCGGATCGCGGGGCCCATGCCGTTGCCGGTGCGCCCGCCGGAGATGACGGTGACCGGGATGGAGCCGAGGTCGGGTGCGGCGCCGCGCCAGGCGGCGAGTTCGTCCAGGAAGGTCCGGGCCTGCTGCCGCTGGGTGCGCAGGACTTCCGCGGTGAACCCCTCGCGTTCGAAGTCGCGGCGCACGTCGTCGGGCAGTTCGGCGAGCATCCGGCGGAAGGGCAGACCGAGCAGGCCCAGCCGGGCGAGGACCGAGCCCGCGGCCAGCGCGTAGCGCTCGCCGCGGCGGAACCGGTTGCCGAACAGCACTTCGGCGGCCTCGTCGGTGGGGTCGACGAGCACCAGCCCGGCGATCCGGTCGGGGCGGCCGGCGGCGGCGAGGCGGACGATCGGGCCGCCTGCGCTGTGCCCGACCAGGACGAACGGGCCGGGTTCGAAGTGGTCGAGCACCTCGTTGAGGTCGTCGGCCATGCGCCGGAGGGTCCGGTTGGAGCGGTCGGGCGCGCTACGACCGAGGCCGGAGCGGTCGTAGACGATCGCGCGGGCGTGGCGGGCGACCTCCGGCTGGACGGCGGCCCAGGAGGACCGGCTGGCGCCGGAGCCGGCCTCGAAGACGACGGTGGGCGTGGCGGCGTCGGGCGGGCCGGGTAGGACCATCGCGTGCAGCCGTCGCCCGTCCTGGGTGGGGGCCCAGTCCGATTCGCCTTGCGTGTGCCGAGCGGCATCGACCATGGTGGATTCCCCTCAGATCGCTGGTCTTCCAGGCGTTCGGCGGGCCCGCGCCGAACGCGGTTCGCAGGGAGAGCGGGGCAGTCCTAACAGGACGTAGTTCACCCAGGACCAGGAGTCCGCTGCGATTCCGCGCCGGGCCTTGCGCTTTCGCCGTCCACTCGACCCCCTCGTTGTTAAGGGTAACCTAACTTGATCTGGTGCGGTGGCGATCCGCCCGCAATTTCCATTGAAATCGAACCTTCGATTTCAATGGAAATTGCGGACGAGGTGTGGCGGTGTGGGAAACGCTTGTTTCCCGTAGAGCTCGTGATGTTTCATGGTGGGCGTCTTCGCGGTTCGGCAGGGCCGCAGTGGCGGAGGGAGAAGTCGTCGCGTGATGCGCACCGGAGGATCGCTCGTCGTCGAGTCGCTCGCGGCGTTGGGCGCGGACACCGTGTTCGGCGAGCCCGGTCAGCACGCGCTCGGGATCTTCCAGGCCCTGGCCGGGTCCGGCCTGCGGTACGCGGGATTCCGGACCGAGCTCAACGCCGGGTTCGCGGCGGCGGGTTTCGCCTGTGCCACCGGTCGTCCGGCGCCGCTGCTGGTGTCGACCGGCCCGGGCGCGCTGATCAGCCTCGCCGCGCTGCAGGAAGCGGCATCCGCCTCGATCCCGGTGGTCGTCATCGGTAGCCAGGTCCCGTCGGCCGGTTTGGGCGGCCCGCGCCGGGGTTTCCTGCACGAACTGCCCGACCAGCGCGCGTGCGTGGCGCAGGTCGTGAAATCCGCCGGAACGGCCCGGCATCCGTCGCAGATCCCGAGCGCGATCGCCCGCGCCTGGGAGGTCGCGCTCACCCCGCCGCACGGCCCGGTCTACGTCGAGATCCCCCAGGACGTCCTGCTGGCCGAGGTCGATGTCCCGCCCGTGACCGGGCTGACCGCGACGCCGCAACTGCCGGCGCCACGGCCGGAGCTGATCCGCGCCGCGGCGGCCGATCTGGATCGCGCGCAGCGCCCGGTGATCATGGCGGGCGGCGGAGTTGTGCGCGCCGGGGCCGAAGACGCCCTGCTGGAACTCGCCGAGAAGCTGCGCGCCCCGGTCGCGACGACCTTCGGCGCCAAAGGCGCGTTCCCCTGGCTGCATCCGCTGTCGGCGCAGTCCTGGCTGGAGGATCAGCACACCACGGACTTCCTGGCCGACGCGGATGTTCTGCTCGTGGTCGGCAGCGGACTCGGGGAGTTGTCCAGCAACTACCACACATTCCGGCCGCGCGGGCGCGTCGTCCAGGTCGAAGCGGACCCGGGCAAGCTGGAGGCGAACGTCCCGGCGCTGGGCATTCACGCCGATGCGCGGCTCGCCCTGGAGGAGCTGGCTTCGGCGGTCTCCGCCCACGAACCCGACGGCGCGGCGGAAGCGCGCGTCGGCGAGCTGCTGACGAAGATCCGGCACCGGCTCGACGGCCAGGACCTGGGCGCCGAACGCGCGCTCGTCGCGGCGATTCGCGCCGCTTTGCCCGACGACGCGCCGAGCTTCTGGGACATGACGATCCTCGCTTACTGGGCCTGGTCGGCTTTCGATGCGCGCGTCCCGGGCGCGATGCAGTCGGCGCAGGGCGCCGGTGGGCTCGGCTACGGGTTCCCCGCCGCGTTGGGCGCCGCCGTCGCGCTGGGCGATCAGCGGCCGGTGCTGGCGGTTTCCGGTGATGGCGGCGCGATGTACGGCATCAGCGAGCTGGCCACGGCCCGGCAGCTGGGGTCGAACGCGACCTGGTTGATCGTGGACGACGGCGGCTACGGAATCCTGCGCGAGTACATGACCGACGCCTTCGGGGCGACGTTCGGGACGGAGCTCGCCCGCCCCGATTTCGTCGCGCTCGCGGAGTCCTTCGGAGTCCCGGCGCGCAGGTCGACGCCGGAAGATCTGGAGCGGGACCTCGCGGCCGCGCTGGCGGAGCCGGGCCCGAACGTCGTGGTGCTGCAAGCGAATCCGCGCATGTTCGCACCCACGCACCTGCCCGGCTGATCCCAAAGGAGCCCGGTGCCTGACACCGGCGGCGATTTCGCGCGAAATCGGCAACTCTGCCGCGGCACGACGCGTGGGGCTTGATGGCGTACCGCTGGATCCGCCACTTAGATCCGCATCGGCGGCACTTACCCGCTGCCAGGCGCCTGCCGGGCGCACGAAGTCCTGGAAGGCCGCCGAACCACCGGAAACTCCTCCTCCTGCCCTGACCGCTGCGGATGTCCCCGCCTCCGGCGTGCCGCATCCCGACACGCCGGAGGCTGTGGACAACTCACGCAATTTCAGGCTCTTGTGACTGGTCCGTGGGTGTTCGGGCGCGTCCGGGGAGGGTTGGGGGCTGGCCGCCGAGGGCGAGCATGGCCAGGGCGATGAGTGCTTC